>CAYWSM010000070.1:0-17797 GCA_964460935.1 uncultured Terriglobales bacterium | reverse complement strand
GCGCGCAACCACAATTTCAATCCTGAGACACCCGATGCTTTCGACGACTGGGATTCCATCGAGAGCGCCGAAATGGTCGGCAAGATTTCCGATGCCATGGACACGTTTCTCGGAGCTGTTGGCTTGGTGACGCTCGCTCTGGGCGCCATGGGTGTGGTCAACATCATGCTCGTTTCAGTCAGCGAGCGCACCCGCGAGATTGGCCTACGCAAGGCCTTGGGAGCGACTCGCCGCAGCATCCTTTTTCAGTTCTTTATTGAAGGCTTGATGCTGACCGTGATCAGTGGAAGTTTCGGCGTTCTTGCAGCTTACGGCGCCACTCGGCTCTTCGGTTTCGCGCCGCCGATCGACGGATTCGAACTCCCTCACATCTATCCGGCGACTGCCGCGCTCGCCATCATCAGTCTCGCCACGGCCGGCATCGTTGCCGGACTCTATCCCGCGCGCCGCGCAGCCTTGCTCACGCCGGTCGAAGCGCTTCGCCAGGAATAGCGATGATCGCGCCGAAAGACGTCTTCACGGAAGCCTACGGATCGCTCCGGCACAATCGACGGCGGACGGCGATCACCATGCTCGGCATGGCTTGGGGAATCGCCACGGTCGTGCTGTTGCTCGCCTATGGCACGGGCTTCTCAACAGCGATCATCAGCATCTTTCGCGCCTATGCCAGCATGCAGGCGATGGGCATCGCGGGCGGGCGCACCTCAATGCAGGCCGGCGGTAACAAAGCTGGTATGAATGTTCGGCTTACCAAGGACGATATCGATCACGTTTTGGCGAATGTGCCCAGCGTGACGCGCATCACTCCCGATTCGTATTACGAAGCTCCCATCAGCTATGAGGGGCGTTCCTACACCTGGACTGTTGAGGGAGGTAATCCCAACACCCAGATCATTCAGAATCTGAAGATGGATGCGGGCCGTTTTTACAGCGCCGAAGATTTGCAGTCGCGCGCGCGGGTATGTGTGTTGGGCTCGGAGTCGAAGGACAAACTGTTTTCCGGCCGTTTTCCTCTGGGCGAGAAGATTCGAATCAACGGTATCCCGTATGAAGTCGTCGGCGTGCTGAAACCGCGTCCGCAGCAGGGACAGGAAAACAGCATCAACCGCGTTGTGCATATTCCTTTTCCCGCCATGAGCGACTTCCGCGACACGCACTATATCGACATGATCTGGCTGGAATTTCTCGGCTACAACTATGGCGAGGTCGAGCATGCGGTGCGCAACACGCTGGCGGCACAGCACAATTTCCGCTCCGACGATAAGCGCGCCTTACAGGTCTTTACGCTGATGGAGCAGCTCTCGCAATTCAACCTCATCACGATGGCGTTACAGGTGCTACTGGCTTTCATCGGCGCGCTGACGCTCGGAATTGGCGGCGTGGGGTTGATGAATATCATGCTGGTCAGCGTCGCCCAGCGCACACGCGAAATCGGCGTGGAGAAAGCGTTAGGCGCGAAGCGCTTCGATATCCTGGTTCAGTTTCTGTCGGAAGCGCTCGCCATCACGTTCATCGGTGGTTTGCTGGGAATCGTGCTGGCCTACGTGATCTCGTACTCGGTAGGGGATCTGACCTTCTACAGCGCGCTCGCCCAGCATGGCGAGATGGGCGATATTCGGCTGATCATCTCACCGGCGACGGTGGTGATCTCGACGATGATTCTGACGCTGGTAGGTCTGGTCAGCGGCATGATTCCGGCAATTCATGCATCGCGGCTCGATCCAATTGAAGCGTTGCGGTACGAGTAGAGCCAGGCTTCAACATCTATGAGTTATCCGGTGTTCGTGCAAGTTGTGCCGCGCTGCAACGATTTCGGCACGCAAGCTTGCGCATTCGGTTTTCGTCGAGAAGAATCCGAAATGGTCGTGACCAATGAGCTGTAGCAAGCGATCTGTCAGGACCGCCAAACGGCCTACCAGGTTGAAGCTGCGCTCTTCCAGGTTTCTTCTGACCGGACAGTATTGGGTAAGGCGATCGTAATTGATACGTATCATCGGCTCCTCGCAATCACAAGAGGAGCCAGCCGGTCTTAGCGGTTTAGACGGCTCTCGCTGGTTTGATTAGATGCTTGCCCAGCGCAAACAGCAAGTCATTCCACAAATAAGTCGATCTGCTTTAACGGATACGTCCCTCGCCCGGAATGAATTCGTCGGTCGAGTACTCGTGAACGTCGTGGCAGTGAGGGCACTCAAAGCTTCCCGCCGCCTCGTGAGGGGTAAGTTGATCGGTGCTCTTACCGGGCGCGAGGTTGCGGGCTTTCACGGCGAAACGTTGCAGGCAAGTCTTACATTCCACCAGCCAAGCTAGGGGCATACCCTTAAAGATACGGCATTATGTCCTGAATAGTGCGTAATTTGCGGGGAACCCGCCGAGAGAGTTGTTTGACGCTGGGGTGGAGCACACCTATAATTAACCTGCCATTCCGTATACCGGAAATTTCTTTCGAGGCCTTACTGGACTGGAGGCCTTCGCCGAAAGCGTTATTCGGATTTCCCGGAAGGATTCTAAGGAGTTCAAAGAAACACTCACATGAAACGCACCTTTGCACGTTTTGTCCTGCCCCTGGCGCTGTTGTCCGTGACCGCTTTCGCCCAGACGGGCAATGCCTCGCCGAAGCCACCCGATGCGACCACTGGCCCCACGGCCAACAAAGTGGGCATCATCAACGTTCAGCAGGCGATCCTGCTCACCAACGAAGGCAAGCGGGACCTGGAAGCGCTGGAGAAGAAGTTCGAACCGAAGCGTTCGGAATTACAGGGTCTCTCGAAGGAAGTCGAGGACCTGAAGAAGCAACTGAGCACGCAGGGCGACAAACTGAACGACGAAGCCAAGAACAAGCTGGCGAAGGACATCGACAGCAAGCAGAAGACGCTGCAGCGTTCGCTCGAGGATGCACAGCAGGATTTCCAGCAGCAGCAGGGTGAGATTGTCAACCGCATCGGCGGCAAGCTGATGGACGTGATCGACAAATACGCGAAGTCGAACGGCTTTTCGGCCATCCTGGATGTCTCGAATCCGCAGAGCCCGGTTCTATGGGCGGCGTCGAATACGGATATGACGAAAGATATCGCTGACGCTTACAACGCGCAGTCCGGCGTGCCTGCTCCCGCGAGCGTACCGTCGGCTCCGAGCGCGACAAAGAGTCCGGCAGCCCGTCCGGCAACGGCTGGCACGACTAGCAGTTCGAAGGCCACCCCGAAATAACTTGATTCTGTAATGCAAAGCCGCCTTGCGAGGCGGCTTTTTTATTTGTAACTCTCTTGGTAAGGCTGGCAATTCATCAAAACATGGGCTTAGAAGTGTGCCAGAGCCTTGTCGGCACGAGCGCGGGCGAACACTTCCTGGGCGACGCGAATGGCGAAGCCGAACTCGATGTGTCCGGACTTCAGTTCCGCGACGATCTGCTCCAGAGCAGCGATTACGCCGATGGTATCGAGGTAGTCGTAATAACCGAGATGCGCGATGCGGAAGAGCTGTCCTTTCATGTCGCCCTGGCCGTTGGCCACGACGGCGCCGAACTGATCGCGGAAGCGCTTCACGATTTCGGTGGAGTCAACTCCATCCGGAGGAAGAATCGCGGTGAGTGCAGCGGCGGGACAGGTGGGGGAGAATAGTTTCAGGTGGAGCGCCTGAGCGGCCTCGCGTGTCATTTCTGCCGCAAGTTCGGCGTTGTCGATCAGCAGTTCGCGGCCCGTGGCAAGATCACCCTTGCCGCTCTCGCGAAGGTAGTCGAAAGAGGCTGCCAGAGCCACAATCAGGGACGTCGCGGGGGTGAAGGACGACTCGCCTTTGGCGGCCGACTTACGCTCCTTGCGGAGATCGAAATAGTAACGCGGATGTTTGGCGGTCTCCATGCGTTTCCACGCACGCTCACTCACGGAGAGATAGGCGAGGCCGGGTGGAATCATCAGCGCCTTCTGCGATCCACCGATGATCACATCGACACCCCAACCATCGACGTCAAAGTGAGTGGTGCCGAGTCCGGTAATGGCGTCAACCACCAGCAACGTGTCAGTTCCTTGCACCAGCTTGGCGGTGGCCTGTACGTCGTGGCGAGCGCCGGTCGAGCTTTCGGTCGCCTGCATATAGACGACGCGAGTGTCCGGAGTAAGCTTTGCGCGAACGGCATCGGGCGAGACCGTCTCGCCGTAGGGAGCTTCGACAAGATCGATCTGACAGCCAAACGCTTTGGCGAGATCGCGCCAGCGCTCGCCGAATTTTCCGGCCGTGATTACCATCACGCGATCGCCCGGCGAGGTTAGGTTAGAAATCGAAGCTTCCATGGCGCCCGTGCCGGAAGAGGCCAGCAGAAGAACATCATTCTGAGTGCCGACAAAAATCTTCAGGTCGGCGAGCACTTTCTGGTAGATGGCGCGGAAATCGGCGGTGCGATGATGAATATCCGCGCCGGCCATGGCGCGTGAGGCGGCAGGAAGCAGCGGAGTCGGCCCCGGAGTGAACAGGCGATTCTTCTTCAACATGATGGACCTCGGGATAATAGCGGTTTCAGCTCGATGCTATCGTATGCTGGACAAACAGCGTTGACGAAAATACTTGTCTTTGGACTGCAGCTCTAGTGTGCGGCTCCAGCCTTCAGTGCCTTCGGTTTCGATGGTCCATTTGGACGGAATCCAATTTGCTTGGAGGGCGGCGATGGCGGTTCCATCAACTCCCGAATCGCTTCGAAGATCTGCTTGATCGTTTCGTCGTGCGTTTCTAACTGCCGCTCCAGTTCCTCTACCTTGGCAGCCAACTGCTTATGCGTGCCGAGCAGTTCGCGCAAGCGCACGAATGCTCTCACGACAAACACACTCATCTCAACCGCGCGTTGCGAGTTCAGCACCGTGGCCGCCATGATGGCGCCATGCTCGGTGAAAGCGTAGGGAGGATACCGCCGCCCGCCACGGCCTTTGTTTGAGGTTGCATTTTGCGACCTCAAAGCTTCGTGTTCGGCAGCGGTCAACTGAAACATGAAATCGTCCGGAAACCGGTCGTGGTTTCGCTTTACCTGCTCATTCAGCCGCTTTACCGCCACGCCATAGAGTTCGGCCAAGTCGCTGTCCAGCATCACTCTCTGACCACGGATAAACAAAATTTGATTCTCTACCGACCCTCGTACAATTTGTCCTTTACTCATGGTTTCCCGTTTGAGGTCGCAAATTGCGACCTCAAAATAGCTCCTCTGCAAACTACTTTCGGCATCGCTAACCAGCAGACCTCGAAGTCTATCATTTTCATCCTGAAGCACTTAAACTGACATGTTTGCCGGTGCGACAAAAACCATTGCGACAATACACCGCTGTTGTGGTTGCTGTCGCGCTTCAACGCAAGGAGACCCCCAATGAGCATTGTGGAGCAGATTACGCAGGACATAACGCAGGCGATGAAGGCGCGGGAGGAGCACCGTCTTTCGACCCTGCGCATGGTGAAGTCGGCGCTGAAGAATAAAGAGATCGATAAGCGCGCTCCGCTCGATGACAAAGAAGCGATGGCGGTGCTGAATACGCTGATCAAGCAGCGTAAAGATTCGATTGAAGCATTTACGAAGGGCGGACGGCAGGAACTAGCAGATAAGGAAGCAGCGGAAATCAAGCTGATTGAAACCTATCTGCCGAAGTCGCTCGGCGAAGAAGAAATTATTGCCACGGTTCGTGCCACGATCTCCGAAATGGGTTCCCCGACGATGAAGGACATGGGCACGGTGATGAAGAACACGATGGCAAAATTCGGCGGCGCCCGAGTGGACGGCAAAGTTGTAAGTGATGTTGTGAAGCGCGAACTGAGCGGGAAGTAAACAGTCCGAGATCAGCCTATTGACCCCTGGTTGTTCCCATATCCGGAATGGCGCAAGAACTTAGGGTGCGAATTCCTGCTGCCATACGGGAAAAATCGCACTAGAATTTGGGACACAAAATCCAGGAAGTGAATCATGCGTAAAACTGTAATCAGTTCGCTGTGTGTACTTCTGCTCCTTTCCCTTGCGGCACAAGCCCAAGCTCCTGAAGATAAGGCTCGCTTTGCCGCGGAACAGTGGATTGTCCTCGTCGACGACGGACAGTATGACGAGAGTTGGAAAGAAGCAGCCAAGGTGTTTCAAGATTCAGTCTCGTCATCTGACTGGCAGAAAAAGACAGAGGCCGAACGGACCCAGTTAGGCCCTAGGGAATCACGCAAACTGAAGGACATCAAGCCAGGACCGGGAGCGAAAGGACTGCCGGGCGGCCAGTATGTTCAGGTGAAATACCAGAGCTCGTTCGCGAATAAGAAGGTCGCCACTGAAACGATTACCGCAGTTCTGGAATCGGATGGAAACTGGCGAGTGGCTGCCTATTCCGTGAATTAATTCGGATTGGCCTTCAATAACAGAGCCCGGCACGATGGCCGGGCTCTTCTGTTTTGTCTTCAACACATGCTAGAAGGTGGTGCTGACCGTGAAGCGGAAGGTCTTGCGTGGTTCACGAAGCAGCCAGCCGCTTCCGTAGTTCGCAAGAGCCTGCGCGTAGCTGAAGTCGCCTGCGCTGGTATTGGGGAACATCGAGCGCGTGATCTGGAACGGCGTATTGCTGATCGTATTCATACGCAGTGGATTGTAGGCGTAGTAAATGCGGAACGGCGCATTAACGATCGGCATGATGACCTGCAACTCCAGACCAGTCGACATGCGCGGAACCCAGTTGCTGGCGCCGACGATTTTTAATTCGCGGCTGACGTTCAAGGAACTGCCAGGGACCTGACCGATGCAATTGAAGTTGGAGTCCAGGGCTGGGCATCCGAAGTTGCCAGTCGTGAGCGTCTGGAACTGCTGATCGTTGACCTGCAATTGCGAAGGCCGCAGGATGCCGTTAAACCCGATATCCGTGAAGGGGGCGAGAGTAACAGGACCGGCGATCGGAATACGGTATTCGAAATTCCCGATGATGTTCGTGTCGCCGCCGGGGAAGATCAGACGATAAACGGGTACTGGAACAGTCCACGCTCCCTGACGGGGATTATTCGGATTCTTGGGAATCCCAGTACAAGTAGCTGCTCCGGCCGTGACGCATGGATCGTCGGGATTGATGTACTGGCCATTTACTGCTTCGACAAAGTACGCCACGGGAGAAACCGCACGGATATCAAATCCACGGATATCGGTATCGCCACCCATGTAGAAGCGGTTGAACGGCGGGGCGACCTTGCCGCCATAGCCCGAGAGGAATGAGGCCTGGATGCGGTATCCGAACGCCTGGTGTCCCGCATAGGGGTCCTTCAACTTCGGATGCAGGCCCTTCATGGGAATGAATTGTTTCCATTCCATGATGGGGCGGATGTCCGAAACGTCACCACCCAAGCCCGCAATTTCGCTGGCGATATAGAAACTATGGCCGCTGTGCGGGCGCATGGGGTTGTCGATGGTATTGAAGGTCAGGCTCGGGATGACTTTGCTGGTAAGAACGCCTTGCAGAGCATTCGGACCCGACACATTGCGGAAGTTCAACTCCTCGAAGTAGAGACGGGAGAAGTCGCTGAAGACGTTGATCGAGGACCGATCGAGCGAGTACGTGAGGCCAATACGCTTGAACGAACGCTTCAGAGGATAGCTGGCCGAGACCGTAAATCCCGTCGTGGACTGACTGAAGTTCTGCAACGACTGCAGAATGCTGTCAGGAAGAGTGATCTTCTGTCCCGTCAGTAGCTGGTTCTGTTCCAACTGGTTGAAGTTGTATTTGCTGGTGAAGACCGTAAATCCAAACTGGAGCGGCCGATCGAACAGGTACGGCTCGGTGAAGCCGAACATGATGTTGCGCTGAATATCGCCAACCGATGCCTGTACGGTTAGCGTTTCACCAAGCCCAAGGAAGTTGTTGGTCTCGTAATTGATGCCGATGAACGACCCGGACAATCCACTGACGCCGCCACTGAGGCCGATGGAGTTCTTGCCCTTCTCCTTCACCTTCAAGAGCAGATCGACAGTGTGATTCTGGTTGTCGATCTTGGTTTCAGTATCGCCCTCGCCTCCCTGAGCCTGATCTTCGGTCTTCAGGGTATCGAAGTAGCCGAGTTGGTTCAGGCGGAGCAGGCTAAGGTCCCACAACTTCTTGTTGTAGATGCCACCTTCTTCGAGGGCGAGTTCGCGGCGAATCACCTTGTCGCGAGTAGTGGTGTTGCCTTTGAACTCAATACGCCGAACGTAGAACTGGGCGCCTTCATCGAGATCGAAGGTAACGGTGATCTCTCTCTTCTCATCGTCGATCTCGGTGTTGGGGACCGGCGTGAAGTTGATGTAGCCGTATTCGCCGTAGGCATCGCGCAGGTTCTTGAGTCCCTTGCGCATCATCTCCACGTTGAAGATGTCGCCGTCCTTCATGGGAATCAGGCGCCGAAGAAGAGCGACGTTGTTAATCGCCTTGTACCCAGTGAATTTAATTTGTTTCAGCCGGTACTTTTCGCCTTCCTCGATGGGCATGGTGATATCGACTGCCTTGCCCTTGCTCGTTTTGATCGGGAAGTACCACTTGATGCTGCTGGTGTCGCGAATCTTGGTTTTGGGATCCTGAACGAGAGCCTTGAAGTAGCCGTTCTGCTGGTATTCGTCGCGAACGCGCTCGGCGTCTTCGTTCAGCTTCGTGGCGTCATAAGTCTTCGCGAAAAGGTTCTCGAGGAAGATGCTGTGCGGGATGCCGTAAGGCTTGAGGTTCTTCATCGCCGCGCGCAGTTCGCGCGACTTCATGTTTTTGTTGCCCTCAAATGTGATCTTGCCGACCTTTACCTTGGGGCCTTCCTTCACATTAAAAGTAACGCTTACGGCCGCCGGCGGAATCTGGCGGACTTCGGTCTTGATTTCGGCAAACTGACGTCCGTGCTCGCCCAGCAATTCCTTAATCACGACTTCAGCGTGCTTCACCTTCGTGGGGTCGTACTGGCTTTCCTGGGTGAGTCCGACCTTCCGTTCCTTGAAGCGATCCAGCACATCCGATTGCGATACGGAATTCAAGCCGAGGTACTTGATTTCGCGGATCGTCGGCTTTTCTTTGACGTAAACGTGGATAATCCAGCCCTTCGGGCTTTGTTCACGTTCGAAGCGCAGATCTTCGAAATAACCGGTGTTCCAGAGAGAATTGAAATCGCGTTCGAGATTTTGCTGGTCGTAAACGTCGCCCGCCTTCGTGAACATGCGGGCGCGAATTGTTTCGGCCGGGATACGGCGGTTGCCATGAAGTTGAATTTCGTTAACGAGTTCCTGCTGCGCCATGGCCATCGGACCCAGCGCAAAGAGCAAAAGTATGAGTGCAGACAGGTAAAAACCAATCGAGCGGCGACCCTCGGTGATGACGCGGCGGCATGACGAGCGGTTTGCGGCGTCGCTCTGAAGTTCCGGCCACACACTAGTTGGTTCCAGTCGCGAGAGACGGAAGCTAAGAATAAGAGAACCTCGGGTCACGGAATGAAGGAATTGTGAATTATAAAGTGCAGCAGCTTTCCACGCCAAACCAACACCAGATAAAGAGCTTAGAGATTTCCGGGCGATCACCGAACTGTGGTGCGAGTGCCACGGCTGAGTCCGATTTACCACAGCTCCAAAAACCGCTGCGACTTCCAATTACGGAGAGCAGAAACCCAACCCTTCGTAGTTTGTTTCTGTATCAAACCGGGCCTGCAAGGCCAAACTTCGCCGCGTGCCGCTGTACCTGAGAGAGAATGTCGAGGCCGAGCGCGAGTGCGCGCCGGCCTTCTTCCAGCGTGATCTCGGGAGTCGAGCGCTCGCGCACCGCCTTGATGAACGCACGCAACTCCGCCTTCAAAGGTTCTTCCTGCGCGACTGGAGGCTTCGACATACTGATGCCTGCCTGGGCCAGCACCGCAGCGCCTGAGAAAGCCTGCCGCGCCGCTTCGAGTTCGGCTGCGACGCGCGGATCGGACGCCGGTTGCTTGCTCGTCTCTACGCGTGAACTGGGCTTAGCTTGGGCCGGTTTGCCGACGCTGAAGACCAGAACGTCCTGGCGTCCGTAATCGACGGATATGTACTGCTTTGGCTGAAAGAAGCGCAGTTTGCGAACGCGTTCGGTGCTGACACGGCTGGCCGTAAGATTCGCCACGCATCCGGATTCGAACTCCACCCGCACGTTGCAGATGTCAACCTTCGGCGACAGGATTGGCAGGCCGACGGCGCGGACTTCCGCCACCGGGGACTTCACGAACGAGAGGACGATATCGATGTCGTGGATCATCAGGTCGAGCACAACGTCCACATCGAGGGCACGCGGGCTGAAGACGCTCAGCCGGTGCACCTCAAAGAACATAGGATGATTCAGCAGAGGAATGGTGGCCCGTACTGCCGGATTGAAGCGCTCAAGGTGTCCGACCATCCCGACACGGTTGTGCTTGGCGGCGAGCGCCAGGATTTCGTCAGCCTGCGCGAGAGTCGCCGCAATGGGCTTCTCGATCAGAACGTCAACGCCAGCTTCCATAAGTTGGCGGGCGACGGCAGCGTGATGAATGGTTGGGACGGCGATGGAGACAGCATCGGGTTTCGATTTTCGAAGCAGTTCGCCGACCGATGAATAAGCAGGCACGGAATACTTGCCAGCGTGTTCATTGGCGCGGGTGATGTCAGCGTCGACAACGGCAACAAGCTCGATGGGAGTGCCTTCGTTCTGTAATTCGTAATAGGCGCGGGCGTGATTCTTGCCGAAGGAGCCGGCGCCGATGACGGCAACTTTCGTTCTGGGCGAGCTGTTGTCCACTTACTTGGCGGCTTTCTTCAGAATTGCGATCTGGCCGGCGTGATACAGGTCGTGCTGCACCATGCCGTGCAGCAGCACGTAATAGCCGTAATCGCGGTTCGGCGCGTTCTCGTTCAACTTGCTCTCGGGGAACGCACGAACGGCTTTCATGAACGACTGGTGCCGTTGAACCAGGTCGCTCATACAGTTTCGCCACGCGGAATCGGATGTGTCTGTGACGGGCGGCCAATCGGCGGGGCCGGCAAGTTCGCGCACCTGTCCGGCAAGACGAGCCTCAACGGCGGAGCGCCAGGCGCGAATATGATTCACGATCTCCCAAATGCTGTGAGCGTTCGCGATCGGCGTGGCGGCAGCTTGTTTCGCACTGACACCTTCCAGGATTTTGAGCAACGGATCGCCGTGCCAGGCGTCGCCGTTGAATCCGCGATCGAGTTGGTCGGCAATACGGTCGATTTCGGTCATGTCGTATTCAGTATCCAGTATCGAGTAAAAGAAGAGAAGGAAAACACGGAAGGTATGTAACATCGCGGAGTTCGCTCTACCGGCTACTTGGAAGAACTACCCTAATTCAACCCGCCAGTTTCTCCAGTCGCTCTAGGGTATCCGGATACTTCCGCACCAGCAGCACCAGCGCCGCCGCCTGCGGATTCGGTTTCGCCCGTCCCTGTTCCCATTTCTCCAGCGTGCGCTCGTTGACCCGCAGCTTTCGTGCAAACACCGCCCGCGAGCATTGCAGACGTTCGCGTGTGTCCTTGATCAGTCGAGAATCCACTTTCGGCAGCGGCTTTGGCTTCACCGTATAGGTGCGCAGCGTAAGCTTTCCTTCGCGCTGCGCTTTCATCGCCGCCACGCCTTCCATCAACTCGTCGAACAGTTTTCTCTTTGCCATCCTATTTCCCCCGTTCTCTTCGAACCCTCGCCTTGCGCGTTTTAGTCTCCATTTCAACCGCTTCACGCAAAGCCTTCTTCTCCGACGCTGACAAATCCGCCATCTCGTTTTTTTCGTAAATCGTCATCAGCCAGATCTGTTCATCGGTGAGAAAGTAGTAATAAATCAACCGCAGGCCGCCTTATCTTCCTTTGCCTCGTCGCGGATCGGCCCAACGAACTTTCCGAAATCCGCCTGTCCCCGGCATCACCTCACCCGCAGCCGGATTCGATGCCAGCGTCTCCTGCAAAAACCGATATTCGTCTCGTCCAGATACTCGCGGTAATAACGGCTAAAGGCCGGAGACTCGAATAATTCCATTGGAATCGCTATATACGCTAATAGCGTATATAGGTAAATGGTACGCCGAAAGCGTACCTTTGTCGAATGCGAAAGGTAGCCTTGTTCTAAGGGGGGAACGCGCCAGCTAGTACAATCTCCCGTTATGCCCACCACGGCCCGGTCGTACGCAAAAATCAATATCGGACTCGCGATTGGCAAGCGCCGCGACAATGGTTTCCACGATCTGCTGACGGTCTATCAGACCGTCGCCGCGCACGACACGATAAAGGTAGCGTTTGGGAAAGGCACTGGCATCGAGATCAAGTGCCGCGATCCGCGCGTTCCTGCGGATGAGACCAATACCTGCTACCGAGTGGCCGACCGGGTACTGAAGAAGTTCAAGCAGCGCGGGAAACTGATCATCACGATTGAAAAGAACCTGCCGGTGCAGGGCGGGTTGGGGGCGGGCTCGTCCAACGCGGTGGCGACCATGCTCGCGCTGGAGAAGGAACTCAAGGATCAACTTTCGCCAGAGGACCGCTTGAACATCGCTGCTGAGGTGGGCTCGGACCTACCTCTATTCTTAGTCGGCGGGACGGTGTTTGGGATTGGCCGCGGAGAGCAGGTTTTCCCGCTGGAGGACCTGCCTTCGATCCATTGCGTGCTGGCGTTTCCGAAACGGGCGGTTTCGACGCCGGAGGCTTTTCACGATTGGGACGAGAAATTCGCCGGGAACCATGATCCCCGGCATCCCGAAAACCTGGCGAAATTGACGCAAAGTACCGGCTCCGATACAATTAATCCATTCAGCCGAGCTGTGTTTAGCTGGCTGATGGGTACCTCAACCGGTGTTCCCGCCTTGAGCGGGGACCGGGCCGAGACACTGCTTCTCGACCTCGTCCGTGCCGGGATCGAAAACGACTTCGAACGCGTCGTCTTTCCTAAGCATCCCGAACTGCGTGACGTGAAGCGTGTGTTAGAGCGCGAAGGTGCGCGTTATGCGTCCCTTTCCGGCTCTGGCTCAGCGTTGTACGGATTGTTTTCTTCGGCGGAAGCGGCGCAGCAAGCCGCAGCCAAGCTGAATGAAAACGGTGTTCCAGCACAGGCCACGAGCACGCTGACCAGGGAACAATACTGGAAGCAGATGTTTGAGTGAAATTACCAACTTACTAATTCGGTTTTTGGGCGGTCGACTAATGGTAGGTCAAGTGCCTTTGGAGCACTTTGTCTAGGTTCGAATCCTAGCCGCCCAGCCAACACCATTTAGTAAATGAGTAATTTGGTAAGTGAGTAAAGTGGGCTGAACCTGATTTTGGGGTTCATTTACCCATTTACTAAATTACTCACTTACTAATTCTGAACATGAGTTTTCGGGTCCAAGTTTGAACGACGACAGCACATTGGCTTTGAGCAAAGCAGTCAATTCCGGTCAGACGACCGTCACGGTGACAACCACGATGGCAACAGCGGTAACTTCCGCAGAAAAGCCTATGGAAAAGAAGGACGATCAGCCGAAGGGCGAACGCAAACCGGCGCGCCGTGTCGATGATAAGTTCAAGATCTTCTCCGGCACGTCGAATCCCGAACTGGCCGACGAGGTTTGTCATTACCTCGGCCTGGAGCGCGGGCAGGCGTTCACACAGCGCTTCCAGGATGGCGAGAAGTATGTGCAGATCCTGGAGAATGTTCGTGGGGCTGACGTCTTCATTGTGCAACCGACGTGCAATCCGGTGGATGAGCACATCATTGAACTGCTCTTGTTCATTGACGCCCTGAAGCGCGCTTCGGCGCGGCGTATCACGCCGGTAATTCCGTACTTCGGCTATGCGCGGCAGGACCGCAAAGACAAGCCGCGCTCCCCGATCTCGTCGAAGCTGGTCGCCGATCTGCTGACCGTTGCCGGCGCGGATCGTGCGCTGGTGATGGATTTGCACGCTCCGCAGTTGCAGGGATTCTTCAATATTCCGGTGGATCACATCTTCGCTTCGCCAGTGCTGGTGGATTACTTCCGCAAGCTGGCCTTGCCGGACCTAACGGTGGTTTCGCCGGATGCCGGTGGTGTGGAGCGCGCAAGGTTCTTCGCCAAGAAGATGGACAGCGCGCTGGCCATCGTCGATAAGCGCCGTGTCGCCATGGATGTAACGGAAGTGATGCACGTGATCGGTGACGTCCAGGGCCGCACCTGCGTGATTCTCGACGACATCATCGACACGGCCGGAACGTTATGCAAGACGGCAAAAGCTTTGAAGGACAACGGCGCAGCCAGAATTTTTGCCTGTGCTACCCACGCCGTGCTCTCCGGTCCCGCGCTCGACAATATTGCGAGCTCAGTGCTGGAGCAGGTGGTGGTAACGAACACAATTCCGCTGACGGTGAATGGCCGCAACGAGCCCAAGATCAAGGTGCTCTCGATTGCCGGCCTGCTGGGATCGGCTATCAAGTCGATTCACGAAGAAACCTCGGTCAGCAAACTTTTCGTTTAGAAGGACTGAATAGTTATGGCTACTGCAACGACAGAGAAGTTCAACATAAAGGCCGCGGGCCGCGACGGACGTGGGAAGAACGAAGCGCGCCGTTTGCGCAAGAGTGGTGCGATTCCCGCCATTGTGTATGGCGCGGGCAAAGCACCGGTGCCGGTGAGCGTCGATCCGAAGCAGATCTTCCGCATCCTGAAATCGGATTCCGGACACAACACGATTTTCGATCTCGAGCTTGATGGCGAAGCCACCAAAGCCATGGTGGTCGACTGGCAGACCGAGCCGATCAAGGGCTCCCTGCTGCACATCGACCTAAAGCGGATCGCGATGGACCGGAAGCTGACGGTCACGGTGCCGGTCGTGCTGAAGGGCGAAGCGATTGGCGTGAAGACGCAGGGCGGCATCATGGAGCAGGTGCTGCGCGAAGTCGAAATCGAGTGCTTGCCCGGCGACATTCCGGCGCACATCGATCTCGACGTGTCGAAACTGGAATTCGGCCAGGTGCTGCGCGTGAAAGATCTGCCGCATGCGGAAGGTAAGCTGGACTTCCTCACGGATGAGAACCAGACGGTCGCGCACGTGATCGCGGTGAAGGAAGTTGTCGAGGCGACTCCGGAAGCGACGGCAGAAGCTGCGGCTGCGGCTCCGGCGGAACCGGAAGTCATCAAGAAGGGCAAGCAGGAGACCGAAGAAGGCGCTGCTGCCCCGGCTGGCGAAGAGAAGAAAGAGAAGGGCAAGAAATAACTGCCAGGGACACAAAGGAACACCAGGGGTTGCTTGGGTTTTTCTCTTCAAAATTCCTTGGTGGAACTTAGTGCCCTTGGTGGTTGGAAATTATGAAGCTGATCGTGGGGCTTGGAAATCCGGGTATCGAATACCAGTTCACGCCCCACAATCTTGGCTTCCTCACCGTGGACCGATTGGCGGACCGGCTGAAAGTAAGCGTTACGAACCGGCACTGCAAGGCGGTCACGGCGAGAGCAAGGATTGGCGCCGAAGACGTGCTGTTGGCCAAGCCCGAAACTTTCATGAACCTGAGCGGCATGTCGGTACGGGAACTGGTCGAGAAGTACGAAGCAAGCCCGGCAACAGACTTGGTTGTGGTTTACGACGAGCTGGATCTGCCGTTCGGCACCGCGCGCATCAAGTTTCGCGGAGGCTCGGCCGGCCACAACGGGATGGAGTCGATCCTCGGCGCGCTGGGCACGGACGAGTTTACGCGGGTGCGGTTAGGAATCGCGCCCGATCATCCGGTGCGTGACGGAGCAAGTTACGTGCTGGCGCAGTTCAAGAAATCGCAGTACGAAGCGGTTGACCTGTTGCTGGATACAGCGGCGGACGCGGTAACGGCGATCGTTACCGACGGGGCGCAGGCAGCGATGAATCGCTTCAACCGTAAGGCGAAGGACGCCGAAGCGGAGTAGTCCGGGATTTCAAG
This sequence comes from uncultured Terriglobales bacterium, assembly GCA_964460935.1. Classification (GTDB taxonomy): domain Bacteria; phylum Acidobacteriota; class Terriglobia; order Terriglobales; family Acidobacteriaceae; genus DATMXP01. The sequence continues at coordinate 1,948 of CAYWSM010000070.1, read as the reverse complement.
TCCCGGGAAGAGAATCGGAGAAGAAAAATGCAACGCACTTACGAACTCATGTTCATCGTTCGCCCCGATTTGGCGGACGAAGATGTCGATAAGGTAGTTTCGACGATCGAAACCCAGGTCACCTCCGCCGGTGGCGCGGTAAAGAACGTCGAGCGCATGGGCAAGCGCCGTCTTGCCTACCTGGTCCGCAATTTTGCGGATGGCCTGTACATCCTGTTCACCATCGAAGGACCGGGCTCTGCGATCTCGGAAGTGGAACGCCGCCTGCGTGTAACGGAACCGGTAATCAAATTCGTTACGGTTCGCGTCGATGAAGAGCAGAAGCGCCTGGCGAAGGTGAAGGCGATCCGCGATTCGCGCCGCCGTGGCATGGGCACGCACGCCCAGGCTGCCGCCGAAGCCGCCCAGACAGCGGAACCGCCCGCCGAGCAGTCGCCCGCACAGGCGTAATTGGTTATGTAGCACAGCCATTCCTGGCTGTGCGGCACACGCAGGAATGCTTGTGCCACAAAAGAAAGAAAGATTGATCCACGGGCAAGAATGCCTGTGCTACACGAAGGAGATTTATGGCTGACGAAAACGTACAGCAACCGCAAGCACCCGCCGCAGAAGGTGGAACACCCCGTCCGCAAGGCGGACGTCCTCCGCGCTCTGGTCCCGGAGGCCCGGGTGGACCGCGCGGCGAGCGCAAGTATTTCCGCCGCAAGAAAGTGTGCAAGTTCTGCACCGAGAAGATCGACGCGATTGATTACAAGGACTATCGGCTGCTCGGCCAGTTCATCGCCGAGAGCGGAAAGATCGTTCCGCGCCGCCTGAGCGGGGTGTGCACGCCGCACCAGCGCCGTCTCGGCCGCGCCATCAAGCAGGCTCGCAACATTGCCCTGCTGCCGTTCGCGTCCGCGTCGCGCCCGTAAGGAATTTGCTGTCGCGCGGGCAGACGTCCGCGCTGCGTGGACAGAAGTGTCCGCGCCACACAAACTAAGATTGGAGTCGCAACATGGAAGTCATCCTGAAAGAAGATGTTCCTAAGCTCGGCCATCGCGGCGACCTGGTAAAAGTCGCCGAAGGCTATGGCCGCAATTTCCTTCTGCCGAAGAAGCTGGCCATCGAAGCCACGGCGGGCAACAAGAAAGTCATCGAGCAGATGAAGGCCGCTGCCGTCCGCAAGGCGCAGAAGGACAAGACCGACGCGGAGGCGCTCGCCAACCAGCTCAACGGCGTCACCATTACCATCACCCGCCGCGCCGGGGAACAGGACCAACTGTTTGGATCCGTGACGTCTTCGGACATCGCGACGGAACTCGAGCACAAGGGCTTCACCCTCGATCGTCGCAAGATCGAACTCGACCAGCCGATCAAGACCGTGGGCGAGTTCAGCGTGCCGGTACGCCTGTTCCGCGAAGTCACAGCGACCGTGAAGGTCGAAGTGAAGAAGGAAGAAGTCGCGGAGTAAAAGCGGTCGTTAGTTGTTAGCCGTTGGTCATTCGCGATTTAGTCATGCGACGGAGGCTGCTCGTCCCGAGCGGCCTTCGTACTTACTATCTACTACGATCTCCGTGCCTGGGGAGGTGTCGTGATCACTCAGAAGGCTGCGATCCTTCTGCCACTACTGTTCCTGTTTACCCTCTCATGTTTTGGGCAAGCCTCAAATTGTTCCCTCGACAAAGAGCCACATATAGGCAAGTGCTGGGGAAGCGCCCGTACGCAGTATGAGCTGAATCAGTGTACCGGATCAGACTCAAAGACAGCCGATGATGAAATGAACCATGTTTACAGATCTGTGCTAGATCGTTTCAAGCACAATTCAGAGGCAGTCACTAAGATCAGAAAGGCACAGCGTGCGTGGCTTGCTTTTCGCGATGCTCAGATCGAAGCGACATATCCAGTGAGCGACGACATGCTTCAGTCCTATTACGGGACCATGTTCCCAATGTGTGAGGAGATGCAG
>CAYWSM010000069.1:0-2902 GCA_964460935.1 uncultured Terriglobales bacterium | reverse complement strand
TATTGGGAGGGCGAAACGGCATCGTCCGCCATTATCCAGTTGTCCTCCGCTCGCCTACCCTCATCTAAGGGTCTAGACCTAATACACCGGAGTACCTATGCGGAAGCTCATTATCGCTCTCGTAGTCGTCGCCGTCATTGTAGTGGTCGTGCTGGCGATCGTCCCGCAGTTCCTCGATGTCAATCGCTACCACGACCGGATTCAGTCCGAGTTGCAGGCCAGGCTGGGCCGGCCCGTAACGCTGGGCAACATCTCGGCTTCTTTCCTGCCGCCTTCTCTCAAGGTACAGGATGTCGTCATCGGAGAAGATCAGCGCTTCGGCGCAGGTCCCTTTGCAAAGGCGCAGCAACTCGACATTCATGTCGCATTGCTCCCGCTGCTTCGCAAGAATCTCGAAGTCAAGTCGCTGAATCTCGTCAACCCTGATGTCGAGGTCATCCGAAACGCCTCCGGCGAGTGGAACTACTCGACCTTGGGCAAAACGCCGGCGCAACAACAAGCGGCCAATGCCCCGGCCAATCAGCCACCCGCAAAGCAAGCACCTGCACCGCCACAGCAACCGGCTACCCCGGCGCAGAACCAGCAACCGTCGGCGGCACAGCAGTTCTCGCTCGCTCACCTGAGTATCACTGACGGCCAGGTTCACTACCTCGATCAGCAGAGTCACTATCAGGCCACGTACCAGAACATCGACGTCACGCTGAATAACTTTGCGCCCGATAAGCCGTTCGACATTGACGCCACCGCGCACATCGCTGGAAAAGGCAATCAGGAAATCCATATCGTCGGAACTGGCGGTCCCATCGGCAATGGACTGCCGCCCTTCGACGGCAATGTCGATCTAAAGCAGATCTCGGTTGCCGACCTGCGCAATGCCGCCAAAATTCAGGCCCTCAACGGATACAACGGCATCATTTCCGGATCGATGAAGGCCAACACGAAGAACGGCACCATTTCCTCGCAGGGCAATGTGAAGATTACCGACGGGCAGATCGGGAACACCAATCTCGGCTATCCGATCACACTCGACTACAAGCTGGCCGACGACACGAATTCCGGTGTCATCAACGTCGATCAGGGCGTCCTCCACCTTGGACAAACGCCAGTCACAATCGCCGGCACCATGAATACCAAGGCTACCCCGGCGCAGATTGATGTTCATGTCACGACTGACAACGCGTCGATCGCCGAAATGGCGCGCCTCGCCGCCGCAGCCGGTGTCGCATTCAACCCGGGCATGCAGACCAAGGGCCAACTTACGGCGAACATTACCGCTCGCGGTACAACCAGCAACCCAGCTCTGAACGGAAATATTCATGCCGCCGGAGTAGAAGTCAGCGGCGGATCGGTAAAGCAGCCGGTACGCATTCCTCAGGTGGAACTCGCCCTCACCCCAACGGCCATCAACAGTAATCAGTTCCAGGCCATGACCGGAAATACAACGCTCAACCTGCAATTTGCGGCCCAGAACTACACCAGCAACTCGCCGCAGGTGAACGCGAAGGTGCAGACCACCAACGCCAACATCGGCGAACTGCTGTCGATTGCTCGCGCCTATGGAGTTTCTGCCGTTGATGGAATGGATGGCAACGGCCAACTGTCGCTCAATATGACCGCCAACGGTCCGCTGAAAAACACGTCCGCGATGGCGTTCAACGGCAACGGTGCGATCCGTAACGCCTCGCTGAAAACCCCAGACATCGCCAAGCCGCTGAACGTGCGCAACGCCGACATTACTTTCAGCCAGAATGCGATGAACCTCACCAACCTGAATGCGTCGCTCGACCAGACCACGGCAACGGGCACCATGTCGGTCAGCAACTTCGCCGCGCCGCAAGTGAAGTTCGCGCTCAATGCCGACAAGATCGATCTCGCCGCCATCCAGCAGATCGTGGGAACCTCTCCGCAACCGGCGCAACAACCGCAAAAGCGTGCCAGCTTGGATTTGATTCCCCGGGCTTATGCTGCTCCCGCGCCCGCGCAGCAGCCGAGTATCCTGACGAAGGCCACGGGCGGCGGATCGATCTCGATCGGCACGCTCACCTACGATCAGCTCGTGCTGCAGAATGTGAAATCGCAGGTGGCGCTGGACCATGGCGTCATCCGCCTGAACCCGCTCACCAGCACGGTTTACGGAGGACAGCAGTCCGGCAACATCGTGTTCGACACGCGTGTTACTCCGCCGGCGGTTGCCGTCAACAGCAAGCTGCAGCGCGTTGACGCCAACCAGCTCATCTCGTCCACCACGTCGCTCAAGCAGACCATTTACGGCTTGCTCGCCGCGAACGCCAACACCAGCTTCCGTGCCGCCAGCGCGCAGGATGTTGCCCGCACGTTGAACGGCACGCTGAATCTCGATCTCACGAACGGCAAGATCGCGAAGATCGATGTGCTTAACCAGCTCGCGAGTATCGGGAAATTCATGAATTCGTCGGCGGCGCCGCAGCAATCGTTTACCGCCGTCACCAAGCTCAACGGAACGTTCAATGTGGTGAATGGCGTCGCGCAAACGAACAACCTGAAGGTCCAGATTCCCGGCGCCAATCTCGCTGCCACGGGCAGCATCAATCTGGCGACACAGGGCCTCGACCTGCATGTAACGAGCGTGTTATCGAAAGGACTGAGTGACAAGGCCGGCGGCACCGGCGTCGGTGGCTTCATGCAAACCGCCCTCGCCAACAAGAACGGCGAACTGGTGATGCCTATCCTTATTACAGGCACATTCGACCACCCGGCCTTCGCCCCTGACGTTCAGCAGATCGCCCAGATGAAGCTCAAGAACCTGGTTCCGAGCTTCGGTAATCCGGGCGGGCTGAATTCCGGTATCCTCGGCCAGGTCTTAGGCGGCGGCAAGAACGGCCAGCAGCAGGGCGGATTCGGCGGCGTTGTCGGCGCTCTCAAC
>CAYWSM010000068.1:0-17820 GCA_964460935.1 uncultured Terriglobales bacterium | reverse complement strand
CGATCGATGATCGACCAGAAGCGATCGGGTTGCGGGAAGTTCGGAGCGCCTTCGTACATCACCACGGTCGCGCCGTTCTGCAGTGGCCCGTAAACGATGTAGCTGTGTCCGGTGACCCAGCCGATATCGGCCGTACACCAGTACACATCGTTTTCTTTCAGATCGAATACCCACTTCGTCGTGATGTAGGTTCCGACCGCGTAGCCCCCGGTGGTGTGCACCACGCCCTTCGGTTTTCCGGTCGTGCCTGACGTGTAAAGGATGTACAGCGGATGCTCGGAATCGAGCGGTTCAGCGGGACAATCAGCCGACGCCTTTTCCATCAGCTCGTGATACCAGTGATCGCGGCCTGGTTTCATGGTCACCGGTGTGCCCGTGCGCTTGTACACGATCACATGCTTTACCGTTGGGCAGCTTTCCAGCGCTTCGTCGACTGTCTCCTTCAGCTTCACTTCGTTGCCGCGGCGATAGCTGGTGTCCTGCGTGATGACGGCAACCGCCTGCGCATCGTTGTTGCGATCCACAATTGCATTCGCCGAGAATCCGCCAAAAATCACCGAATGCACCGCGCCGATGCGCGCACATGCCAGCAGGGCAATCGGCAATTCCGGCGTCATGCCCATATAAATGGTGACGCGGTCGCCTTTCTTGATGCCAAGCGACTTCAAGGCATTCGCGAACTTCTGCACTTCGGTCAGCAGTTGCGAGTACGTGTAGGTACGGATCTCGCCCGGTTCGCCTTCCCAGATTATGGCCGTCTTGTTGCCGCGACCTTTAGCGACCTGCAGGTCGAGACAGTTGTACGACAGGTTCGTTTGGCCGCCGACAAACCACTTTGCCCACGGACAATCCCATTCCAAAACCGTGTTCCACGGCTTGAACCAGTGAAGATCCCTGGCGATGGAACTCCAGAATTTATCCGGGTTTTCGACTGATTCTTTGTAAATGCGGTCGTAATCTTCGAGGCTCTTGATATAGGCCTGCTGCCGGAATTCCGGCGAGGGTTCAAACTTCCGCTGTTCCTGCAATATGGAATCAATGCTGGTTTGTTGCTGCGTTGCGGACTCCTGTGCCATTCCGATCCTCGTCTTGGAGAGATTATTTTGATGCCCCACATCTCCGTTCTGTTGGGAAATATGGGCTTTCTCTACTGCTCTAACGTGGAGATGTCGCCTGGGTCGATGCCCTGTTCTTTGGCCTTCAAGTACCGGCGAAGAATTTTACCCGATCGAGTCTTGGGCAGTGCTGCCACAAATTCTATCGCCGAAGGCGTAGCTATGGGGCCAAGTTCCCGCCGCACGTGCTCGATCAGGGTGGTTGCTAAGGCATCAGATGCGGTGTGCCCGGTGCGGCACTGCACGAATGCCTTGATGACCTCGCCCTTCAGCGGATCGGGGACCCCGATCGCCGCCGCTTCGGCCACCGCAGGGTGCGACACCAGAGCGCTTTCCACTTCCGCCGTGCCGATCCGGTGTCCCGCCACGTTCAGGACATCGTCCACACGTCCGAGCACGGTGATGTAGCCGTCCGCATCGCGAACCGCCACGTCGCCCGTCATGTACACGCCCGGAATCTTCTGCCACTCGCGTTCGTACCGGTCCGGATCGCCCCAGACCGTTCGCATCATTGTCGGGAACGGGCGGCGCAGTATCAGCCGTCCGCCAACTCCCGGGGGAACCGTCTTGCCGTTCTCGTCCACGATGTCCACGTCAGCGCCGGGAAGCGCAATGCCGCACTTGCCCGGACGCATCCCCAACGAGGGCGGCGTGCCGATCGCGGGGCAGCCCAGCTCCGTCTGCCACCAGTTGTCGATCACGTATCCCCAGCGTCCGTCGCCCGCGATATGCGTCTGCGCCCACCGCCACGCTTCCGGGTTCAGGGGTTCGCCTGCGCAGGCAATCACCTTCAGGCTGCTGATGTCGTGCTTGGCCGGATTTGACTCTCCGTACCGCATGAACATCCGCAGTGCTGTCGGAGCTGTGAACATCTTGCTGACGCGATAACGCTCGACGATCTCCCACGCGATGTCGGGTTGCGGGAAATCGATCGCTCCTTCGCGGAACATTGTCGTTACACCGGCGCACAGCGGCCCATACACGATGTACGAGTGGCCCACGATCCAGCCGATATCCGACGTGCACCAGAAAATGTCCTGCTGGTTGACGTCGTAGTAGTTCTCGAGATGGTAGGTGATCCCCACCATGTATCCGCCGTGCACGTGCACCACGCCCTTCGGCTTGCCCGTGCTTCCAGACGTGTACAGGATGAACAGCGGATCTTCCGCATCCATCTCCTCGGCCGGACACTCGTCCGGAAACTTCATCAACTCATTGAAGTTGATCTCGCGGCCAGTGAGTTCCGTCTTCTCCCGTGCGAAGACAACAACTTTCTCCACGAAATCGAGCCCATCCACCGCTTCATCGGTAATGGACTTCAGTTGCACGATCTTTCCGCGGCGATATCCCACGTCACCAGTAATGACGATCTTCGCCTGTGCATCGACAATGCGGTCGCGCAATGCCGTGTGACCCAGCCCCGCATATACGACGGAATGAATCGCGCCGATCCGCGCACATGCCAGCATCGAAATCACGCCCTCGAGCGTCAGCGGCATGTAAATGATGACGCGATCGCCCTTCTTCACCCCGAGCGACTTCAATCCGTTGGCAAAGCGGCAGACTTTCGCATAGAGCTGCCCGTAGGTGATCTGCCGTTCGGTCCCGTCTTCGCCCAGCCAGATGTAAGCCACCCGATTGCGATTTTCGGAATGCGCGTGACGATCCAGCGCGTTGATCGTAATGTTGGTTTTTCCGCCCTGGAACCATTTGTGATGAACGCCATCGAAGTCGTAAACGTGATTCCAGGGTTCCGTCCAGACGAAGTTTCTTGCGTAATCTCCCCAGAATGCCTGCGGGAATTCCATCGAACGGTGGTACTCGTAGGCCCAGTCTTTCTGATAACAGTTCGCAGCCACGATCTGTGGCGCGGCGTACTCGGCATCGGCAGTAAGTAAGGAATCAATGCCTTCTTTCGGTTTGGTAATAGTGCTCATAGAAATCTCCGAACCGGGGCCGAACGAACGTTTGACCACTTAGGAAATAAAGCAAAAGGGCCGGCGTACCCCGGCCCGGATTGGTATTAATGAACCAGCGCTTTTTCCGCGCCGATTCCGGTATTTGCGCGCACTTGCAACTCGGTGAATTTTTCCTCGGCTGTCTCTTCGTGACCGCCGAGCAATGTTCCGAGAATCGCTCCCACGAACCCGATCGGCACACTCAAAATGCCTGGGTTCTCCAGCGGGAAGATCGGAGCATGATTGATGAAGTGCTTCCCATCGACTCCCATGATGCTGGGGCCGATAAAGATCAGCACAATCGAGCCAACCAGTCCAAACACCAGGCCCCAAACCGCGCCCGCGGTGTTGAACCGCTTCCAGTAGATCGAGAACACGATTACCGGCAGGTTCGCCGACGCCGCCACTGCGAAAGCCAACGCGACCAGGAAGGCCACGTTCGCCGTCGGTCCGAGCATGATCGCGATTGCGATCGCTACCGCGCCGACGACAAAAGCCGTCACCCGCGCCACGCGCACTTCCTCGCCCGGCTTGCGCTCCACGCCCTTGTGGATGACGTTCGTCCAGAGATCATGCGCAAATGAAGTTGATGCGCTGATCGTCAAGCCGGCCACCACCGCCAGGATCGTCGCAAACGCAATCGCCGAGATGAACGCGAAGAACACGTTTCCGGCCACCGCCTGCGCCAGCAGCGGCGCGCTCATATTCGTGCCGCCGTTCTTGGTGATGAAGTCGCGGCCCACCAACGTGGCAGCTCCGAAACCCAGGAACGTCGTCATGATGTAGAAGGCGCCGATCAACACCATTGCCCACACCACGCTGTGGCGGGCAGTCTTTGCATCCGGTACGGTGTAGAACCGCACCAGGATGTGTGGCAATCCGGCGGTGCCGAAGATTAGCGCGATCCCCAGGGAGATCAGGTCGAGCGCGCCATACGGCGGCTTGAACCGCAACCCCGGCTGCAGGAAGTCCTTTACTACCTGTTGCCCGTTAACGGTATAAGTCACGTGCTGTACGGCGTCGAAGAAGTTGCTGAAGCTGAATCCGAACTTCGCCAGAACCAGCACGCTGAGGAGCACAGTGCCCGACATCAACAGAATGGCCTTGATGATCTGTACCCACGTGGTCGCGATCATGCCGCCGAACACCACGTACACGATCATCAGGATGCCGACTCCCACGACTGCCGTCTGATAGGTGATGAACGTTCCTTTCAGCAGCAGGCTGACCAGCGCTCCCGCGCCGACCATTTGCGCGATCATATAGAAGGTGCTGACGGTCAGCGTGCTAAGCGAAGCCATCGCCCGCACCGGCCGCGGGTTCATGCGATAGGCGAGCACATCCGCCATGGTGTACTTACCCGCATTGCGAAGGGGTTCGGCCACGATTAACAGCACCGTTAGATACGCGACCAGCCACCCGACGGAGTACATGAATCCGTCGTAGCCGAAGAACGCAATCAAGCCGGCGATGCCGAGGAACGACGCGGCGCTCATGTAGTCGCCGGCCACCGCGACACCGTTCTGCCATGCGCTGATGCGGCGTCCGGCAGCAAAGTAAGCGCCTGCACCGGAGGAACGCTTGGCCGCCCAGTATGTGATGACCAATGTGACGGCGATAAACGCCAGGAAGAGAATCAGGGTCAGTGACATGGCTAGCGGCCTCCTTGGTGCTTCTCGACGTTCTGGATGATGCGGCTTCCGTAATCGTCAAATTTGCGTGCGGCGCGCACATACAACCACGCGATCAGCCATGCCACAAAGAACTGAGACAGCGCAAAGAGGTACGCCAGGTTCACCGGACCCACTCGCTTGTCCATGAACTCGGGAAAGTAGCCGACGGAGATCGGCAGCAGGAAGTAGTACACGACGAAGACGATCACGGCTGGAACGACGAACGCAGCCCGCGCCTTCAACAGGCTGCGGAATTCGTCCATTCCTGCCACGCGATCCCACACGTCATGGGCGGGTTGGGCGGAACTGGCTTCGGACTTACCCGGCATCGTGGCCGGCTTTTTGGCTTCAAGCGCCATGGCTCCTCCTCGGGTCCAGGTAGGAACACTCGTCCGTTTCTCTTGGCGAAATTAATGAAAGGCAAAGGGAAGCCGGTTTCGAGTACTCCTAACTGCTGCTTTTGCTTGTCTTGCCGAACGAACCTGGAAACGATGAATAAATCCGAAACGTATATGAAAAGCCTTCTATTCCGTACAAAGGGAGCGCGTTCATGCCGCCAAGTCTCGCGCAATCCGGCGCACCGGAAATTCCAGGACGCGTTGCGGAGGACAGGAGCGGAGGTCGCGTCTTGATGGAAGCGAGACCATGGAAGTGCCCCGGGATTAGCAACTTGAAATCAAGCCGCCCAGACATCGGCAAGGGCCTCCTGCGGAACACGATTAACGCGCATCCCTTTCGTATCGGTGGCGTGGATTCTGCGGGTACGTGGTACCAAGAGTCTGTGTCGCTCGTCACATATATGGTGTGACGTGATCGCGAATCCTGCCAGTCGTCGGGGAATTGCAGTTCCGGCGTTCCGCATTGAGTTTCGCGCCACATAGTGAACCACCGGCAAGAACGTCAAGACCGGGCCGTTTGAAATCGCCGTATGAGACAACAAAAGCCAAACGGGTTCAAGCGGAAAGTTGAGTTTGTGGTCAACAAAGCTGCCATCTCGAAAAAGCTAGGCCGCCACCGATAGGCGTAGTTCCTACGTGGCTGGCTCCAGATCTTAAATAGCAGTTTCCAGTTGCTCAGGATGCAAACGGCTTTTCGAGCGATGGGCTCTGCGGCGTCATCAATTCGCCGCCCTTCTCGGTGATGATCTGGTCATCCTCCAGCCGGACTCCAAACTCGCCTTGGATGTAGATCCCCGGCTCGTCGCTGAATGTCATGTTCTTCTGCAACGGTAATTTGTTGCCGCGGACCAGGTAGGGCCACTCGTGTCCGTCCATCCCGATCCCATGTCCAAGGCGGTGGGAGAAGAATTTGTAGTCGGGACCGAAACCGCCGTCAGTGATCACCTTACGGGCAGCGTCGTCCACGTCACCGCATGGTGAGCCCGGCATCGCAGCCGCAATTGCGGCCTGTTGTGCCCGGTGAACCAGGTCAAACACGCGTTTCATCTTGTCCGTGGGCTTTCCCAGGATGAAAGTCCGGCTGATGTCGGACTCGTATCCTTCCACGCGGCAGCCGCCGTCGATCAGGACGATCTTGTCTTCCTGGATTGTCTCCGGATTGATGGTTCCATGGGGAAGCGCCGAATACTTGCCGACCAGCACCATCGCGCCTCCGGAAAACCCGAGTTGCTCGTGCGCCGCCGAAATCGACGCGGCAAACTCGTGGTCGGTCATCCCCGGACGCAGCGCTTTCCACGCCGCTTCGTACGCTTTGAGCGTGACTTTGTTCGCCAGCCGCATGAGTTCCCGTTCGTGCTCGCTCTTGATCATGCGACATCCGGCGGTCACGGGAGTGGCGCTTACGGTTGTCAGCGTTGGTGTCTCGCGGGCAGTGTTGTCGCTGAAGACAAAGTACGTGGTTTCTTCGATTCCCACTTTTCCCGAACTGAGTCCGCGATCCTTCAGTCCCTCGGCCAGCCGGATGTACGGATTCTCGTCCTCCTGCCACGTTCGCACGTCCGCCGAGTGACCCAATGGACCGCGCGAGATCTGTTCCTGGGCCCGGTCTTCCTCGAAGGCTGGGCTTACGTAGAACGCCTCGCCCTTTGCCGGAAGCACCATGGCAAAGAATCGTTCGCTCGGCCACCAGTGGATTCCGCTGAAGTACACCAGTGATGTGCCGCTACCGAGCACGATGGCATCAAGCTTGTTTTCCGCCATCAGTTGGCGCGCCCGCTCGATGCGGCTGCGACGCTCCTCGGCCGTAATCGGCTGAGCCAGATGTTTCATCGAGGTAAGCGAAACGATCGAAGGTGGCAAGGGTTTTTGTTCAGCAGCCAGCGGTGTGTGAGCCGTGGCGAGTCCCGCAGTCAGAGCAGCACTGGACTGCAGAAACTGGCGTCGAGTTGGCATTAGGTCTCCGAGTAAAACTTTGGTCCTGGAACGAGTATCCAACGTTTATATCAGTCCAACGTTACCGCCGGAAATAAGACGTCGCTGGACGACCGACAGCTACGTGAAGTAATGTTCGCCCAACGGAGGAAACTATGCGGTTTTTATGGATTGCCGTGATCGCAGCCTTCGTTTCCTTGCCCTTGTTTGCCCAAACCTATCCTTCCGGGAAACAAGCCAGCGCGTCTTCCACCAAACACCGGAAGCACCATCACACTCGGCACAAGAACCGCCACAAAGGACACCTGCCACGCGATCGGTACCCCCAGGCTTAGTTGACCAGCCATAGCCACGCGGTTCCGACCGCGAGCGTTGCGATCGTGATTGGCACACCAGCCCGCAAGTAGTTTTTGAAGCTGATCTTTACTTCTGCCCGCGCTCGCTCCACCACAATAATGTTGGCAATCGATCCCGTAATCGTCAGATTTCCCGCCAGCGTGCTCGCCATAGCCAGCAGCAACCATGCGCGGTGCGGGTCGGGGAATTGCGGGATCACCGATTTCAGCAGCATTACCGCCGGAACATTGCTGACCAGATTCGACATCACCGCCGTCACGATGGCAAAAATTCCGGCATTGTGCAGGTTCCAGGTCTGCACCACATCGAGCATGCCTGCCACGATTCCGACCTTTTCCGCCCCGCCGACGATCACAAACAGCCCAACGAAGAACACCAGCAGACCCCAATCCACTTCGTCATACACCAGGCGCGGTTCCATGCTGCGGCTGATGAGAATGATCGCCGCGCCTACGGCCGCTACCAACGGCGGAGGAAAGCCAATCAGGAATCCGCTGATGACAACCGCCACTACGATCGCACCCTTCAGCAGATTTCCCAGCGGCCGCGCCGGCGACTTTGCCTGATCGTTTTGTGCCAACGGTCGCTCGCGTGTATCGCGGAACATCCAATGCAACACCGCCCAGTCGATGAACAATCCAAAGGCAGCAATTGGCCCCAGGTGGGCCAAAAAGCTCCGGTACGAAATCCCCGAATACGAGCCGATCAATATGTTCTGCGGATTCCCAGTGATCGTCGCCACGCTACCGATGTTTGACGCCGTGGCCACGGCCAGCAGGTACGCCATCGGCCGCACCCCCATGCGCTTCGTGATCTGTAACACAATCGGTACCATCACCAGGCAGATGATGTCGTTGACGAAGAATGCCGAGAGCACTCCAGTACTGATGATTACCGCCGGCAGCAAATGGGACGGCCCAAGGCGTTTCACCACGAACGCCGCCACCATGTCGAACAACCCGACCAGGTGCAGGTTCGCCACCACCAGCATCATCGAAAACAGCAGGACGATTGTAGCGAAATCGACGGACCGCAAGGCGTCCTTGGCCGTCACCACCCGGAACGCCACCATCAGCACCGCCCCGATAATCGCCATCCCCGGGCGGTCGATCTTCATCCCCGGGAATTTCCCGAAGGCGAAGACAACATAGCTCGCAATAAAGATGATGATGCCCGCGATGAGATGAACATCGCCAGGTAGCAGGTGCATAGAGGGTTAGTCTACCAACCGAGGCAAGCTATTTATTTGTTTGTGGTATTCGTAAGAACTCGATAGTTCACTATTCAGATAACCAGATATTCAGATCACCTGATCACCCGATTCTAATAACTCCTGCCCCGTTGATTCGGCTGTGTTTCAAGTCCTGAAGCGCGCGGTTCGTATCGTTCAAACCATAGATCTGCACTTCGGTCCGGACCGGCACCTTGCCGGCCAGTTCGAGAAACTCCCGCGCGTCTTGTCGGGTGCTGTTGGCCACGCTGCGCAGAACGCGCTCCTGATACAGAAGGTCGTACTCCATGCTCGGAATGTCCGACATCACGATCCCTGCGCACGCTACCGTTCCGCCCTTGCGCGTCGCTTGCAGCGCGGCGGGAACCAGTTGTCCCGCTGGCGCGAAGATGATCGCCGCGTCGAGCGGGTTGGGAGGATCGTCCTCCGCTTGGCCTGCCCACACGGCGCCCAACTCTTCCGCGTACTTGCGATGATTTTCGCTGCGCGTGAAGACGTACACTTCGTTTCCCAGGCAACGCGCAAACTGAATCACGATGTGCGCCGAAGCGCCGAACCCATACAGTCCCAGCCGCTCGCCCCGCCGAATGCCCGTCAACCGATACGACCGGTAGCCGATGATTCCCGCGCAGAGTAACGGCGCTGCGCTCTCATTCGTGAACTGCGGCGGAATTGGATATGCGAAATCTTCGTCCACCACCGTGAACTCGGCATAACCGCCGTCCACGTCGTACCCGGTGAACTGTCCGTGCTCGCAAAGGTTTTCCAACCCTCGCCGGCAGAAATCGCAAGTGTTATCGGTGCGGTGCAGCCACGGAATCCCCACGCGGTCGCCGTGGTGAAACTTCTTCACTTCTTTACCGGTTTTCTCCACCGTACCCACGATCTGATGTCCGGGAATGAGCGGCAGCTTGTGCGGTGTCAGGTCACCTTCAATGACATGCAGGTCGGTGTGGCACAGCCCACAACAATGAACCTTCACGCGGATTTGGTTGGGGCCCGGTTCTGGCAGGGGGACATCGCGGACTTCGAGCGGAGACTCGTCAATGGAACGCTGCTGATCGAGAACAATGGCGCGCATCGATTTCAGTCTGCCGGTGTAACATCCTCGCCGTCTATTGGCAGGGTGGGTTCAGGAACCGCTGTCAGTCTTTTTGTTGTAGAGGAAATCTTTGAAAGAAGCGTAACGCATTAGATGAACGCGGATTTTGATCTTTCTCTTCAACAATCCGCGAAAATCCGTTCCATCCGCGTTATCCGCGTGAACAGATCTTTCCCAACCACTTCTAGTCCTTGGTCAGCGCCTTCTTGCGTGTGTGGTGATACTCCCGCAGGGTGCTGTTCGCGTTCATGATCGTCTCCAACTCGGCGACCACCTTCTCCAGGTCCGATCCGCGAATCGCAAAGTAAAGCTCATCTTCGCCAATTTCCGTGTACACGCGATTCCCCACACAACCCGTGCTGCTGTCCGCGCCATTCGCCAGCGCGCTCGGGATCGCCATGCACGTCGGACGCCCATGCGAGGGAAACGATGCCGCCACTCCCGCACGCCCGGCGGCTTCCATCAGCAGCATCATTTTTCCCGGCTGCGCCACAAACATCACCACATCCGGCGTCTTCGGCGCGTCGCTCAACGGCGCATACGCGATGTAGTTCGGCTGCTTGGGAAGCGTTGGAATCTTCCCGACCTCCTCCATCCGCACATAGCCAATGTCCGACATGAACGACAACGTGTCCGTCAGTTCCTTCTGTCGCTCGGCCGGAAGCTGGATCGAATGGGTATGGCTCCCGATCGGACAATTGAAGTGGTCGCTCGGCACCGTGTAGAACGAGTCGCCATTGCCCGCCAGCCGCCAATAGCTGCACCCTGACGGCGCCGTTCCGCTGAACTTCCGCACTCCAGCGGGCGCGGCATCGAAGAAACTAATCGCCACCGGACGCCGCTTCAGGTCCAGATGCTGTTTCAAAGTTGACTCAAGGTTCGATAGTTGCATGACGGCTCCCCACGCGCAGCATGATAGCAGCTTAAATCCCAGCGGATGATTGAGAGTAGCCCAGGACGCAGTCCTGGGAAGATTGCTTATTGCGCTGTTGGCGTTGCCCCACGAAACACCCTGGCGTTTTAGAATGTCTTGGTTGAATTCCCGGAAACAGTCCGACTCTCTCTACTGGTTGCTGGCCGTCATCTTTGGCGCGGCCTGCGGAGACACCCACATCCGCATCCAGGACTCCAGCCTTTCCGTTCTCATGGTGACCGGATTCACCATGTTCCTCGCCTACAGGCGCCCGGAACGCGTTTGGCGCTGGGCCTTGGTGGTCGGACTCAGCATGCCCGCCGCCGGATTCATTGCTCTCCTCACGCGCCAGCGTCCCAGCCGCGGCATGATCGCCGGAACGTTTGCCGGACTTGCCTTCTCGATCGTAGCGGCGGTAGGCGGCAGAGTCCTGCACGGGGCGGTAAGAACGCTATTTCCTAAGAGTGAATAGTGGTCAGTGGACGGTGGACAGTAAACCGCCACATGTGACTTGGCGCACTGATATTACGTTTTCGAGTGAAGAAGCTTGTTACGGAGAGTCTTCTTGCCCGTACAGGACTATAAAGATCTGCGTTCTGGCAGAGAGCAATCGATTTGGTCACTTTGATTTATGCCGCTACTCAAACCTTTCCGGATCAGGAGATTTACGGCCTGAAGAGCCAATTACGACGAGCCGCAGTTTCGGTCCAAGTAATATCGCTGAGGGGCAAGGACGTGCCACAACCGGTGAGTTTCAGCACTTTCTTGGCATTGCTCGTGGTTCGCTTCACGAGATTGAAACTCAGATCCACATTGCGGGCAAGCTCCGCTTTCTGACTCCAGGTCAACTGCAGGAGATATCGCAGATATGGAAGGACGTGATTAGAATACTGAACGCCCTAATGAAGTCTCTTCCCCGCAAATAGCTGAGGTGGTGAGCACATACGGTTCACTGTCCACTGACCACAAAGCTACTCTCCCGCAATTCTCACCCACAGCTCTTCCGGAATCTTCTCTTTGATTTTTTCGGGGAGTCTTTCGTGGACCCTCTTAGCTTGATGGCGGGCTGCGTTGACGGCGACCACTGGCGCTGGAGTCGCTACGGCCACCGCCAGCCAGATCAGCGCCGATAGCGCGAATCCGGCCAGGGAGCCGACTTCCAGAATAAAGGCGTGTTGCGGCTTCAGGTAGTGAATGATGGCGAACGCCAGCATGAAGACAAAGGCCGAAAGCGTCGCCAATCCGATGAGAGCGAAGTCGATGGTGCGGTGAAGTCTGCGGCGCGCCCGGCAGTGTTCGCATTCGGCGAAATGGGCCTCGTAGTCTCCGCGCATCTCCGGGAAGATGCCGGAAATGTCGTATCGCCAACTGGCGAGTATGTCGCCTACAACCTTATCGGTACACTGCGTTTTCATTCGCAACTAAAACCTGAGCGGCTCCAACGGCTGTGTTTGCGAAGCCAGCATCAGGCGGTTTTGCAGCAAACTCAGCCGATCCGAGAGCGCGCGCTCCGCTGCCGTGCGTGCGATCTCCGGGTGATTATTGTGTTCGCTTAGATGCGCAAGTACCACGAATGCTGCATTTCCATCATAGCCGCTGCGGAAGAAATCAGCGAGAGCGTCATTGGACAAATGCCCAAGACGGGACATCACGCGCTGCTTGACCGACCACGGATACGGCCCGATCCGCAACATCTCCAGGTCGTGATTCGACTCGATCATCAGCACATCGCATCCGCGAATATGCTGCGCCACGCTCGCTGGCATGTATCCGAGATCGGTCACCACGCCGACCTTCACGCCTTCCGCCCGCAGCGTAAACGCCACCGGATCGGCCGCGTCATGCGGGATGGTGAATGGCATCACGGAAATATCGCCGATCTGGAACGCGTATCCCGGACGGAAGTGCTCGCAGTGCGCCAGCACCGGCCCTTCCCGGTCCTTGTCGCGTTCGCTGCGCTCGAACGCGTTATGTGCGGCGGGCGTCATGTACACCGGAATCCGCAGCTTCTTCGCCAACGTGCACACCCCGGCCACGTGATCCGAGTGCTCGTGTGAAATGACGATGGCCGAGAGCGATTGCGGGCTTTCGCCCACCATCTGCATGCGCCGGAAGGTTTCGCGCGCCGAGAGGCCGGCATCGACAAGTATCCGCGTGCGAGAGGTCGAGACCATCGTGCAGTTGCCACGACTCCCACTCGCCAGGATCGACACCGATACCATAGCGCGGAGCATACGGGAAATCGCTGTGGAAACGGGAGTGACTTCGTAGTAACTGAGTCGGAAACCGTAGAAACATCAGGTGATCAGACGATCTGATGATCGGGTGATCTGAATATCTGGCTATCTGATTATCTGGATAGAACTCGGAAACACTCACCAGATCATCAGCTCACCCGATCACCTGATATTCAGCTATTCAGATAGCCAGATTTTCTTATTCTGTGTTCAGCCCGCCAACCAGATCCGTGATCTTCTCGATGTTGTGCTCGAAGCACCAGCTCTCAAGTGCATCGACCAGTTTCTCTGTGGCGCACGGATCCCAATAGTTTGCTGTGCCCACCTCGACCGCCGCCGCGCCTGCCAGGATGAACTCGATGATGTCCACCGCCGTCGAGATTCCGCCCATGCCGATCACCGGGATGTCCACCGAGTGCGACGCTTCATACACCATGCGCAGCGCAATCGGCTTGATCGCCGGACCTGAAAGTCCGCCGGTAACCGTCGCAATCCGCGGCTTGCGCGTCTCGGCGTCGATCGCCATCGCCGAGAATGTGTTCACCAGCGAGATCGCGTCGGCGCCTGCATCAGCCGCCGCCCGCGCCATCCTTGGAATACTGGTCACGTTCGGTGACAGCTTTACAATCAGCGGCTTCCGCGCTGCGCTCTTGCACATCGCCACTAGTTCCATCAGCATCCCGGGATCGGTGCCGAAGGCGATGCCGCCTTGCTTCACGTTCGGGCACGACACGTTCAGTTCGTACGCCGCAACGCCTTCCGCCTGGTTCAGCGCGCGGATCACTGCTTCATAATCTTCGCGGCATCCGCCGAAGACGTTTGCGATGACGTTCACGCCCTTGAGCTTCCGCAGATGCGGCAGTTTCTCGTTGATGAAAGCTTCCACGCCGATGTTCTGCAGCCCGATGGAATTCAGCATTCCCGCCGCTGTTTCGAACAGACGCGGCGGAGGATTGCCCGGCATCGGCTCGCGCGAAAGGCCTTTCACGACAAAGCCGCCCAGTTTGTCCAGCGTGACCACGTCTTCGAACTCCACGCCATAGCTGAACGTGCCGCTGGCTGCAATCACCGGATTCTTTAACGACAGCCCGGCGAAATGGACACTCAGGTCCGGCTTCGGTTGCGGTCCGCGTCGCGGACGTGGAGGAGTAGAGGTTGCGCTCATTTCGATGCCTCAGGCGCGGATTCCAGCCGCAGTGCTTCGGTCAGCACCCGGCCTACCGCTGCTGTTGGAGAGTTCACTCCTAATAGATTCGACAAGGTCACCGCAAGATCCACCGTCTCACAGCGGCCGCGATACACGCCTTGCCGAAACGGCTGGCCATAGAACGCCAGCGGTACGTGCGTGTCATAGCTGTAGGGCTGCGCGTGATCTGTGCCGCCCGACCCTCCGACGAAGAATGGCGGCGACTGGAGAAATACCAGCCACCCCGCGCGCGGTGACAGGCTGTTCAGGTATTTCTGCCCCATAGGATCGAGAGCCACATCGTGCCGCGCCAGTTCCGCGCGCGTACGGTATCCACGAATACCGTAGGGCTTGAAGAACTCGGCCACCATCCGTTCTGCATCTTCTTCGCCGACCTTCGCCGCCGCGAAGGCATCGGGGTTCAGCAACACCAGTGGCCAATCTACCTTGGGTACAAAATTCGACAGGTTTTCGTCCGAGCTAGCCGGCGAGCCCGGTTTCACCAGCTTCGCTTTCAATTGTGCGTTCAGCGTGTTGCGAGACTGCGGATCGATATAAGCCGCCGGAATACGCAGTTCGCTAGCATACGACGGAGCCGGAGACACGCCATGGTCGGCCGAGAGCGCCATCCAAATGTTATCCAGCCCGACAGTCTGCCCCAGGTAGCTAAAGAACTGCGCGAGGTCGCGGTCCAGAGCCTGCACCATTGCGCGGCTCTCGTCCGAGTTCGGACCCGTTTTGTGTACGAGGATATCGTTCGGCGAAAGACTAATCAGCAGCAGATCGGTGGTTGGTCCCTTTCCCAGTTTTTCCTGCGCGATCAACTCTCGGGCGAATTCCAATTCGTACTCGTTGGCGAATGGAGTCGAGCCTACGATCTCATACCAGTTTTCACGTTCCGTGATTTGCGCCGGCTTCGTTGTGCTGCGCAATACTTTGTCGCCGACCTTCCAATCGCGGTTCCAATACGCTCCCGCGTGGTCCGCCTTATCGAATGCCTGTACCCATTCGGGCAACCGATTCATGTAGTACGACGAGGTGATGAAAGCGCCAGTGAGGTGGTCTGTCCAGTAAGCCGTGCCGGAGTACCCCGCCGGCAACACCGATGCGCGGTCCTTCAGTGAGATCGCGAACACCCTTGATTTGCCATCGGTCGCCAATCGCAGTTCGTCACCAATGGTGTCAGCCAGCAAGTTGTGTGGGGAAGCGCCGTCTTCATGCCCGCTCGCGCCCACGATCTCGGTTGCGGAATCCTCGACCGAGGTCACCATCTTTTTGCGCGTGGCGTCCCACCATTCGTTGTTCTGAATGCCATGGCCATTGATGTAGGTGCCGGTAAATAATGTCGCGTGTCCCGGCGCGGTGCGCGTGTTCGCGTAGTTATAGTTGCAGTTCGTAAACCACGCACCCTTGTCCGTGAACAGCCGGAAACCACCCGGCCCGAATTCGTCATGCCCACGTTCCAGGTAATCCCCGCGGAATTGGTCGATCACGATCACCACGACCAGCTTTGGATGACCGTTATAGGCAGAGGCAAAAACGTTAACGGTAGAAAGCAGCAGAACAAGAAGGACGGCGACCGACAGAGTCTCGAACCTGTGTTTGCGCATTGAACTTAGTTTACCGAATCGGGAGAACCGCCCCAAACTTGCATCGACAATCTTCACCGTCGCGTTGTACTATCTCGCCAATCTCTTCACGCGTTTCATCGGAGGACAAATGAATAAGCGAGCGGTTGCAGGCATATCTGTGCTTGCAGCAGTCTTAGCAATTACCGCGGTTTCACAAACCGCCAAACCGGGTTCTGCGCAAAAGCCCTTTCCTAATTCGAAAATCCCGCGCGGTAAGTATCTGGTGACAAGCGCGGGGGCGTGCGAGGATTGCCACACGCCGATGGACAAGAAGGGCCAGTTCATCAAAGCTCAACATCTGCAAGGCTCGGCGCTCATGTTCAAGCCAACCATACCTGTTCCGGGATGGATGGCTGTGGCTCCCGGCATTGCCGGACTGCCTGGTTGGACCGAGCAGCAGGCAATTGATTTCTTCACCACCGGCAAGAAGCCTGATGGCTCTATGGCCGCTCCTCCGATGCCGCAGTTCCGATTCAACAAGGCAGACGCGGAAGCGATTACCGCGTACCTGAAGTCGCTCGGTCCCGCCGCCTCCGGAAAATTGTCCGGCAAATAGCAGGGTCCAAAAGAAAGGGCGGCCTTTGCAGGCCGCCCAATCAGCGGAGGAGGACTTCCGCTATTGGCCTTGATTCGTGTTATCGGTCTGCAATACGAAATGCGCGCGCCGGTTCTGCTGGAAGCAGGATTCGTCTTCGCCCGTCGTACAGAATGGCTTCTCTTTTCCGTAGCTGATCGTCTTGATCTGGTTTGCGTTCACTCCCAACTTGGTCAGGAAGTCGCGCGTTGATCCAGCGCGATTGTCGCCTAGCCCAAGGTTGTACTCTTCCGATCCGCGTTCGTCGCAGTGCCCTTCAATCAGCACTTTCGCGTCCGGATGCGCGGCCAGGAATTTCGCATCGGCTTCCGCAGCCGCCTGGTCCGAAGCACGAATGCCGTACTTGTCATAGTCGAAGTAAACGTCCTTTACGTTCTGCGCGAACAGGTCGGCGAGCGTTGGCTCAGGAGCTTTCACCGCGACTGGCTGATTAACGGTCACGCGGGCTGAAGCGTTGGCTACTCCGCCCGCGCCCTTTGCCGCCAGGTTGTAAGTGGTCGATTCCGCTGGGCTCACGGTCTTGCTGCCGCTGGCCTCAACCGTGCCAAGGCCTTCGATCGTCACCGTATCGGCATTGCTGGTGTTCCAACTCACGACCGTGCTTTCGCCTTTCTGAATCTCAGGACGGCTGACGCTGAGCGTCGCGGTTGGCTGGGCCGACGGCGGTGGTGGCGGTGGAGTCTGTACGGCAACTTTTTTATGGCAACCCGCGAGGAACACAGCGGACGCAAGCAGTAACATAATTGTTAAAAACTGAACAGGTTTGAACTTCATAATCCTCCTAAATCGTCGACGTAGTGGAAGTGGCGCAGAGCTGCAGCTCCGCATGGGTAAAAAAGAACTGTGGGCATAGGTTTTGCCGATCAGCACGATCGGACGCCGCTTTCAAATTGGCGAATCGAATCAGCATCACGGGCCGCAGGTATCGACAAGGGCCGGCCATGACCAGCCAGGAGCGGGGGAGTTTTTCTATCTGGTCACGACATATCTTAGACCCAAGTTGCCGGACAGAGTTGCTCTACCTGTTCATGTCCTTTGGTTTCATGTAACTGACAGCGCCGCTTGCGGCTGTTACATTAGTTATTTCTATGCTCGACTTGAACTTCGTCCGTGAACACCTTGATTTAGTGGAAGAGAAACTGCGCCAGCGCGGCGCCAATCCTGCCGAGCTTTTAGGCAATTTCCGCGAAATCGATCAGGACCGCCGCAAGGCCATCGCCGAACTCGAAGCGGCGAAACAAAAGCGTAACGCCAACTCGCAGCGCATCGGCCAGCTCAAAGGCAAAGAGAAGAAGGGCGGCCTGACACCGGAAGAGACGGCGGAACTCAACCAGCTCACCGCCGAAGTGACGGCGCTGAAGGACCAAACGCCGCAGCTCGAAGAGCGCGTCAAAGAAGACGAAGCTCGCTTCTACGACATCCTTAAAGGCATTCCGAACCTTCCGCACGAGAGTGTTCCCGTCGGAAAATCCGAGCACGACAACAAAGAAGT
>CAYWSM010000067.1:0-7681 GCA_964460935.1 uncultured Terriglobales bacterium | reverse complement strand
TTACCTCCAAGCTGTCGCAAGTTCGCGTGCTCATGCCGGGCGCAATTTCCGGCAACGCATCCCAAACCGTGTTCTCGTCCACCGGCGTGCAAACGCCGCTCATGCTCAAGAGCGATGACGGCCTCTACATCAACATCCACGAGGCTGCCCTCATCGACTATTCCGGTATGGGCCTCGATCTCGACGACGTGAACTTCATCCTCGAGACCCATCTCACTCCCGATGCACAAGGGAACAAAGGCCATCTCCAGACACCAACGGTGTCACCGTGGCGCACCATCGTCGTAAGCGACCGCGCCGGCGACATTCTCGAATCGAAGCTCATCTACAACCTGAACGAGCCGACGAAATACAAGGACACCTCGTGGATCAAGCCCATCAAGTACGTCGGAGTCTGGTGGGAAATGATCACCGGCAAGAGCACCTGGTCGTACACCGACGCCGAAAACATCAAGCTTGACCAGTTCGACTACTCAAAAGCCAAGCCCAACGGTACGCATGGCGCCAACACGGCTCACGTAAAGCAGTACATCGACTTCGCAGCCGCACATCATTTCGACGCTGTGCTGGTGGAAGGCTGGAATATCGGATGGGAGGACTGGTTCGGCAATAGCAAGGACTACGTCTTCGACTTCCTCACGCCCTATCCCGACTTCGACGTGCGGGAACTCCATCGTTACGCCGCGAGCAAAGGTATCCAGCTTATCATGCATCACGAAACGTCGAGTTCGGTGCGCAACTACGAGCGCCACCTTGATGCCGCGTACAAGTTCATGGTCGACAACGGCTATCACGCCGTGAAGAGCGGGTATGTCGGCGACATCATCCCGCGCGGCGAGCACCACTACGGCCAGTGGATGGTGAACCATTACCTGTACTGCATCACAAAGGCCGCCGAGTATCACATCAGCGTTAATGCCCACGAGGCGATCCATCCCACCGGGCTTGCGCGTACCTACCCGAACCTGATTGCCAACGAGTCGGCACGCGGAACCGAGTTCGAGGCCTTCGACGGCAACAACCCGGATCACACCGTCATCCTGCCATTCACGCGCCTCATGGGCGGACCGATGGACTACACGCCCGGCATCTTCCAGACGCGCATTAGCGCCTTCAATCCGAAAAACCACAACTTCGTCCATACCACGCTGGCGCGTCAACTGGCGCTCTATGTGCTGATGTACAGTCCGCTGCAGATGGCCGCCGACCTGGTCGAGAATTACAACCAGCATCTCGACGCCTTCAAGTTCATCGAAGACGTGCCCGTGGATTGGGATGAAACCAAGGTACTCGAAGCCGAGCCCGGCGATTACATCACCACTGCACGCAAAGCAAAAGGCAAGAACGACTGGTATATCGGCAGTGGTTGCGACGAAAACGGCCGTACGTCAACTATCAGCCTGAGCTTCCTCGATCCTGGCAAGACATATGCCGCCACCATCTACGCCGATGCCAGGGACGCCCATTACGAGAAGAACCCGCAGGCGTACACCATCCATAAAGAGAACGTTACAAGCCAGACAAAACTGACCGAATATTGCGCCCCGGGCGGGGGATACGCGATCAGTATTGTGGAGAATGCGAAGTAATCGAATCATCTCTTAAAACATGGCCCTGACTGTGATCGAGGCATTCTTTCGAGGAGAGAACACATGAGCACTCGATCATCAATTTGGGTTCGAGAAGCGCATAGCAAGATAGTTCATATTTACTGGGAACTGGGAGAGCGCGAAATCGAAAACGGAACTATGATCGGAGCACCGGTCTACATCTCCGTTGATCGCGGCGACAGCAATCAAGAGGTCGCGGTTCGAGTTCCGAAAGAATTAGCCCAAAAACTGCTTACGATCTTGGAACCAAACTCGAGTCTCAAGATCATTTGAGCTGCAAGGGAAAAGTATCAGCCCGCACTTCACAAACCTAACCCCCAACCCCCAACTCCTGATTTTCACGGCAACGCACAGTCCATCGCAATCATGACCTTACGCGCAATCTCGCACACCCGCGTGTTGCTCAACTGACGAAGCCGAGTACGCGGGCGCTGCAAGCTCTCTTTTCGCACAGTAACGATGTCTTCTGCTTTGATCACCGAGGGCTCACTTAATCCGGACTCGCCCGGTGATAGAAGAATGTGGGTTGGCGCCTGCCGGTGGATGGACGTACTGAGAGGAACTGCCAAAACGGTATTCGCGCGAGGATGTCGATTACGCTCGTTCGCCGAGACGATTACGACCGGCCGCAACCCTTTGTCCGGCGGATCAACGGGAATCTTCACAAACCAGATTTCGCCCCGAAGAGGAGTAACTTGCTCGTTCGTCATCTATTCTTCCGGGAACTGCGTCTCGCCAAAATGTCCCCACGCGTTGTCTTCCTTGCGGTCGTCCTCGCTCAAGGAGTCGTAGTAACCTGTGATCTCCTGTCCCAGTTCCTGCCGGCGAGACAGACGCTTGCGCTCTTGAATCATCTCGTCCAGAACACTGGAGGTGGAAGGCGCTTTCTTCTTCTTTCGCACCTCTTCGAGATAGTTCAACGATTCATGGGAAAGCGAGAATGTGCGCTTCAGCTTGACTGAGTTGTTCTTTACCATGGTAGGAACAATAGTATGACTGCTAGTCATACTAGGCAAGAGCGAAAAAGTGTGCAGGCATCTATCCCCCGGCCGCCGACTCCTGCTTCTCCGGCGCTTTTGGCAGATACACATCGAACTGCGTGCCCTTGTTGGGCTCGCTTTCGAAGGAGATATTCCCGCCCAGCCCCAACAGGATTTTCTGCGCGCCTGACAGCCCCAACCCGGTGCCGCCCGGCTTGGTTGTAAAGTAAGGGTTAAATACCTGCCGCCGCAACTCCGGGCTGATGCCCGTACCGGTGTCACGCACCCAGGCGTGGACACTGCGGTCCTTCTCCTCGCAGCCAATGGTCAGTTTGCCGCCATCGAGCATCGCTTGCAGGCTGTTGATGATCAGGTTGGTGAAAACCCTTCGCAGATCGGCTTCGTTGCCCCGTACCGGAGGCGTCGGTTTGAGATCGGTCTCCACTTCCACGCCTTGCGCTGACTGCCACATCGGCTTGGTCAATTCGATAGAATCCGCCAGCAGCGTGCGGACGTCCACATCGCGCGCCGCATTCGTTCCGCTGCGCAGATAATCGCGAATGCGCGAGATGACTTCCGCCCCGCGGCGCACCGCCGTCTCGATCATGTTCAGGAAGACTTTGCGTTCTTCCACCGGACGGTCTGGCGTCATTTGCAGAACCGCCACTGCCTGGCTGATGGTCTGCAGCGTGTTATTGAAGTCGTGCGCGATTCCCGCGGCGACGTGCCCGATCGCCTGGTGGCGGTCGATGTCCGCGAGCCGCTGCTGCAGGTTGGCAAGTTCCGTGACGTCGCGAGCTACTACCAGCGCGCCGAGGATCTCTCCTTTTTCACTGCGGATGGGATTCGCCGAAACCACCAGTTGGACCATTGCGCCTGTGGGCGGATGCTTTATCGTGCGATGTTCGTCATGGATTACTTCGCCGGCCAGCGCTCGAGAAATGATCGGGCGTTGGAATTTCACCACGTTCCGGTCTGGTTCGCCTTCGCCCATGTAGCGGGTGAAGTCACTCATTGTCATTCCGATCAACTGTTCTCTTTTGAGCCCGGAGAGCGCTACGGCTACATTGTTCGCGTCCACAATTTGCCCTTCGGTGTTCACGATTGCCACAGACTCCGGCATGCTCTCCAGCACGGTCCGGATCTCGATCTGCCGGCGCGGATTGAGCGGTTGGCGCCGTCCACGGCGCTCCACAACCACAACGCTTCCGAGCATGATTCCACCTAACAGACACGTAGCCAGGGACGGAAAGTCCAAATGGAAGGTGGCGAAGACCATGGCCGTCACGACGCCCTGCCAGAGCACACGGTCAAGTAGTCACACGTCCGCAAGATTACGCGGTGCATGCACTGTTACGATGACAGTTTCATTAAATTGGATTGATACGCCAGGGGGCAGATCAGTGAGTCACTGACTTGCTTTGTGTCTTTAGCAGCTCGTTCACGATGGTCACTAGCTCCTCCGGATTGACCGGTTTTTCCAGGTAGAGATCGGCGAGCGGCTCGGCCGCCTGGAACGCTTCCGCGACATAGCCGGAGACCACCACAACGGGAGTTGTCGAGTGATTCTTGGCCGCCTGTACCACGGCGCGGCCAATGTCATCGCCTAAGCGCCAGTCTGTAACAACTGCGTCAAAAGCGGCAGCTTCAAGTTTGTCTATCGCCTCGTGAGCAGAGGTCGCTGCCGTGACCGTATGACCTGCTGCTTCAAGGATCTTACATTTCAAGTTGACGACTGTTGGTTCGTCATCAACACAAAGTATGCGCGCCATTCAGGAGTCCTTCGGCCGGTCCATCCGTCACCGGCGCTCCCATAGGGGGTAGGCCTTGCTTTGCCTAGTATTGTCAAGCCGGTTAGCACCCCTGTCAAACACCTGAGGCGCCGACGCAGACTTCAACTCTGCTTTAGATGCTACAAAGCCCGTTCAAAGACAGGCCTTGCGGTAAATTTTTCGTACCCGTGAATCGATCAGTAAACCTGGAACCGGCAAACGATAAAGGATCTTCCTTTACCGCTTGCCGATACCTTTACAGCTTCTTGCCGATCGATTTCGCCTGCGAGAACAGGTACAGGTAGTCCGGTCCGCCGGCCTTGGAGTCGGTTCCCGACATGTTGAAGCCGCCGAACGGGTGCGCTCCGACCATCGCGCCGGTGCATTTGCGGTTCAGATAAAGGTTACCGACGTGGAACTCATCGATAGCACGCTGCAGCTTCTTTTCGTCTCGGGTGTAAACCGCGCCCGTCAGACCGAACTCGGTGTCGTTCGCGATCTGAAGCGCGTGATCGTAGTCGCGCGCCTTGATGATCGCCAGCACCGGTCCGAAGATTTCTTCCTGCTCCAGCTTCGATCCCGCCTGAATGTCGGCAAATACTGTCGGCTCAACGTAGTAGCCGTCCTTGCCTTGCACGCGGTTGCCGCCGGTAAGCAGGCGTCCGTCTTTCTTGCCGTGCTCGATGTAACCGAGGATCGACTTCAACGAACCTTCGTTTACCACCGGCCCAACTTTCTTGTTGTCCGTGGGATCGCCGATCTCGAGCGCCTTGACCTTCGGGACCAGCTTCTCGATGAATTGGTCGTAGATCTTCTCGTGCAGGATGAGTCGCGAGCACGCCGAGCACTTCTGGCCCTGGAAGCCGAATGCGGCTTGCACCGTGCCTTCGACAGCCGAATCGATGTCGGCGTCGTCGCAGACGACAATCGCGTCCTTGCCGCCCATTTCCAGGATCGTACGCTTGATCCAGATCTGGCCCTTGGCTTGGCTCGCGGCCGACTGATTGATGTGCAGTCCGACTTCACGCGATCCGGTGAAGGCGATGAACCGCGTCTTCGGGTGCGCTACGAGGGCGTCGCCGAAGGTTCCGCCGCTGCCGGGGCAGAAGTTCACCACGCCCGCAGGCAGTCCACATTCTTCCAGGATCGAGAAGAAGAAGCGGGCAATTGCCGGTGAATCGCTCGACGGTTTCAGGATCACCGTATTGCCGCAAACGATGGAAGCGATGGTCATTCCGGCCATGATCGCGCCGGGGAAATTCCACGGCGGAATCACGATGCCCACGCCGAGTGGAATGTAATGGAGTAAGTCGCGCTCGCCGGGCAATTGGACCGGCGGTTCGGCCTTGGCCAGCCGCAGGGCTTCGCGGGCGTAAAGTTCGCAGAAATCGATAGCTTCCGCGGTATCGGCGTCGGCTTCCGCCCAGTTTTTTCCGACCTCGAAGACCATCCAGGCGGAAAACTCGAACTTGCGCTCGCGGATGACGCGCGACACCTGCAGTACGAACTCGGCGCGTTCTTCCACCGATTTTTTGCTCCAGGTCTTGAAAGCTTCCAGCGCGGCGTTCATCGCCGGCTCGACGTGTTCCTGTCCGGCCTTAGAGAAGTTGCCGACTACTTCGCCCGGTTTGGCCGGGTTGATGGACTTGATTTTTCCGTCTGTAGTGACCTTTTTGCCGCCGATCACGAGCGGGTAATCGCGGCCAAGTTCCTTGCGGACTTTTTCGATCGCCGCGCGCATGGCCGAAGCGTTCTCTGGTTTCGAGAAGTCAACGGCCGGTTCGTTTTTGAAGGGAGCGAGATGAGAAATAAGAGGCTCGGGCGGAGCCTGTACCGTCGCCATAATTGCGTCCTCTCTGTCGAATCCAGGGCTGGGGGCCCAAACCTCAATTCTACACCGGGAGATAGGACGAAAGACTTACCAGCCTTCGACGCCGAAGATGCGATACCAGAAGCGGTCTCCGCCGTATGCCGCGCCCAATCCGCAGCCGACGATGAGAAGAGCGCTTACTATGCCGAGCATGGTAAAGCTGAGGTGGTAGTAAGTGCACTTGATCATGAGCGCGAAGCTTGCAAAGACCCCGAGGAAAGCCCCGCAAACAAACCTGACCCAAAACTCCAATCGGTCAGCGGGAAGCGAGCTGTCAGGCTCGATGTGGATACGCGGGTATCCGACTGTAGCGGATTGCGTTGTTTGCTGCTGAGCGGCAACCGAGTTGGCTGAGGCATAGCGAAGTGGCGCGTGCTGGATGGTCGCATATGCCTCGTTGATTGACTTCATCATTTGCGTGGCTTCGGCTTGTTCTGGCGTGCCTGCAGGATACAGATCTGGATGCCACCGTTTAGTCATTGCGCGATAAGCGCGTTTGATGGCTGGAGCGGAAGCCGAAGCAGGTACGTTCAATAACTCGTACGCGTGTTTCACGTTCGTTGTTTCCGTCGCCACCATTCCTGCGGGAGCATAACCTTCAATCCTGATTCCCGCAAGATAACTCGCGTTTCGAGAGTTCGTTGCAGATTGGCCTCCGCGATTACAATGTCGCGCGGAGGGTGCATGTCGAAATCGCGCAGGCAGTTCTTGACTGTAACGTCGGTGGGATTGGTGGGAGCGGCGGTGTTGCCGAGAGCCTTTGGGCAGGAGCCGCAGCAGCCGTCAACGCAAGTGCCTCCGCAGCAGCAGACTACGCCGGGAGCGCCGACGGCGTTTGGGACTGGTCCGCTGGTGGGACCGGAGATTCAGCCGGGCACGATCTATGAAGCCGAGAAACTGGTGCAGATCCAGATGCCGCAGCCGCAGGTGGAACAGGCGGCGGCAAGTTGGCGTCAGAACCTGGCCGCGCTGTACGAGCGGCGAACGGGGCCGAAGAAAGTGGAGATTCCGGATACGGTCGCGCCAGCGACGAAGTGGAATCCGAGCCAGTTCATTCCTGTGGACATGATACTGCGACGTCAGCGCGCCTTCGTACGCAGCGTCACTGATCCCGGGCTGCTGCCGTCGAATGACGAAGACATCGCCTTTGCGCCGGTAACAAAGCTCTCCCGATGGATCGAGCAGAAGAAGCTGACTTCGACGCGGCTGACGCAGATCTATCTCGAGCGCCTGCGGAAGTACGATCCGAAATTGAGGTGCGTCATCACGCTGACCGCCGATCATGCGTTGGAGCAGGCGAAGAAGGCTGACACCGAAATCGCGGCAGGGAAGTATCGCGGGCCGCTGCATGGGATTCCGTTTGGCGTGAAGGACCTGCTCGACACGGCGGGCATTCCGACGACGTGGGGAGCGGAGCCGTATCGCAATCGGGTGCCGAAGGCGGACTCG
>CAYWSM010000066.1:0-3866 GCA_964460935.1 uncultured Terriglobales bacterium | reverse complement strand
GCCAGGCGATTGGCGTAACGGCCAACCAGTGCGCCAAAATACGGCCCTTGTTTTTCGTAATCAGCGAGATTATCGAAGCCGAGCACAACGTCCGCGACCTTGCCGTTGCGATCCGGAACCTTAATAGATACGACGTCGCCGCCGAAGCTCGAAATCACGACTTCCATACCATTACGGTTCTTGAGGGTATAAAGGAAAACTTCGCGCCCATCGCTGGTTTTACCGAAGGAGTGTTTGTCGATTGCGAATGCCGCCATGGCAAAGGAAGTAAGCAGTATCACTGCAACTAGCAGTCTAGCCAGGCTCATAGGGACTCCGCTCACCGAAAAGGTTTCGCCGGAATTGTAAAACATCGCATGCTTTTTGCCGTTACACTAACGGCATCGATGCTTTCCCCGAATGAAATTTGCGCTCTCACGCTGAGCGCCGCGTCAGCCGCCGTCAAGAGCGGGACCCTATCTCCACTTGATCTGACACGAGCCTGCCTGGAGCGCATCGCGCGGTTTGACCGCCGGTACAACTCGTTCATCGTCATCTACGAGCACGAAGCGTTGTCGACCGCCGAAGCGCTTACTCAAGAATTGCGCCAGGGACATTGGCGCGGCCCGCTGCATGGGATTCCGGTCGCGTTGAAGGATCTGATCGACGTTGCAGGAAAGGCAACAACGGCTGCGAGCGCACTGTTCGCCGACAGGATCGCCTCGCGCGACGCCGAGGTCGTGCGCCGCCTGAAGCAAGCCGGCGCGGTGATCCTCGGCAAGACCAATCTGCACGAGTTCGCCTATGGTGGCAGCGGCATGATCAGCCACTTCGGAGTAGTTCGCAATCCGCTGAACCCCGAGTACATTACCGGTGGATCGTCGTCCGGATCGGCGGCAGCCGTTGCTGCAGGATTCTGCTTCGCCGCAATCGGCACCGACACTGCGGGGTCCATTCGCCTGCCCGCAGCTTATTGCGGCGTCGTTGGACTGAAGCCCACACACGGTCTGATCAGTGCCGATGGCGTGATTCCCCTTGCACCGTCGTACGATCACGTCGGGCCGATCGCGAGAACCGTGCAAGACGCCGAAATCGTTCTGAGGACGATTACGGACTTCGCTGCATCGGATGCTGACGCTTCGACTCTGCGGTTTGGCGTCGCTCGCGAATACTTCTTTGATGGATGCGAGTCTGAAATTAACAATATAGTTACAGTAATTGCCGAGAAGCTTAAGGCCGTTGAGATTCGCATTCCGATTGACGAGGACCGAACGGTCTCCAATGCCGAAGCCTATGCCTACCACGAACCGTACGTGAAACAGTATCCTGGTCGTTACAAACCGGAAACTCTCAGGCGCATTCGCTCGGGCGAGAACATCTCGGATGCGGCTTGCA
Organism: uncultured Terriglobales bacterium; assembly: GCA_964460935.1. GTDB lineage: Bacteria > Acidobacteriota > Terriglobia > Terriglobales > Acidobacteriaceae > DATMXP01. The sequence continues at coordinate 2,492 of CAYWSM010000066.1, read as the reverse complement.
CCGCCAAGCGTCGCGAATGCGAGGGGATGCGAAGTCGAGCAGGCGAACTATTCCGCGACATCGACATCATCATTACTCCTACGGTTCCAATCTCGCCGTCCTCCATCGCGGAACTCGAAGACCACCCTGATCAACTGCGCCCGCGAGAGCTGCTGATGCTACGGAACACGCGCCCATTTAATGTTCTGGGGATTCCGGCAATGTCGGTGCCGTGCGGGCGCAACTCCGCGGGTTTCCCGATCGGACTTCAACTTGCCGCAGCGCCGCGGCGAGAAGATCTTTTGCTCACTGCGGGCAGTATAGTCGAAAAGATAGCACTGGATTGAGACAAACGTGGCGTTATTGCTGCGCCGGCACGCCGCCGTATTTCTGCAGCCACTTCAGTTCCTCTCGCACCTTGATCTTTCCGTGCCACGGATTCTTCGACAACGAATGCCCCTCTCCGGGGAACAACACCAGTTCGCTCGGAATATTCAGCGACCGCAGTGCGTGATCGAGCAGGTAATTTTCCAGCACGGCCACGCGGATGTCGTCCATGCCGGCCACCATGTGCGTCGGTGTGCGCACTTTATTGATCTGGAAGATAGCCGCTTCGGAGCGGTACCGGTCCGGCACTTCCCAAGGACGCCCGCCGAGAAAATAGGCGTCGTCCACGGTCATGTCGTCGTTGCCCCAATTCGCGAGGTGCTCGACCGCTCCGGCGCCTGTAACAGCAGCTTTAAACCGGGTGGTCTGGGTAATCAGCCAATTGGTCATGTAACCGCCATAACTGTAGCCGCCGATGACCAGACGGTTGGGATCGGCGATGCCGTCTTTCACCAGTGCATCCACGCCGGCAAGGATGTCCTTGCCCGGACGCGAAACAATCTCCGGCACAATGCCTTTCAGGAATGCATCTCCGTAACCCGTCGATCCGCGATAGTTCGGCTCGAACACCAGCCAGCCATTCGAGGCCGCCAGTCGGTCCCACTGGTACCAGTCGCATTCGAAGTGGTTGCCGTCGGCATCAGATGGTCCGCCATGGATCAGCACCAGCATCGGCAGGCCTTTTGCTTCAAACTTCCCCGGCGGATACATCAGCATGCCTTCTACCGACGTGCCGTCGTCCGATTTCCACCGATACGGCTTGCCTTGCGGAAGATCGCGCTCGGTGAAGAGCTGATTGAAGGTCGTGATCGGCCGCGCCTGGCCAAGTGTTGCAATCGAATCCGCGACGTACACTTCCTGCGGCTGTTGCAAGCTCGAGTGCACGAAGGCGAAGCGCTTACCTTCTTTCGCGCCCGTCAGATTGCTGTAATATCCTGGCGAACCATTCTGCTTCGCCAGTGCCGCCTTGCCGTCCGCCAGCGTGTACATCTGAACCTCGGTGCCGATGCGCGCTGAGACCGCAAGCGTGCCGTCGGGTTCGACTTCGTAATCGACGATCTCGCCGGGGAAATCGGCTGCCCAGCGCTGCCTCTCACTTGTATCGGTATCGACCGCATACAACCGAGGCTGACTGTCGGCGTACTTCCCTTCCACCGAGCCCTGCCCGACAGTGAAGAACAGATGCCGGTTATCACGTGCCCACTTGAGGTTCGCTTCAAATGCCTCGTTGTGTGTCACCTGTTTCGGCGCCACATCGGCCGAGGCATTCGCCAACTCGATCACAAATACCTCGAACTCTGCCGGAAACTCCTGCCGCTCGGAAACCGAAGTGGTCGCGAACGCCAGCCGTTTTCCATCGCCTGAGGTCACAAGCTGCTGGATGTGCCACGGCGTCTTGCCGATCGTCTTCGCTCCGGGAGTCAGGTTCGCATCACTCTCTTTATCCGGCGCTTGCTTAACGCCCATGGTAGCGCTGTGCGCGAGCGCGTCCGTTAAGGCAATCTGGAACACCTGGTCTCCGCGCTCGTCGCCGCGATAAAGCACGGAATCCTTCCATTCCTTCTTGTGCTCGTCCGTCTGCTGCTTCGACCAGGGCTGCCGTGTGGCGAAATACAGTTGCTTGGAATCCGCTGACCATGCGAACGCATGGACGTCATCACCGGCACTCGTAACAGGAATGGCCTCGCCGCCCGAAGCGGAAATCACGTACAGTTGTGAGATTTCCTTGTACTTGTCGCCACTGTCGCCACTTTTGCCCGCGCCGATCTTGCGCTCCGACAGGAACCCGATCCACTGTCCATCCGGCGACCATTGCGGCCGGCTGTCGCGTCCTGAATGCGTTAGCGAGATCAGCGAACCACCATTGGGATTGATGCGGTACAGCCACAGATCCTTGCGAAAGATCTCCTGATCCCAATCGGCCCGATGTGTCGTGATGAGGACGGAATTTCCATCCGGAGACAGATCGACCGAGTCGAAGCTGACGTAATTGAAAAACTCGTCGAGAGAAACCTTGGGTTTCGCCTCCTGCGCGAACACAAACGAGCAGAGCGAGCAGCCCAGAACAAGGAGCAAGGCGGCCTTTTTTGTCATGGTGTGGCACACAGGTATACACGCCTGTCCCG
>CAYWSM010000065.1:0-31532 GCA_964460935.1 uncultured Terriglobales bacterium | reverse complement strand
GGCATGAAAATCGAATGCGGCGCCGACCGCCAACATCGGCATCTTTAGCAGATCACGATATTCGTAAACCCAAACTTCCTGCCTTGGACAGCCGAGGCCAACAAATGTGATTCTGGCGCCACTTTCGGAGATTCGCTGCGCTACTTCCAGTTTTTCTTCTTCGGAAAGACAACGAAAGCGCGATGGTTCTGCTCCTGCGATTTTCAAGCCTGGAAATCTCTGGCACAGATTACGCGATAGCTCCGACAGCACGCTTGCTTTACTGCCATACAGATAGATCGGCAGCGACTCGGCTGCTGCCGCCTCGCATAATTTGAGAGTCAGGTTGGGACCATAGACACGATCCGAAAGCCCCGCTTTGTGCAGGCTGTTCAACGCCCAACGAACAGGTTGCCCATCGGGGACTACGAGATCGAGGTGATTCAAACGATAGCGATGAGTATCATCGAGCACACCTGTCATTACGCCGTGTACCGCCAGCGCTGACACGGCCATGGAACGGCGCTCCTTGGCCGCCGAAACAATGCGGGCAACGGCAGCGTCGTAATCGACCGCGTCGATCAAGACGCCGGCGATGTTCTGTTTGCCACGGTCGATCAAGCGCTGACGGCTCCTCCGACCCATCGATCGCGGTTCGCCTGATAGATTTCCCGGAGAGTTCTATCCAGGTCGTGTTCAATTCTCCATTCCGGGTAGTGATTCATGAATTTGCTCAGATCGCTCACATACCAGATGTGATCGCCAATCCGGTTCACATCCGAGTACGCATACTTCAGTTCGCGTCCGGCAATCTCCTGGCACATTTCGATTGCTTCCAGCATCGAGCAATTGCTGTAGCGGCCTCCGCCCATGTTGTAAACCTCGCCCGCGCGCGGCGACCGGTAGAAATTGTAGAAGGCACGAATGAGATCGGCGCTGTGGATGTTGTCGCGTACTTGTTTACCTTTATAGCCAAATACCGTGTACGGATCTCCCGTGACGGTACATTTCATCAAGTACGCAAGGAATCCGTGCAACTGCGCACCCGAGTGATTGGGCCCAGTGAGACACCCTCCTCGGAAACAAGCCGTGCGCATCCCGAAGTATCGGCCGTACTCCTGCACCAGGCTGTCGGCGGCCAGCTTGGATACTCCGAACAGACTGTGCAGATTTTGATCTACGGACATGTCCTCGCGTATTCCATTCACATACGGATGACCCGGATCAATCTCCCAACGCTTGGCCTGCTCCACCAAAGGCAACCGATTCGGGGTGTCGCCATAGACTTTGTTTGTTGAGCAGAAAATAAAAACGGCTTCAGGCGCATGGTTACGGGTCGCTTCCAGCATGGTCAGCGTCCCGAGCGCGTTGACCGTGAAGTCGGTTACCGGTTCACGAGCCGCCCAGTCGTGCGAGGGTTGCGCGGCAGCATGAATGACCAACTCGATGTCCTTTCCGTATTTTGTAAACAGCGTGTTAATGGATTCGCTATCCCGGATGTCCTTATCCACATGCTGGTAACGCTTCCCCAGGCGCCTCTCCAGGTTCCGTCTCTGCCAACTCGTGGATGCTTCATCGCCGAAAAAGCAACGGCGCATATCGTTGTCGATCCCAATAACATCGAAGCCCTTTTCCGCAAAGAACAGAGCTGCTTCCGATCCGACGAGACCAGCGGACCCGGTAACTATTACTACGGACATGGACACCCCTTTTGCGACTTGCACGTATCTTTCTACAAAACTAGGTGATGATCAATACCGAGTTGTTGCATATAATCCACCAACCAACGCCGCGTGGAAGGGGTCCCGGTCGTGAAACCTGTTTTAGTGTGGGGTGCAACAGGATTTATCGGTCAGCACCTGGTTCGAACCCTGGTAGGTCGTCAGATGCCGGTGATTGCACTCACGCGCCGTCCCCTGGGGCTTGGGTCATTACCGCAGCATCCGCTCGTGCGTTGGATCTCGTTGCCGGAAGAAGATGCCAGCGTTGAGGCATACGCGGAAGTAATTCGTGAAGTTGAAATTATTTTCAACCTGGCAGGAAATTCTGGAGCTGTGGCGAGTAACCTGAATCCGATCGCCAGTCTTGAGGGTAATCTCTACATCCAAGCTCGTTTCCTGCAAGCGTGCGAACTTAGCAACACGAAACCACATGTGATATTCGCAAGCTCACGGTTGGTTTATGGCACTCCAGATCGATTACCGGTCACCGAAGATTGTCCCATCAAGCCAGCAAGTTACTACGCTACTCACAAAGTGGCATTGGAGCACTATCACTACATAGCAGCTCTGCGATCCATAATTTCCTACACGATCTGCAGAATTTCCAATCCTTACGGCGCTGAAACCGAAGTACGGCCAGGACAGTTTCGGGCTTTCATCGATGTCCTGATCGACAGGGCGTGCCAGGGACAGCCGATGGAAATTTTTGGCGATGGCAGCCAACTCAGAGATTATCTGTTTATCGATGATCTGAGCGAAGCTCTATTACTCTGCGCCGTTCGTCCGGAAGCGAGGAACGAGATCTTCAACGTCGGCTATGGCAAGAGTCTCTCTCTAATTGAGGCGGCCAAGATCATCAGCGACTACACCGGCGCCCCCATCATTCATCGTCCGTGGCACCCCGAAGCGGCGCTGGTAGAGTCAGGCGATTATGTAGTTGACATCTCCAAAGCGCATCGATTGCTGGGATTCCAACCTCGATTCGAATTCGCCGGCAGTATGCAGCAATTGATTAAAACGCGGAAACCCTCTGCTGCCGCCGCACGGTTCGGCACCTCCGGGTGAGTGCAAACTGCTTCCAGTAATTCGATGGACGTTTCTGTTGTCATCCCGACATACAATCGCGAAGAACTGCTTCGCAAGAGCACGCCGGAGTATGCGAATCAGGATGCTGGAGGGTTTTCCTACGAAGTCATTTTTGTAATCAATGGCTCTACCGATAACAGCGAAGCGGTGCTGAAAGAAGCAACTAGGCGTTGGCCGGACAAGATTCGATATCTGGTGATTCCTCCCTCTGGAAGTCCTGCTGCGCCTCGTAACGCCGGCATCCGGGCAGCCAAAGGCAATGCGGTTGTGATCGTCGACGATGACGTGATCCCTGATCGTCGGTTCGTTTTTCATCACGCCGAGTTTCATCGTACCCATCCAGCCCCAACCTTCGCGGCCATCGGAGAATTGACCATACCGGAAGGATCGCTGGACGATCCAGAATCCTTTTTTCATGAATTCATCAGCTACGACCGGTTTCGTGGAAAGGACAGGTTGCATTTCCTCGACTTCTGGACGTGTAACGTTTCGGTGAAACGCCAATTCATGCTCGAACACGGCATGTTTGACGAAAGCCTGCTCTATTTCGAGGATGGCCTGTGCGGCTACCGCCTCGCCTGCAATGGGATGCAACTGTGTTTTGTCCCCGAAGCCAAAGGACTGCACGTCCATCACATAAATCTCAATGGCATTGGTGCAAAGGGACAGTTGATCGGACGAACTTTGTATCGTTTCGAGCAGATGGTTCCCGACCGGGAGCTTCGGCGGCGTTATGGAATCTTGAACAAGGATATTGGCCCAAAGGGCTATGCTTCGAGGGTGCTGAACCGCGTTCTCCTGTATAGCTTGTCGAACCCTGTCTTCATGGCAGGACTCAAACCGATCGCCACATCAAGTCGAAAACGAAGCCGAATTACCGACGCATACTACTATCTGTTATTCCGGCGCAGCATTTTGTCCGCTTATGGCAAGGCGCGGCGGGAAGCAAAGCGGCAGTTACAAAAGCAACATCGTTGAGCCAAGGAGAATTTTCTGCCACTCGTCAGCATCATCATGAACATCTGGAATGGCGCACCGTTCCTGCGGGAGGCCATCGACAGCGTGTTGTCGCAATCATTCCTCGATTGGGAACTAATCGCCTGGGATGACTGTTCCACGGACAATAGCGCCGAAGTCGTAAAGTCTTATACCGATCCGCGCATTCGCTACATTCGCGCTGAAAAGCAGGTTCCTCTTGGACATGCACGCAATATGGCCCTGCAGGAAGTACGCGGGGAGTGGATCGCCTTCCTCGATCAGGACGATATCTGGACTCCAGACAAACTGGAAAAGCAACTGGCGCTCGGCAAGTCCTCTCCGGAAGTTGGTTTCGTATATGGCCGAGCCGTAAGTTTCAACCCATCCGGCGAAAAAAAAGACTTCGACCATCGGCACGAGTTCGAACCGCTTCCCGAAGGCGCCATCCTGAAAGAGCTTTACGTCGATGCATGTTTTATTGCCATGAGTTCGGCAATATTTCGTCGCACTGCGCTGGAGACAATCGGTGGCATTCCGCCGAACATCCACATGAGCCCCGACTATCACATGTATCTCGGAGTCTCGCAGCGCTTCCAGGCGCGTGCAGTGCAGCATGTCATCTGCTACTACCGTATCCACAACAGCAACATGACGCCGAGAACGTTCAAGCAAGTGCATTGTGAGTGTCTGTGGCTGATCGATCATTGGGGTAAGACGGTTTCACCACACATCCTCTCGTGGCGCAGAAAAGTGCACAGCACCCTGGTCGCGCTAAAGGAACTGGAAAACCAGCAGACCAGGCGCGAAGGCCTGGTCCGGCTGCTCAGGGATGGCTCTCTACCCTATCTCTTCTCCCGGCCGTTCGTGCGCACCTTTCGTGCCGTGCGCCGGAAAATTCAGCAGCCCTACTGGCAAAGAGCTAATGCATAGATAGTTCCGCGGGCATCGTATGATTTCGAACTGATTTCACTTACGCGTCAGTACGATCGAAGTTGCCGAATGTGCCGGGAAGCTGTATGTAAGCTCCGGGCCAGTGACTTTGAAATCCGAGCTATTGAACGTGATCTCGCTCTGGGCACCTTTATAAAAGCGCGGGTTCTGAGGATCCTCTGCTTGGTGAGGCAGGTTAACTCCCGGCGCCCGAATGACTCCCGTACCCGTATTGGCATCAAGTCCCGTGCCGTTGAGCGTCCACGCTGTAGCTTTTCCGGATGGAACGAATCCGTGCAGATCGATCGTGGTCTCAATCGGCTGGTCGAAATTCTTGTTAACCGCAATGATATAGAGCTGCTTTCCGTCGGCACTCAAGCTTGAGACCACATCCAGATAAGGCACGCCTTTCACCGCGTCGGTATATCCGATTGCCGGACTGTCGAATGTCGGCACCTCGGTTGCAGACTTCACAAGCTGATTTCCAAAATGTTTTGTGTACAACTGAAAAGCGTAATAACGAGCCGTGGGAATCCAATCATGGTTTGGAGGAAAATCCGTGTTTCGCGATCCAATTGCGCCATACACGCTGAAGTCGTGAAGCATCAGGAAATTCGCGACCTCCACTTTGGGCGATTCGATGAACCGGTTCATTACGCTCGCGGAAAACAGAGCCGAGCCAAGCGTTTTCGGATGGTCCACCCACTTGCTGTTGAGATCGAATCGAAATGCCGGCCCCCATTCAGTGACGGCAATATTGATGTGTGAAGCGCGTTGAGGAGCATACTTGGCGATGTCGTCGGCCACAGTCTGTAGATTTCGGCCGATCAATACCGGTGCGCCAAGCATCGCCCGATACACATCTCGAAATTCGACATTCTCATCCGAGATGATTGGTGCATAGGCATTATGGATCGACACTAGGTCAATCTGGTTTCCCTGCTGTTCCAGAACCGTTTTCAGCCAGTCGGGATAACCCACGAACGCAAGTCGTCCATAATTTTCACCGCCAATCGCTGCCAGTTTAATGTTTGGATCGGCCGCCCGCATCGCCTTGGCGAACTCACCGAAACGTTTGGCATACGTTGCTGGATCTACAGTGATTGTCGAGAATTGGGGCGCTGGATCGCGAATGTAAAGTTCATTACCAACTTCCCAGAACCTGACTCGTTCGGTTTGACCGTTCACATACTTCACCCAGTCTCCCGCCTCCTGGGCGGTTCCTGTGCCTGCGTTCGCCGTAATCCAGACCTCTGCGCCCACGTCATGCGCAAAACTCAACACCTCTTCGGTCCCAAAGTACGGGCGCGATTTGTCGGGCTTCCCGGGTTCGTGTTTCACCTCTGGCCTGCTGTCAAGCGGACCGATACCGGTTTTCCAGTGATAGAAGTCCGAAAACATTCCTCCGGGATAACGGATCACCGTAACGCCAAGGTCTTTAGTCAACTGAACGAGCTTCGGATCGGGACGTCGCTCTTTGGCTAGCCATAGGTTAAGAGCATTCCATCGCCACTCGATATTGGTCCCATACAGCGTCGCCGGAATCTGTCGGATCACTTTGGAAGCATCAACGCTGATCTTGGCCTTAATCGGCTGTTCTGGCGCCACACTGCCGCTGTGCGCGGCGCCATTCTCCGAAACCGGCAGCACGGAGAGATCGTCGAACCATGACGCGCCGGACTTACCATTCGACATGCAGATAAGCACGATCTGTACGGAAGGATCGTCAGGCACAGTGAAGATCTTGCGCTGTTGAACCCACTCGTCCGTCTGGCCCGGATTCTGAAATAGCATGTCCGGACCGCCTTGCGGCGCTCCATGAACGAGAGCCATCATGCCGAGAATTCCCTGGGTATCGCCTTCACTGATCATGTAACCGGAGAACTCCACTTTTTTGCCGCGAAATTGTCCGGCGGGGATGATCTGCGTGATGGCGAGAGGGTCCCGGGCTACGTTACTGCCGTTCGGCTGAAGTTTTAGTGAGGACTGTCCCGAATGATGGCGTGTATGGTCGAGCGAAACCGTTCCCTTTTTGCCGCTCTGTTTTAAGTCCCACGTCCAACCGCGTGGCGCAGGCGACCCGTCTTCTTCAAAACCGGGATTCTGCGCAAGTTGTTGCCCTTCCGCATAAACCACGTTCGGCGTGTCGGATGTGAAGTTGTTTCTGGACTGGCCCTTACACCCGGATATCAGGAAAACAAGACAGCACGTGAGTGCTGTGAGTGCGCCCCTGTGCCTTATCGAAGCGTTGTGACCCATCGCCGCATTATAGGGTCTCTCATCTTCTGGTTTCCAAAATCTATGCACCGATTGAAGTTGATTTCTGTATGTCGTGACAGGATATTTTATAACCTTCTTGGTAGGAGCGCAGGCTCGAACAGTGTATTCTTGCGTCCAACGAAATAACTTTGGCCTATCCTAGGGTCGTCGGGGGACATCCATTGCTGGTTGATCAGCGGGGGAGTTGGCGGGATCTTGCAGTCTTCGGTGGTACGCCGCTGTTTGACGAGCCGCTTCACGTCAATAAGCCCAATGCTATTGATCGCGAACGACTGGTCGAATTGATCGACGGCATGCTCGCACGGCGGTGGTTCTCCAATGGAGTGCTGGTACGGGAATTTGAAGAGAAAATTGCCGCCATGACCGGTGCGCGGCATTGCATCGCGACATGCAACGGCACTATCGCTCTGCAAATTGCGTTCCGTGCACTCGGACTAAGTGGCGAAGTCATTGTTCCGTCATTCACGTTTGTGGCAACGGTTCAGGCTCTACGCTGGCTTGGAATCACGCCCGTCTACTGCGACGTTCTACCGGAAACTCATAACCTCGATCCCCGTCAGGCCGAACGGCTCATCACGCCCCGGACCAGCGCAATTGTCGGCGTGCATCTCTGGGGCCAGCCCTGCGAGATCGCAGCCCTCACCGGGTTGGCGAAAAAAAATGGGTTGACGCTTGTCTTCGATGCGGCACATGCGCTGGGAAGTTCCTACCACGGCAAGCCAATCGGCAGTTTCGGGGCAGCCGAGGTGTTCAGTTTTCATGCAACGAAGTTCGTCAATACCGGAGAAGGCGGAGCCATCACCACTAACGATGATGCGTTGGCGGCAAAGCTTCGAGCAGAAAGGCGCTTCGGCTTTGACAATCACGAGCCGACGATCGATCTCGGCACAAATGGAAAGATGGCGGAAATCTGTGCGGCGATGGGTCTAACCTACCTCGACTCATTCGACGAACTGCGAGTCGCAAATGCCGCCACCCACGCACAGTACAAAACTGAACTGTCGGATATTCCCGGAATCTCTCTCCTGCCTTTGGATAAGACTGGCGCTTGTAACCATCAATACATTGTCACAACTGTGGACGAGGCTCTAGCAGGGCTTTCCCGCGACGATCTGCTGCGAGTACTCGAAGCCGAAAACATCCTCGCCAAGAGATACTTCTATCCCGGTTGTCACCGCATCATTGCGGGAAAGCTTCCGCAAAATGGTAACCAATTGCCGGTTACCGAAAGGCTTACCAATAGTGTCTTAGTTCTTCCTGGCGGAGCCTCCATGAAAACCGGCGAGATTCACCGTGTTTGCGAAACCATTCGTCTCGCGGCGAGTCATGGGGCTGAGATTCATCAAGTATTTACAGGCTCTTCCAGCCACAAGACCGTTTCGAAATAGTTCGATTCTGTTCTCCCAAATTCGGGAACACTCGTATAAACTGTTTCGCACCGGGGGAGGTCAGGCATTCAGTGGGGCTTCTCCAAGACTGCGTATCCGTGACGCTAGTTGTTTGCACGGGGATATGCGCTGTGCTATAAGCAGTTCTCACCAACCGGGGAAAACCCCAAAAGAAAAGAACACATGAGTGGACACGGGAACAACGGCCATAGTGGATATGTCGACACCGATATGTTTGATGTTGCGGGGTTCGTTCGCCTCGTTTCGCGATCGGTACGTCATCACCGAGCGATAGTTCTCATCACGTGCGCGGCTACCCTGGTTTTGGTCACGATGTACGTACTGATCTGGCCTCCGATCTACCGCGTCGAAGCGAAACTTGCGGCAGAACGTGACATGGATCCGGCGCGTGACCAGTTCTACTCGAATTGGCAGGTTTTCCGAAAAGACGATGCCCGCGATGAAATCCAGCTCTTTACGGCTGGCCCAGTCCTTCGCAAGGTAATCGACGAAAATAAGCTGACCTACGACGACGTGTATCACCCGTTTATGGATCACGTCAGCTATTTGTGGGAAAAGTCCTGGCCTGGCCGGGCCTATATGGCGGTCAAACGCACAATATCGCCTGATCCCGACGCGCCCAATGCGCAGACAAAACAGCTCGGTCGAATCATGGATGGCATGAAGGCTGCAATCACCGTTGAGCCCGTTGCCGATACCCATATCGCTACCCTGGAGGTAAAAGGACCGAACCGCCACGTCGCCGAGATCACCAACTCACTGATCAACGCATATCTGGAATATCGTTCGCAGCGTCACGCGACGGAGGCCGAAAAGGCGGTTGCAGTTTTGAACCGGGAAGCGGATCGCGCTCGCGAGGAACTTGCCGTTGTACGAGACCGCCGCTCCGCCTTCGCTCGTGCGAACGGTCTTATGATGGACTTTCAGAAGGAGAGTCTTGATATCAAGGAGTTGACGGGGGTCGAAACCGGCATCTCCAACGAAAAAGCGAAAATCGCATCGCTCGAAGCCAGTCTGAAAGAAGTTGAAACCGAACAGAAAGCGGAGAATCCGTTGAAGGTTCTTTCATCGACCCAGGAACTCAACTCTGTTCGAGAGAATGCGATGCAGCGCAAACTTGAGCTTCAGACTTCTCTCATCGGCCTGCGCGACAAATACAGAGAGGATTCTCCCGAGGTCCAGGAAGTTGTGGCCGACATCGCGAAGCTCGACGTGCTCATTGCGAGCGAGCCCGAAAAGATCGACCGCAGTGTCACCCACGGCGTAAACACAATCCATGACCAACTGCTCGCCAACCGCGACCAGTTGCAGGCGGAGCTTGAGGGCACGCGTGCGGCGTTAACGTCCATGCAAGATAAGGCCGACTCCATGCGCGGCCACCTGACGAAGCTGCCGGAGCTCATGTCCACGGCACAGGACCTTAACCGTGAGTACGATATCGCCGCCGAAAAATATAAACAGTTGCTGCTCAGGAAAATGGAAGCCGAAGTTTCATCGGCGGCGGTGGAAGCCGCACCGGGGACAGTAACTGTTGTTGATTACGCAATACCTCCCTCCAGTAAATATTGGCCGCGTCTCAAATATCTTTACCCCGGAGCCGTGCTCGTAGGCCTTCTGCTCGGCACGATTGCGGCCGTTCTTCGTACGTTGACCGCCGGACGCCTGATGAAAGAACACATCGATCGTGGAAGGATCGCATACCCGGTGTATGCAACCATTCCGCTCGGTGGACGCGCCCGCGCTCTTACGGTATTCCCCCACCAATCGGAACACGCGCGTTTCTCCGCGAACGCCCCCCGCGAGCGCTCCGAAAACAACCGTTCTGAACGAGCGGGAGCTTGATATCGAGAATTCTCAAGGAAAGATCTGGGGCAGGAATGTTGTTTAACGACGGCAATGGAATGAATGGCCGCAACGGCAGTGATCGTTGGTGGCAGAAGTGGACCCGCCAGTCCGATCAGGAACTCGATCTCGCGGATTACAAACGCCTGGCGATCCAACTTCACTATGGCTCTCTTCGGCCCGACGGGCTCTCGCGATCTGTTCTGGTCGTGACTCCAAATGACTCGCATCTTTGGGTGAAAGGATGCGTCACGCTCGCGTCCTGCATGGCCGAGGAACTGGCACAGCCGGTCCTGTTGGTAGATGCCGACGAACAGTCGGAACTTCGACGCACTCTCGATACACCGGATTCCGCGGGACTTGCTAACTTCCTAAGCGGCCCTGGTCTTCGCCTTGAAGACATGGCGCTCGCGACCAGCCAACCGAATCTCACGTTCTTGCCGCAAGGGACCGCTGCGGCTCCTCCGCTTTCCGCGTCCCCTGACAGGGCGAAGGACTTTCTGCTTGAATGCACGAAGCACTGGGAATTCGTAATTCTTGCTGGTGGCGCTGTTCTGCGAAATCCTTTCGCTCTTGCAATGTCGCCGTATGTCGGCCGTGTTCTGCTGCTAGTAACGGAAAACCACACTCCCGTCGAAGATATCGATGCCGCGCAGACTGCTCTCGAACAGTGCAACGCACGTAACGTGAGCCTTGTATTCGCTCAATTCGACGAAAGCATCCGGTAGCTGGAGTCAGGTCGCATGTCCAGAGTCATTGCCGCTTCATGGCGAACCAGAGTTGAGGACCTAGCGCGCGAAAGCTCGCCTGTGTTCTTGATTCTGACTCTGGTATTTGCCGTCGCAGGCGCACTGGCTATTGCGGGATTGAGTTCCGACCTGAAGACCTTCGCCGTCATTGGAGGATTGGTCTTCGGTGTCGTTGCAGCCTTCGCTTCGGGGAACCCCCGTCTTTATTGCTTGTGGGGCTTTGCGTTTACGCTGTCTCTCAGCCTCAGTAAGCGTTTTGGACCGATGTTTCTGGGAAAGCCCGGCGGAGAAGACTCGTTCCGTATCGAACTCAACGACCTGTTCCTTTTTGCTCTGGCTGGATTCCTCCTCTGGGAACTTCTCACCGAACGCAGAAAGGGGGTGCGAGTCCCCAAGGTCACCTTCGTCTGGCTGTTGCTGACCGCGGTTGGTTGTGCATGGATCGTGGTTGGTCCCTGGCGCCTGACGGCCAGTCACGAAGTCTTCCGCATGCTAAAGGTGATGCTCCTGTTCATCGTCATCTGTAACGAACTCAGCCGCCCGCGTCGTATCTGGCACTGCATAGCTGGCCTTTCGCTCGCAGCCATGGGTCAATCGATTGTCGCCCTGATCCAATATCATCGGAGGGGCCTTATCGGTCTCCAGGTACTCGGCGAGACTAGTTCCAACACCATCGATGTTCTCGGCAAGACCTCGGTCGCGGGCGTTGAAGTCTTCCGCCCAAGCGGGCTCCTGGAACATGCGAATCTACTTGGCGTGTTCCTTGCGGTTACGATTTCGCTGGCCGTTGCCATGTTCCTGGTCAGCCGCAGTCTGATTGCGCGCATCTTTTTTATCGCCGTGATTGCCGTGGCGATGCCTGCCGAAATCGTGGCCATGTCACGATCCGCCTGGGTTAGCGCTGCCATAAACCTCTTCCTTCTGCTCGTCTTTATGCTGCTTCACAGAGGCTTGCGGTTGCGCTCCGTCATTTCATCCAGCGTCACCTGTCTCATTGGGGTCATTATCTTTGCCGCTTTTTTCGGCCCAATTACTGAGCGTCTATTGCGAAGCAAGGATGATGCTTCTCGCGCCCGGGAAATCTATAAGGCAGATGCGCGGAATATGATCGCTGCCGCTCCCTGGCTGGGGCATGGTCTGAACAGCTACGTCTTCGAATTGCCGAACTATGCTACGCTTGCCATCAACAGCTACGGCGATCAGCCTCCCGCCGTCCATAATATTTTCTATATGTGGTGGGCGGAGACCGGCATTGTTGGCCTGATCATCTTCTGCACAGTTTGGATCTCGATCATCTGGACTGGATTTTCAAATCTCACCGTCCGTGATGAACTGCTGTATGTTGCAAATGCCGCTTGCCTATCGGCAATGATCGCACTCATTCCGGACTCATTTCTTAGCTTTACTTTGAGAGTCAACACGACGTTACGATTATTTTGGCTGTTAGCTGCCATTATCGCTGCGATTCGTTATATGCGGCTCGCGGAGCAAAGGGAGATTACGCAAATCAAACGTGGTATGCCCGTGCATACTAGCGATGAAGCACCGGCGGCAGCCGAAGCACCGTAACACGGCAAGCCACGCCTTTTAGTGGACCGCTTTGATGGGTCGAGAACGCCTTAGCTGGAAAATAACGGTTACGCGGATGAGGGCCGATCGCCGACGTCTGCAACGATTGCTTTCGTCGGATGGCCGGGTACCCCGAATTCTGCTCCACCCTTCCTTGATTTGCGTTGTTCTTTACCGGATCTCCCATCAGTTCAGTGGAGCGGGCCATACTCTGCTGGCGCGATTCATAGCACATTTCAACCAATTCCTGACGGGAGCGGATATCAGCCCCGCCACGGACATTGATGAAGGTCTGGTCATTCTTACTCCGCCGGGTACGGCATTATTTGGCAAGGCCGGCCGTAACCTCACGGTGATGCCCTGCTCGGGGTTGGGGGGCGAAATCGGCCGAGTAGAGGACATTGGCGCCGGACCTGGACTGCCTGTTCTGGGCGACGACGTAATTCTTGAGCCTCACTGTGGCGTCCTGGGTCCGGCGAGGGTGGGCAGTCGCGTGAGAATCTGTGCTGGAGTCCTGGTTACGCGTGATGTGCCTGACGACTCCGTCGCGGAAGGACCGCCTCCACGATTGCTGGCGAAACAACATTCGTCATGAGCGATCCTGCCTCCAGATGTCTGCTTTACCAGCACCACAAGCTGGCGTCCGTGCGCGAAGGCCTCCGCGAGGATATCCGCCGCTTCGCAACCTTCTCATCGGAATACCGGCCCGAACTCAATTGGAAGACCAGCCTCAGCATCTTTTTTCAGCCTGCGATTCAATGCCTGCTGCTTTACCGGATTTCACACTACCTTTATGTTCGCCGCTGGTTGACGCTAGCGCGGTTACTCTCCAGACTGAATCTAAGCATTCACAGAGCTAATATCCCGCCTCAGAGCTGCATAGGACCCGGTTGTTTCCTGGGACACTGCCCTGGCCTCACCTTCCATGGCACAGCCGGAAATAGGCTGACCATGTTGTCGCTAGCTATTTGTTGCCCAAAAGAAGATTCTTTCGGTGGTCCGGCGGAAAAAGGCCCGTGTCTGGGAGACGGAGTAACCGTGGGCGCTCATGCAGTCGTAATCGGTCCGGTAAACGTCGGCGACAACGTCACTGTGGCGACAAATACATGGTTGAATATCGATTGTCCGCCAAACCGTATCGCCTGTTGTGCGAAGATCCGCCAGCGCGTCCGGTCCATGAACACCGGCGAAGCGGCACTCAGCGCGGGTTCGGAGCTATAGCAGCAGCGCGCCGTAGCGTACACTGCCAAAAAGCAATGCACCGAACGTGGCGATATCACGGGGAAAATACAGTAGCGCGCGGGCTATGCGCAAAGGTCCCTTCAATGTCTTCGAAGGCTGCGCGACACGATGAAAGACATACGGCAGGACTAGAAGCAGCGTGAACGGCGACAGGAGTGAGAACAAGATGCCCGCTATCGCTAACACCAGTAACGCTTGCGTTCGGTCGAAGAAATACCGGGCATAGAAAAATCGTCTCAGCTCGGGGTACCAACGGATCACCAACGGCACCGTGCTCATGCGCGTTTCGAAGAACCATCTCCACATTGGGATCGGGATGAGCGCATGCATCACGAGCGCGCCTTCCACAAAACGGCTCTGCCATCCTGCGCGTTTCACGCTCCACGCCAGGTCAACGTCCTCGCCACCGACCAGCCATTTCTCGCTTGTTCCCTTCTTGTCGGCCAGGAAGCCGCCCGCCTGCTCAAAGGCTCCCCGCCGGTAGAAGATATTTGCCGTTTCGTAGAAGCAACTCTCCTGATACACCTCGAGAGAGCGATGAAAAACACTATGCGGCACATTCTGTTCGGGTATCGTTTTTCCTTGTACGATCCCCACGCCCTCCTCGAAGCCGCCGACCCCATTCCGCAGCCACTGCTGAGAGGCCTCGCAATCGCTGTCAAGGAAGGCGAAATAGTCGCCCCGTGCCTCTTTCGCGCCGAGATTGCGCGACGGCCCTGGCCCTTCCGGTTGTTTCCGAAGACACCGCAATGCGCAACGCGCACCCGGTTGTAGTTCCGCCACCATATTCGCGTTGCGATCGTCCGGAGAACTATCGACGACAATAACCTCGAACTGTTCGGGATCGAGGTCCTGCGCGAGTGCTGACACGACGGTCTTGCGCAGCATCTCCGTGCGCCCATACGCAGGAATAATGACCGAAACCAGGGGCCGTGTGGACACTATATCTTGCCCCCTGCATCCATCGCGGCTGTGCCCATGCCCACTTCAGCAGCCGCTTTCACCTTGTCGATGGCGTCGTTGATGTAGGACGTCGAACTGATCCACCGGAGAATGAATCGATTCAGCATCGCGATCGGCGCCGGAAGCGGCCGTTCCACGTCGATCATAAATACCACTCTTTGCACGTTTGACTCATTCCACACTTCATGCGTGAATGTGTCGTCAAAAATAAAGCTTCGTCCTTGCTCCCATGCTCTGGTTTCATCCGCAACTTTGATCCGGCACATGCCCGGCGCACCCGGGATTCGCACTCCAAGGTGGTATCGCAGCAATCCTTTATACAGACCTTGATGTGGCGGAATATGTTTCCCGGGTGCAAGAATTGCAAAAATGGCGCCCTGCATTCCAGGCACCGACTCGATTAGTTCTGTTGTTTTCGGACAGCGCGCACAATTTGCTTCGACTTTGTGCCCATAGCCGTAAAGGAAAAACCACTTCCACTCGGCTCCCCTGGACATCGGTTTTCGATCTGCCCCAAGATTCCCGTCTTGCGAAATATCTTCCACATTCGGAATGCGATCTTGTTGCCGCATCACCCCATCGAACTCGTCCCGGACCGTCATCCAGTTCTCTTCGATTCGATTGATCCAGGGAAAAGATGAATTGTCGAGGAATGCGCGATTGGCATCCTCCGAAAACATCCTGATCAGCTTGTCCATGATCCATCGTATGAGGCGAAACATATTGTGAAAGGCTCAGTTATCGATTAGGATTGACTACCCCCAAGCGATGGCAGAAGAAGGATAGCAAGCCCAACCATTCTGGTAAATTCAATTTAAGTTTGACCATGTTGAAACAATTAGCCCTTGGTTTACTTGTCTGTTGCTTGCTTCCCCTCTTTGGGTGCGTAAGCACACGCGCGAAAATGGCTCAAGTGCCAGCCTCGCCCGAAATCCTGCTTTCTGAAAAGCGGTTTCATAAAGAGTATGTCTGGGTCCCAGGCGATCAGATCGAAGTTTCAGTCCGTCGCGTGCCCGAAGTCTCCCGTACAGTCACCGTGCGTCCCGACGGTTTCATCACTCTTCCTCTGATCAACGACGTCAAAGCGGCTGGATTGACACCCACTGAACTGCGGGAGTCGCTCACGAGTGCATTTTCTGCACGACTCGTATCGCCCGAAGTCACCGTTATTGCGACTCAGGTCCCCCCGCCGGTTGTTTATGTCATTGGAGAAGTGGGGAACAACATGGCGGTGCCGCTACGCAATGCCCGCACTATCAGCGCGGCGATTGCTGCGGCGGGTGGCTTCCGTCGTTCAGCAAAAACGGGGGATACCACTATTATTCGCCTGGGAACGGACGGGTACATCCGCTCCATTCCAGTTCACAATGTTGCCGGCGGACAGCCCGGGGCTGTTATGGGCATGCGTGACGTGTTTCTCGAGGCCGATGACATCGTCTTCGTGCCCGAAAGCGGACGCAGCCAGGTCGCTCGTTTCGTTGACGACTTCATCAATCGCCCGTTGGGAACCCTGGGAGGCGCACTCGGCGTTTACGTAAACGTCAGGTGGATCCAGACGCTCCCGTGATGGTTGCACGTACAGATTGGCGCGAACGCACCACGCTTGTGATTGGCTGTTCCGGATTTGTGGGACGTGCGCTTACGTCCCGTCTCTGTAAGAGTGGGGCTCGGGTTATCGCACTTGGCAGAAACACAAAGCCGACAGGGGCTCTCTCTCTGGACGGATCGAGTTGCCGGCTCACGTATGTGTGTGGCGACATTTCCGATCGGGGGGTGATTCAGAAAGTTCTTGAGGAATTCGGTATCGATACCGTCTTCCATCTGGCCGCCCAATCGAAAGTTGAGATTGCCCGGCAGAACCCGGCGGAGACTTTTGAAGTAAACATAAAGGGTACGTGGAACGTTTTGGATGCGGTGCGAATGACGGGAAGAAACATCAATGTACTGCTGGCCTCGAGCGATATGGTTTACGGAGAGTCAGCGGCGACGCCTTCGACCGAGATCGCCCCGACCCGCGGCAGGTCTCCTTACGCTGCTTCGAAGCTCTGCGCTGAACTTCTCGCGGATTGCTACCACCAAAGTTTCAGTGTCCCGGTGTGTATCGCAAGGACAACGAATCTCTATGGCGGTGGTGATTTGAACTTCGAACGCATCGTCCCCAGCACGATCCGGGCAGTGATGCGCGGCGAAGCTCCTTTGATTAACAGCAGCGGTCTTCCCGAACGAGATTATCTCTACATCGAAGACGCCATCGCGGGCTACCTGCTTCTCGCCGAAGCAATGGACGACCGTGCCATTCGCGGTGAAACCTTCAACTTCAGCAGCGGCAAAGCTATCAGCGTTTCCACTGTGGTCGAAACAATTCTGCGGCTCATGCAACGTACAGACCTGCAACCTCTCATTCTTGGCCGGCATTCCGGAGAAATTTCCATCAGGCACTCTTCTTCGGCGAAAGCCCAGGAGATGCTTGGATGGCAGCCTCAAACAAGTTTAGAAACTGGTTTGAAGAAGACGATTGAGTGGTATGAGGCGCATGCGAAGGAAGCATGCGTGGAGGCTCAAAACTGATGACGGCGTTCGGCGGTTTTTATAAAGGTAAAACGGTCCTGGTAACTGGCGATACCGGTTTCAAAGGATCGTGGCTATGCGTGTGGCTCGCCCACTTGGGGGCAAAGGTCGTGGGCTATTCCCTCGCCCCGCCCACCGATCCCTCGAACTTCAAGGCCTGTCGTCTGGATGAAAGAATCACTCACGTTCAGGCGGACATCCGCGATTACGACCGTCTGTTCTCTGTCTTCCAGGAACACCGTCCCGAAGTCGTATTTCACCTGGCCGCTCAACCTTTGGTGCGGCTCTCCTTCGAGAAGACGCGCTACACCTTCGACGCGAATGTTATGGGAACCGTGAACGCCTTGGAAGCCGCCAGGTTGACGGGCTCCGTGCAATCGGTTGTCGCGATCAGCAGTGACAAGTGTTACCAGAACATCGGAACGCAGCAGGGTTATCGTGAAACCGATCCCCTTGGCGGATATGATCCCTATAGCGCCAGCAAAGCCTGCGCTGAGCTCGCAATTGCCGTTTACAGGGATGCAAGGTTCCAGAAAGCCGCGACTCCGCAGAGTGATCTTCCCATCGCCTCGACCAGGGCTGGGAATGTCATCGGAGGCGGAGATTGGGCGTGCGACCGCATCGTTCCCGATACCGTGCGGGCGATTGCCGCCAACCGTGACATCATCGTCCGCAGCCCCGATTCCGTCCGCCCCTGGCAGCATGTGCTCGAGCCTCTCAGCTCGTATCTGTGGCTTGGCGCGTTGCTCACCAGGGATCGCAAGTACTGCTCGTCATGGAACATCGCGCCCGACGAGGATGTTGTCCCTACCGTGCAGGATGTCGTCACCGGAATTTTGAAGCGTTGGCCCGGGCACACCCGCATGGTGATCGAACGCGACCCATCGTTCCCTGAAGCGAAGTTGCTGCGGCTCAACAGCACCAAGGCTAAGGAAGAGTTGGGCTGGCGTGCCGCCTGGGGCATTGAACGGACGCTGGACGCCATTGTCGAGTGGTACAAGCATTTTTACAACGGCGACAGCAAGGATATGTATGCGTTCACCGCGCAGCAGATCGAACAATACACCGATTCCGCATCGCAAAAAGGAATCGATTGGGCATCCACGACCGTATGAGCGCTAAGAAAAATTTCGCTTGCCGTGCCTGCGGAAGCACCGACACCGCGATGTTATTGGATCTCGGATGCCTGCCGCTGGCGAACGCCTTCGTCACTAACGAGAGCGATACAGACGACCTCTTTCGCGAGAATCTTGCGCTCGTCATGTGCAGGAACTGCCGTTTGATTCAAATTCGTGACGAGGTACCTCGCGAAAAGCTGTTCAGTTCCTTCTTGTGGGTCACCGCCACTTCGGAAACCACCAAGAACTATGCACGCTGGTTCTCGGCGCGGACTCGCGATCGTTATCGGGACTCGGTCGGCCGCTTCCTCGTTGAAATCGCCAGCAACGATGGCTACTTCCTCGAGCACTACCGTGCCGACGGCTTCGATATCCTCGGCGTTGATCCTTCAAATCTGGCCGAGGAAGCGGATAAACGCGGCATTCCCTCCATCCGCGATTTCTTTGGCAAGGCTGTCGCTGAACGAATTGTGACCGAACGTGGGCCTGCCGACGTAATCGTGGCGCGTAATGTCCTTGGCCATGTCAGCGAACTGCAGGATCTCGTCGCCGGAATCAAGCATCTGCTCGCGAAAAATGGCGTTTGCCTGATCGAAAGTCCATATGCATTTTTCCTGCGGAACGAGGTGCAGTACGACACCATCTTCCACGAGCATCTGTCTTACCTGACCGTCGGCTCGGTGTCGAATGTCATGGCTCGGTTCGGCATGAAGCTCACTGACGTTACCTTCGTCCCGATGAACGGCGGTTCTTTCCTTTTCGAGATCGTGCACGAAGATTCGCCCCGCCCGCGTCGTGATCAGACCTCCATTGATTTTGAAGATCTGATCGGGTTGAACAAGCCCGAGGGTTGGAAGGACTTTGGTGAAGCTGTAACCAATCAGCGCCAGAGCCTTCGTACTCTTCTTCAGGATCTTGCGGCGCAGGGCAAACGTGTCGTGGGCTATGGCGCGGCAGCCAAGTCGATGACAATGCTGAATTACTGCGGAATCACGCCGGATCTGTTGTCCGCCATGGGAGATGCCAATCCCCGCAAGCAGGGACTGTTGTGCCCTGGCGTTCGCATTCCTGTCGTGTCGCCTCAGGCGCTTATGGAACTTAAACCCGATTACATCCTGATCGGCGCATGGAACTTCAAAGATGAAATCATTCGTTTCTTCAAGGAGCAAATGAATTACCGTAATCGATTCATTGTTCCGCTACCGGCCCCAAAGGTTGTGAGCTGAGAATTTCTTCGCATCATGAGAGTTCTATATGCCTACAACATCCATCGAGGCGGTAATGGCTCCCTGAACGCCACCGCGGCTACCATTCGGGCTGTCGGTGAGCGCGGTACTCAGGTCGAAGTATTTACCCGTGACAGCCGCGACCTCCCCGAAAACTTTCGCGGCCGGTTCAAAGCTGCGGCCAATACCTTCTACGCTCCGGAAGGCGTGCGGGAATTCCGGAAAGTTCTTGATTCGTTCAAGCCTGACGTCGTGCACGTTTGGGACGTCTTCCCTCTGATTTCACCCTGGATCTTCCCTCTTTGCTACAAACGGAAGATCCCCGTGATCATGACCTGCGACGATTACTTCTTCACTTGTCCCTCTCGCAACCACTTCCGCGAAGGAAAGATCTGCACCGAGTGTCTGGGTGGCCGCGAGTACAACGTCCTGCTGCACAACTGCCGTAATAATATCGCCGAAAGCCTTACGCTATCGATGTACAGCACCATGCTTCGGTGGTTCAAACTTCAAACCAGGTATCTCACCCGGTTGGTCGTTTGTTCTGAGTTCACCCGGCAGTTCATCGCTGAGAATTCGGGTGTCGATGCATCGCGTATCGACTTGGTTCCCCATTTCGTGGATATCCCCGAAACCGCCGCTGATCCCGGCGCAGGCAAGTATGTTTCATTCGGCGCCCGGTTCGTGCCCGAAAAGGGCATCGACGTCTTTCTGGAAGCCTCTCGTATCTGTCACCTTCCGTTTCGCCTCTCGCGAAACAAGAACTTTTTCGTGAACGTAAGTCTTCCTCCCGATGTCGATATCGTCGTGACCAGCGGAAAGGATGATCTGCGCGACTTTTATCGCGGAGCGCGCATGTTGGTCATGCCGCCAATCTGGTTCGAAACGTTTGGACTGGTTGGAGCAGAGTCGATGGCCAACGGGATTCCAGTCGTGGGATCGAATCTCGGGGCAACGGCCTGTCTCATCGAGGACGGTGTCGATGGATTCCTGTTTGAACCGGGTAATGCCAAAGATCTTGCGGACAAGGTCTCTCGCCTCTGGAACGACACTGAACTCTGCCGTCGCATGGGCCAGAACGGCCGTGCCAAAGCGATGCGGCTATGGAACGCAGATGTTCACGTAAAGGGATTGCTGGAGACTTATTCGAGAGCTATTGCCGAAGTAAGTGCCCGCACGATCTAGGCCTGCTCGGACTGGCGCAAGCGCAGCAGCGCTCGCATCTCCGACTTGTCGATCACCCGGAAAGCCAATACCAGCAATGGATACAGTAGTGCGGCCACGATGCCGGCCATCATATTTCCGTTCGGTAGTATCTTTCTCGTTACAAAGATAACGATAACTACGATCGGGATCAGCCGCCAAATTCCCGCAAACTGAATCTGGAACCCGGTAAATTTCCGCACGTAATACATTGTTACCGGCGTAAGGAAGCACGCTTCTACAGCGAGGCTGCCGAATGCACCGCCAAGATAACCAAACCGCAGTGTCGCTAAGGCAACCACTGCGATCTTAACCAGGAGCGCCATCAGCATGTACCCTAGCGCGTATTTCTGCGCGCGAACCAGGAACAGTGCCGGCCCAATCACCATGGGCACCGCCTTGATGACGCAAACTACCGCAAGAATCCTTAGCGCTCCCGCTCCGTAAATCAACTGGTGTCCCAGCAGGCGCATGCAGAACTCGGCGCCACACCAGAGTCCAACCAGCGCAAGCCCCCCCAGTAGTAACGTCGTATTTACAGCGCGCTGGCAGGTTTTGTGGAATTGTTCGGGCGACTTCAGCAGCGACAGCACGGGGTACACCGATACTGCGATCGCATTCAAAGCCATGGTCAATGGCATGGTGAAGCGCAACGCTGCCGAATAAACCGCTACATCGGAAATACTGGCGGTCCGGGATAGGACCAGCAGGTCGGCAGCGGTATAAAGCACCACTACGAACCCGATGATCCCGATCGTAAGCGAAGAGTTCACTCCCCAACGCAGATCCTTCCAGCTTATGCCACGCAACGAGTAGAGGACGGTTTTCCGCGACTGGATGACACATCCCGTGCAGAAGACAGCACGCGAAAAAACGTACGTTCCCATCACGCCGATGAGCCCCCATCGCAAATGAGCCACGAGCGGGATCAGCGGCAACATTGCTATTACCGAGATGAATTCCGAGAAAACCTCCCGCTCCATGGTCAGAGCGGCCTTGAAGTTCGCCCGGCAGTAAACGACTCCGGCGGTGAAGAAGAGGCTGAGGCTCGACGCAATGCCAGCCACAACCAACCCGTGCGGGTACTGCATTGCGATTAAGCCCGTCACCAGCACCATGGCGGCGAGAGGCGCTTGTACGATCTTCAGCGTCAGGAAAACGCGCGAGAAATAGCCCCGCCGCTCCGGTTCATGGTTGGCTTCGCGGACAAATACTTCCGTGGTCCCGAAATCCAGGATCCACTCCGCAATCGTGAGCCACACCACCAGGACCGCGTATTCTCCAAACACGCTTACACCGAAGCTACGCACGACCAGGCTCGCACCTACCAGGCGTAGGAGCGCATTGAGATTCCATCCGAACGCAAGTGCGGCCGTGTTTTTGAAGAATTTGCGGCCGAGGCTCTTGTTCGAGACCCGGACCGCGTCTTGAACGGTCACAACTTCGTTTTCTGTGGCATCCACCATCGATGAGTACTGCTGCGACACATCATCCTTATAACCGGCTGAATGCCGATCTTGAGAGAGGGGGGCAGTTATTGTAGATCAGCCCTTCAGGCTATCCAGCCGCAATCGCTCGAATCGCAACTGATCCATCTGCAAGAGTTCGAGGTGCAGCCATTTCCATCCACGGCGCGGCTCCTCTCCGCAGGATACTCTCGAATTCTTGCTGATCCTTGCCGGTATCCATTGACTTCCAGAACCCCGTGTGGAGATACGTATACATTTCGCCGCTCGCAGCCAGGGGCGGCAGCACATTTTGCTCGAGATTCTGCCCGTTCGATTCCTCGAACACCCGGCGTTCGAATACGAAAAACCCGGCATTGATCCAGTAGTCCCGAACGACAGGCTTCTCTTCGAAACGAGTCACCCTTCCGTCGTCGGAAAAATGAACCGTGCCATATTGCGAGCGAAGCGGTACGGATGTCACCGTTGCTGTCGCTCCGGAATTGTTGTGGAACTCCAGTAATGAATGAAGGTCAACATTTCCGAGACCATCGCCATATGTGGCAAAGAAGCGCTCTCCGGCGTACGGTGCGCACCGGCGCACGCGCTCACCGGTATCCGAATTCTCACCTGTGTCGATGATCTTTACGTTCCACTCCGGAAACCGCCGATCGAAGTAGTCGTACAGCATCTCCTTCCGATGCCCTGCGGCCAGAAGAAAGTCGTTGAAACCCTGTGCGGCAAAAATGCGCATCAGGTGAACCACAATCGGAGTTCCTCCAAGCGGCATCATGACCTTCGGCATGAAGTCTGTAAAAGGATACGAGCGAGTGCCCTTGCCACCACACAGAATGACCGTTTTCATCCGAGCTCCCAAAATCTAGTACGCTCCCTTTCCGCTGATAACCGCGGGGATGGTTTGCAGCAGGAGTTTTGCGTCGGTTAAAGGGGACCAGTTATCGACGTATTGAACGTCAAGTTCCATCCAGCGATGAAATGGAATATCGCTGCGTCCTGCTACCTGCCAGTAGCACGTCAACCCCGGACGCATGGCAAATCTCCTGCGATAGTTGCCTTCGATCGCAGTCGATTCGTGCACAGGCAGCGGTCGCGGCCCAACCAGGCTCATGTCGCCGCGCAACACATTCCAGAGTTGCGGTAATTCATCCAGGCTGCAGCGGCGCAGCAGCTTCCCTATGGGCGTGATCCTCAAGTCCGCGGCATCTTTGAATGTCGGCCCGCCGGTCAGATTCCGCGACGCAACCGATTGCAACATCTTCTCAGCGCCATCCACCATCGTTCGGAACTTCAGGATCCAAAACCGTCGGCCGTTCAGTCCCACGCGCAACTGACGAAATAGAATCGGCCCCGGCGATGACATTTTGACCAGAACAGCAACCACCGCCATCACCGGCGCCAGCATGACCAACAATAAAGAAGTCGCAACAATGTCGAGAGCGCGCTTGATTACTAGAGGAGCACGGTGTTCTACCCCTGCCAGAGTCAACGTTAGTTTGCCGTCGATCGCTTCCACGGATTGCGCGGCAGGCACATGCTCCGAATCCATTTGCAGACGGCACTGTCGACCCAGGTTGCGGCACACCTCAATGGCGGCGCGTTCTGAAGCTATCGAGTCGGGTGGCCGGGCAATCAGAATCTCATCGACAACTTCGGATCTCAGAACATCGTCAAGCAATGCACTGATCGGCTCTTCCGACGGAAATCTCACGAACATCCGATTGTCAACTTCGCCAGTGCCAACTACGCTGAGTCGTAAACCCCATTCCGGCGAACGGTGGAAACGTTCAGCTAATTCGTTCGCACGCTCCCATGTCCCGATGACCAGAACATGTCGTTGATCGTGGCCGCGGCGTCGCATGTATCGCAATGCCGCATACGCGATCAGCCGCATTCCGGTTGCGACCACCAGCCAGGCGACCGTGAATTTCGCGAGTACCAGGACTATCCCGCTTGAACCAAACACCCACAGTACGGGACCTGCGGACACGAACCCAATGGCAGTTGCCGTCAGAATGTTGCCAAAGACACTGCGGAAGCCTTCAAGACGGTGCGATTCATACACCCCAAAATAGCTGTGCAGGAAGTGCCACCATGGCAACAGTAAAAGAAGGAATAGAAAATTAAGTGGCTGGGACCATTTCTGCGTCCAGAAGCAAGCTGCTACGATCACCGCCATCAAGAGGTGATCTACGAAGCTCAAGACCCGCATCCAGTTTTGTGCCCGTGATCGCATACAGTTGGAACACCCCTGTCAGCAACAGTCCTAGCTCTTTATGGAAGCACCCCGCATCCATCGCTTGGAATCGTATCTTACCGGCGGTTTTGCGGCGAATCAAGCTGAAACATACCTCCTAACGAAATCGTTAGTTCTTACCAAAGGGCGAAGTGGAAATGTTATTCCACTGCTTGTGCAGAAGTTTGCAAACCACATGAAATTCGTGCACTTTCGTTAACAGAATTTTGAATCGGACGTAACAAAAAATCCGCTACGCATCAATGTGTGACCTATGTTTTACAAGAACTTGGAGGGGAAATATCGGGAAGGAAAATTGTGGGAGTGAAGTTCTGATCCCGCAGAGTCGTAGCGCCGGGCGACTCGCCGCTGTCCGGAAGGCAATTTTGCCTTCCGGTTGCAGACCCACCAAATATGGAACCTCTCCAGTCCTAGCGCGCGGCCAGCGCCTCTTCTCTTGTTCCCTTGCGTTCCTTGACCGCCATCAGTTCGCCGGCTTTCTGCGCAATATGCTCTCCGCTCACTTCGAACTCTTTGATCAGTTCCCACGGAGCTCCGCTGTCCCCGAACCGATCCTTCACGCCAATCGCTCCCGTGATCACCGGCGTGCCATAGACCTTCGGACTCGACGTAATCACCGAGCTCACCTTCCACGCCAGTGCGCCGATCTGGTGTTCTTCGGCCGTCACCACCACTCCGGTTTCTTTTGCTGCACGAATGACCGCTTCTTCGTCGAACGGCTTCATCGTGTGCATGTTGATCACGCGCGTCTCGAACCCGAACTCTTTCTTCAGGATGTACGCTGCCCGCATCGCTTCTGGCACCATCGGCCCACAGGCAATGATCGTCAGATCTTCGTGTTCGTCCTTGTAATCCGAAGCCAGTACCGTCTCGAATGCATCGATGAAGTTCTCCGACTCTTTACGAAACCGGATCACATTCGCTTTGCCGAACTCGAATGGTGTCTTGTCATTGGTCACGATCGGTGTCGCCTCGCGCGCGAACCGGATGTACTTCGGACCTACATGCTTCAGCAGCAGGAAGTCGGTCATCTTCTTCGTCTCGACCAGATCGCAAGGCACGCCTACCGTCATATTCGGCAGTCCGCACATCGCGAACAGATCTTCCAGCGCCTGGTGCGTCGCTCCATCCGGACCCACCGACACTCCACCATGCGCCCCGGCGACCATAACGTTAAAGTTACCATAGCAGACCGACACGCGCAGTTGATCCAGGTTCCGGGCTGCCGCGAAAGTGCCATACGTTCCGAATACGGCGATCTTCCCTTCCTTCGCCAAGCCCGCCGCGGCCGCTGTCGCCGACTGCTCCGCGATCCCCATGCTCAGCCAGCGTTTCTTCCTCTCCGGATTCTTCGTGTAGAAATCGCTGATCGTGATCGACCCGGAAATATCCAGCCCCAGGCACACGATCCGCTCATTATCACCGTTCTCGGCCAGCGACTGCCCGAATCCCATGCGCGTCGGCTTCATCGAAACCTTCATGTTGTCCGACTTGTTCCACCAATAGTCGCGCGTGAATTTCGGCATCTTCGCATCGAGCTTCTTTTCGACTTCTGCCTGATACGCCTTCGCATGTGCGAACAGCTCATCGACTGGGACCTTCCCCACCAATCCCAGTTCCGTCAGCCCTTTCTCCATCTCTTCTTTATTCGGAGCCTTTCCATGCCACCCGGCCACATCCTCCATGAAGCTCACGCCCTTGCCCTTCACTGTGTCGGCAAGGATCACTGTAGGCCGGCCATTATGTGTTCCCTTCGCGCGCTCAAGGGCGTTCACAACTTGTTGCA
The DNA here is from genome assembly GCA_964460935.1 of uncultured Terriglobales bacterium. GTDB lineage: Bacteria > Acidobacteriota > Terriglobia > Terriglobales > Acidobacteriaceae > DATMXP01. The sequence continues at coordinate 5,163 of CAYWSM010000065.1, read as the reverse complement.
TGTCGTGTCCGTTGATCCGCATCACATTCCACCCAAATGCGAGATACTTTTCGCCGAGCGGCTCCACGTTCATGACATCGTGCACCAACCCGTCAATCTGCAAACGATTGCAGTCCACAATGCCAACCACGTTATCCAGTTTGTAGTGCGCGGCTTCCATCACGGCTTCCCAGATATTCCCTTCCTGCTGCTCGCCATCGCCCATGATGCAGAAAGTTCGGTACGGCTTGCCATTCAACTTCGCCGCCAGCGCGAGACCTACCGCGATGCTCAATCCCTGCCCTAGCGATCCCGACGACACCTCCGCGCCCGGCAGCTTCAGCCAGTGCGGATGCCCCTGGAATGGCGACGACAACTTCCGCAACAGTGCCACATCCTTCTTTTCGCACGCACCGGCAAACGCCAACCCCAGATAGAGACTCGGCGCCTTGTGTCCCGTGGACCAGATCACCCGATCTCTTCCCTCCCACAACGGATCTTTCGGATCCAGGTCCGCCACCCGCAGATACAGCGCCGCTGCGATGTCCATGATCGACAGCGTTCCCCCAGCATGTCCTGATCCCGCCGCGCACAGGCATGCCAGGTCGTACCCGCGCATGAGATTTGCCTGTTCCGCCAGTTCTTCGATGCTGTACCGCTTTGTGATTTGCCCTGTCTTGGAGTCGATCAGCGCCATAGCGCCTCCTCGCACACGTGTGCCGGTGAGATTCGTAACTCGCTGGTTTATCACCGGGATGCGAGGAAGTCGGGGCTATCCGTCACAAGTCGGTGTGACGTACGGGCGCAAACGGCCCCACAGGATTTGAGAAGCGCACACAAGAATAGGCTGGATTCAAAAAGCTTCCGCTCCAAGTCTCCAGCCTTCCAGGAATGCAATCGATTTACGCCGTCTTCCGCTTTGAAGGATCGATGTCCTCTTGCTTCTTCGGCTGCCTCTCGACCTCGATCTGTTGCCGCCGAACGGTATCGTGAATCGTTTCCACGCGATCGGCGCCTTCTTTGCGAACGGCGACCTCTTCGACCACGCGTGCCTTCTTATCGACGACTGGCCGCTCCGCGGTCTCTGTGACCGTGTATTCCTTGTCGCTCCAGTCGATGTCCGAAATGTAGTTTGGATCGGTGATAGCCTTCCGCACTACTTGTGCATGTTCTTCGTGTAAGTTGACCTTTGCTTCGACGGGCCGCTCGGTTACGAACCGCCTGATGCGTGTGGTGCCGGTTTCGAACATACGCTTGCCGACATTCAGTTGTTCTTCGGCGAGGCGCATGACTTCCTCTTGGTTCTTTGCCGGCTCCCTTGTGTCCCTTGCCATACCTGTCCTTTGCGTGGATGCCGAAGAGGCAGGCGTCTGCGTGGCTGCGGATGGTGGCGGTGTCACCAGGGCTTTGGCCTGAGCGGGAACCGGAGTTCCGATTTTCTCCGCTGCCTCATGCACGTCTACCGGTTTGTGTGCATCCAGGATCGACATGATCTTGGCCACATCCTCCTTCGGTCCCCGGACGGCCAGGATCGCGCCTCCCCTCTTTAGCGTGTCGCCGTACACTGCTGCTTCATGTTCCCAAACGTTCTCGCCGAAAAGGCGCCGCCATAGCCCAACATGGCCTTGATCGATTCCCTCCAGCGAGTTCCGATCGAGAAGGCTCACGTTGGTTGTGTCGATGCCGGATCTCTTAAGAACGCTCAAGGCGGCTTTTGCCTTGTCGGTTGTGTCGTAAACGCTTACTACTTTTTCCCAGTTAGCCATAATTGGTACATCTCCAGTCCAGTTCCGTTCTTTATTATTCAGTTTGGCCGGTTCACGCGGCCCGGTTAGTTTCATCAGGGAGGCGGGTGATAATCGCTTCTTGCTTACGGACGACCACTCGCTCCTGAAATGGTTGCGTCTCGCGTGTTCGATGAATCCGAACTTCTTCCTTCAGCACGAGACGCCTCTGTACCACCGCAACTTCCTCCACAATGGGAATCACCATGGTGTCTCCCTCCTGGCGAACTGGCGGCGCTTGGTCGACTTCCTTGCCGATTGGTGTGCGTTCAATTTCCAGACGGTCGTGCTCGAGTTGTTCTTCGACCAGTTGTTCCTGTTGTCGGGTAACGGTCGCAACGTTGACCCTGCCGGTTACGACCCGCTGCTTGCTGACGTTTGCTTCCTCGCCATATAGCGGAATCAGAGTGTCCTGACTCTCTTCCCCTGTCTTTTCTTTCTTCTCTTCTTTGTCTTGCTGTTGGCCGGTCCGGCTAGTTGCCGGACCTTGATCTTCCATTGTCATCGGGTGTCTCGATTCCACCGGACGGGAGTAGTCCCGCCCGGCTGGCTCTATTTGCTGGTCACCGTAAGTTCCGTACGACGATTCTTTGCGCGGTTTTCTTCCGTATCATTGGGCGCCAACGGACGATTTTGGCCATAACCAACCGTCGAAATCCTATCGGCGGCGACCCCGTCGCTCACCAACATCGATTTCACGGCGTTGGCGCGATTCATCGAGAGTTGCTGGTTCATCTGAGCAGATCCGGTATTGTCGGTGTGCCCCGCCAGTTGGATCTTGGAATTGGGATACGCCTTCAACACCGTCGCCAGATTGCCGACTGTCTGTCCGGAATCTGGCGTAAGTTGTGTAGAGCCGGTTTCGAAATTCAAGTGGTCAAAGACGAATGTCTTCGGCGCTGCGGCTCCGCTGGCCAGGTACTGCGCCAGGTTGTAGTTGATGGAGCCCTCAGCGACGGAAACATTGCCTCCTCCCGGAAGGGTCATGTTCCTCACGCTGTTGCTGGCAGTCTGCGCGGCGTTGCCGGCAGCATTTGTAGCTGACTGTGCAGCGTTCGAGGCTGTCTGCGCGGCACGCTCCGTGACTCCACGAGTAGCGTTAGCGGCTCGTTCCGCCGCATTCCGGCCGCGGGAAAGCAGATATCCCAGCAGTCCCAACGCAGCTAGCGCGATCAATAGCAGAGGGAGCCAGTTTCGCCCGGACGGCCTTTCCCTTTCCTCATAAATCGCAGAGGGCACAGGAGCAGAGGAAACCCTGCTGGATACGGGGCCGGTGCCACTGAAGCCAAGCAGTCTGGACAGTCCTGGAGGACTGGAACCCACGATGTCGCTTCTATGGCTCTGTAACAGGTTCGAGATGCTGGCCCCGCTCACGCCCTGAGAGCCGATCATCTTTCCCATCACTCCGAGCACGAGCGGAGCCATCAGGCTCATCAGCGTGCTCGCGGACGATGAACGCACTCCGCTGGACGACGCTATCGCGTCGGCAACCGAGGAAGCTCTGTTGCCGAAGATCCGGCCGATAAGCGATTGCCCGACGCTGCTCATGCTGGAGGTCGCGGAACCACCGCTGAACAGCGATGTGGGATTATCCAGCACCGCACCGTAATTGCCTTGCCGCATTGCTCCAGCAAGGCTGTCGGCTCCCTCGCGGGTGGACGTGTAGTTCAATAGTCCGCCCAGTAAACCGGGTACTGCGCCGTGCATGGCGTTGACCGTGGACGTTCCCGATTCTCCCACCAGGGAACTCGCGCTTTGCATCACGCCTGGGGTTAAGTAGCTTTTGACCGCATCGACTAAGCTGTCGGGTCGAAGGTATTGTGAAACAGCCATATTGCAAACCCCCTTTCCTATCGACCCGCGATGCGTAACCCTGACACAGGAATCGCGCGCCCCAGGTCTTGTTTGCGGAATTGATTGGTTTACCGCACGAGATTCGCCACCAGTGGGATGGGTTGTCCTCGTCTTCCTTTGCGCCGAATGTTGCTGCGGCGGACTTTTGCGCTCAGTGTCGCTCGGGCGCGACTGGCTGCGCCATGCTGTTTTCGGCGCCAGGTCTGATAAGCCGGTCCCAAACCAGTTGGAACGACTCAGGAGAAACCGACACCCTGCCTCGGAATGGGTGATCCATCGCTGCCAGAAGAAAGATCATGAGCCCTAATAGCGCTGACAACAGGGCTGTCATGCACAGGTGCATTCGTAAAATCTTCACGTGAAAGCACCAACTCACGGCAATGTTGATCGCGGCTCCGGCCAAAACCAGAGTCCACATATTCCGCGACAATCCGGCGGCTGCGCTCACATGCCGGCCCCGGCGCGCCAGAATGAGTTCGTTGTACTGGTTATAGGCTTCCGTATGTAGGATCTTCTGTCCTTCGGTCTTAGGTTCATAGGCCGTGAGAACCGCCCCCAGGTCGTCCAAAACTGTCTTATTGGCTGCCGTAATCAACCCTTTTCGCTGCTGTGGCCAGGTCACCTCAAGGATGTTCTTGTTGTACTGTCGCAGCAGGTCTTGTATTTGGGTTCGAGTTGGCTCTGGATAGCCTCCCGCATCGCGAAATAGCATGGTGAGTACACCGGCTTCGTGATCGACTTTGGCCTCGGCATCCGAAAAGGTGTCCCATACTCCGACCATGAGCAGGCCTAGGAAGATGCCGTAAAGCACCGTAATGGAACCAAAGAAGAATCCTACGATGTCGTTGTAAGGCAGATCGTCATGGTGAAGCGATGGCACCCATTTTCGGGTAAAAGCCACCCCCGCTACGCCAAAGGCGCAGGATGTCGCCACTGTAAGCACGCCGAAGAGCCAGTTCGGCAAATCGTAAACCCAGTACATATGTCAGAGATCGCCGCAATAGCGGGACCATCTTCCCTATCAGGCTAAGGACTCCCCAAGGTTGATGACAGTTGCCATCCGCGAGTGCAGATTAGGACGAAGCCAAGACGAAGCGACAGGACGACGCCGCGAAGCGGCGACACGATTTATAGCCCAGGGCGGAAGCCCTGGGTAGCCGATCCAAATTGAATTTCCAAGGCGATGCGGAGCACCGCTAATTAGAATGGTGGCCCAGTTCGCGTTCCGCCGCTAACATGAAGAACAGCGGTGAAAAAAAAGAAATATGCATACCCTGAATCTTTGGTTAGGTCTGATCTGTTGTGTGCTCGCGTGCGCGATTCTGTGTTCCTGCACGCACCATCTGACTTTGACAGAACCGATGACCTGGGAATGTGCACCAGAAGAATACAGGAAAGCATTCTATGCTCGTCCGGACGAGTATGTTCGGTTCCGCTATGTGAACAGCCCCTACTGCTTCGAATTGGAGTCAGCGAAAAATCTCTGTGCTGAACTGAAAGCAATCAACAAACCTATCGTCAGTGCACGGTTTGAGGTCCATGGAGG
>CAYWSM010000064.1:0-1950 GCA_964460935.1 uncultured Terriglobales bacterium | reverse complement strand
GACTTGGAGGAAATGCCCTTTCCACGCGTCGACGCTGACGGTAATTGAGCCGATTAGCACGGTAGTCGTCAAGCAAATCGTATTCAGCTTCGGCGAGTTGTTCGCTGAAATCTTGGTCCACAAGAATACGCTCGTCGAGTTGTTCGCGCTCCGCGTCTGGCAGCTCTCCCAGCTTGTAGGCGAGCAATATCTGACGGAGGTCGGATCTATTCTTCATGTGCCTGTTCTTCACCTTCTAGTGATCTTTTCCGGTGATCTATCACGCTGCTGTTCGCGTGCCAGATAATGATCGGTGCACCGTTCCAACTGACTGCGGAGCCTCAAGGCGCGATTGCGCAATGCGTTGACCGCGATGCCCAGTTCATCTGCCATTGTTCGCCGATTGTGAATGCGTTCGCCTGCATCACCGGAATAATAACGCTCGAGTAAATTCCGGTTTTCGGCAGTTAATTTATCGAGGCAGTGGCTCAAGGCATCATTGTAGATTTCGTCCCCTCCCTCGCTTTGCGGGCGATTGCGATAGAGCCAGAGGAGAAGATTCAAGAACTTCTTTTCGCGTATCTCGCGGGCGCGCGACTCCAGAAGCAGCATGCGCGCGATACCAGTTACAAAGCGGACCGGCGACTGAATCTGCTCCGATCCATAGGCCAATTTCTCGGCGAGGCGGTCAAGTGCAGTATCAGCAAGCTCTTCCGCAAACTGACACCCATTCCAACGAAAGAAGCGGGTGAGGCGCTCGCGCAGATTCTCGTAGGCCTCGCCCGCTTGCTTTGGAGAGGGGCCAAGCGCATTGAGCAATGCATGCAAGGCAGCTTTATCGATATCCCGCGTCATCAATAGTTTTCGCGAGCAGCCGGAGTAATTTCCGGGTATGAGTTACCTTCTACGATGTAACCAGCCCAATCATACGCTGGGCGGTTGGCCTCAATCATCCGGATCTGGGCAGTGCGCAATGCGCCGGCGGCGCTTTGGTTTTGCTGGAGCAGCGATCGATAGAACTGCGGAATCATCGCGCTGGCCGCGGCATCGTCGACAGTCCAGAGCGATCCTACAACGGTGGATGCGCCTGCGGAAAGAAACGCCTGCGCCAGGCCGGTGATTCCCTCGCCGGGAATTGACGTTCCCGTTGCGGTGCGGCATCCACTCAATACGACGAGAGAGACCGGCATGGGAGTGCGATAGATGTCATGCAGCCACAAGACTCCGTCCTGCTGAGAGCCATTTTGCAGAAATGTGGAAAGCACGATGCCGGAGAGTTCCGGCCGGGCCGAATCGGCGATGGCGTGGGCGGCAAAATGCGCTATCGAAAATGTGTTCCATGGCGTCTGCATGACTTGAGCCGGCGTGGCATGGAAACCGAGGAAGAGCTTCACGCGATCAGCGCCGGCGATGGCAGCGATTGCCTGCGCCTCGTCTCCCGACCCGCGCAGGCGAGGAAGGGAACTGAGATCGAGTCCGTTATCCGAACGGAGGATCGGTGAGGGCCGTTCATTCCTCGTTTGCGCCGGCACCGAGCGACTCGTGGAAACACGCAGCATCTGCGTGTCCTGATGCGCAGATGCGAGACGAGGATCGAGGACGTTGTAGACCGGATCGGCGTAGATAGCGATGCGCCCGGTTACCGGTGACGGAGCGCGATGGGAGAGAATTTCCATGGCCACAGATGCGGAAGGTTCTTCGAGCAATTCGTCATCCTGGATCAGAAATCGCCTGGAGTACGGCCGGAGGGCCGCGAAAGGGACCGAGGCGATGATGCCGTCAGGAACAAGAATCAGGCGTTTGGTTTGTGCAGGTAAGCGGATTGGAAGCAGCAACCGACCAAGAAGTGCGGCTCGGCTCTGCAGATGGTGGTCAGCAGCAGTAATGCGCTCCGAGCGTGCAAAGAGGCTTTCATTCGGAGGGTTATTCTCACGGGCTAGCAAGTCATGACGGAACTTGCCAATGGCAAAG
>CAYWSM010000063.1:0-12841 GCA_964460935.1 uncultured Terriglobales bacterium | reverse complement strand
GCCTTTCCCGTGAACTATTTCACGGCGTTCTTCGCCTACTGGTGGGCCGGATTGTGGGCGCCGCCGGGACGTCAGCCGGATCGCATCTCCGAAACCGGACAGGCAGGAATGCCTGCCCCGCATCGTCCAACGGTTCTCATTCACGCCGCCGGAGGTGGAGTAGGAACCGCGGCGATCCAGATCGGGAAACTTCTGGGCTTCGAGATGTACGGCACATCATCTTCCGACGAAAAACTGGCGAAGGCCAAAGCTCTCGGCCTCGATCACGGAATCAACTACAAGCGCGACGACTACGAGAAGGCGATCCAGGATCTGACAAAAGGGCGCGGCGTGGACGCGGTATTAGAGATGCTTGGAGGCGAGCAGACCGCGAAGAGCACGCGCTGTCTGGCGTTCCACGGACGAATTATCGTTTACGGTTCAGCGACAGGACAGCAGCACCAGCTCGACTCGCGCGCTCTCTACGCAAAGAATGCCGCCATGCATGGGCTCTGGCTGTCTCCGCTGTCGCTACACCCCGAATTCATGGAACCCGCGTGGAAGCAGCTATCTGCGTGGATCGAGCAGGGGCATCTGCATCCGCAGGTTGGACAGACATTGCCCCTGGCGCAAGCGGCCGATGCATTTCGACGGATGCTCGAGCGCAAGAACTACGGCAAGATCGTCTTAACGCTGTAGTTCTTCCCCATACTGAGGCGTTACATCCCTTGCACCGTGAGTGTTCGTCCCTGATGGCGAACGACTGGAAGTTTTCCTCTGTCCATCCTTGCTACCGCATACGTATGTGCGACGTCTAATCACCGTAGTATCCCCCAAGGAGATTCCATGAAGGTGTTCGGAAAAATATCTGCCGTTGCGTTTGCGCTCATGATGTCGCTCAACCTCTTTGCCGCCCAAAAATCCGTTACCGTTTACACCGATTCCACCCTGAACGGGCAGAAGGTCGCAGCCGGCGATTACAAGGTCGATTACGAAATCAATGGCTCGACAGCGCAGGTGAAGTTCCTCCAAAACAATAAGGCAGTTGCGTCGGCAACGGGCCAAGTGATTGAGCAGGACAGCGCCCCCAGTGAAAGCACGGTGATACGCTCCAGCAACGCCGATGGCACCTCGTCAATCGTGGAGTTGCAACTGGCGAAGCAGAAATCGGCGATCCGGTTCGCTCCTGAAGGGTCCGACAAAGGAAATTAACCTCGGTCGTTTTACCAGAAAGGGAATGCTGCGGCATTCCCTTTCGTCATGTAACGTGAGATTTAGAGCACACCCCGACGTGCGATCCATCACGGAAAGCTTTCACGCGCTTGATTAAGCTTTTCTGTTAAGCCGCGATGCCATGCTGCCGAAGAGCGGCAGGCGTGCGGAAATAGTTTGCCTTTGGGCAAACACAATAAAGATGCCATGCGCCACCTCGGTCCCCAGCCGCGCAGGTATCGACTGACAGACAGGAGAGTAACAAATGAAGAAAATCGTCATTATTCTGCTGGTATGCCTGGTTGCAGTGGCCGCATTCGCCGCTAATAACAGTTCCATCGTCATCGGTACCAAGACCAGCGTGAACGGCACGTCGATCACACCCGGCAATTACAAAGTGATCTACGACATTAAGGGCAATACGGCAGACGTAAAATTTGTGCAGGCTGGAAAGACCGTAGCGACTGCAACAGGCCAGGTCGTAGAACTCGCCAATCCGACGCAGTATGACAGCATCGTCAATCAGGCAAATGCCGACGGCACGCAATCGGTGATCGAAATTCAGTTTGCCAATAAGAAGACTGCCATCCGCCTCAACGGCGAAGGCAGCGCGGTTGGAAAGTAACTAACTTCGGGAAGAGGGGAAGAGCCCGGCATAGAACCGGGCTCTCTTTTTTTCAGTAACAAAGAAGTTACGCGTCAATACTTCGGCATTTTCGGGTCGATCTTTTCCGCCCACGCCAGAATGCCGCCCGTAAGGTTCTTAACTTTGCTGAAGCCTGCTTGGCGAAGGAATTCAACGGCTTTCGCCGACCGCATTCCGGAACGGCAGTGAGCGACGATCTCGCGGCTCGAGTCGAGCTCGTTAACTCGCTTTGGAAGGTCGTTCAACGGGATGAGATAACCGCTGAGGTTACAAATCTGGTATTCGTGCGGTTCGCGAACATCGAGCACGAACAGGTCTTCACCGGCATCCTGCCGGCGCTTGAGTTCTTCCACCGAGATGGTTGGGACTTGCGTATCCACTGGTTTTTCTTCTCCGCGAATTCCGCAGAATTCGTTGTAATCGATCAATTCTTTGATGGTGCGTTTGCCGCAAGCCGGGCAGTCGGGGTTTTTCCGCAGCTTCAGTTCGCGGAATTTCATGGCCAAGGCATCGACGAGCAACAGGCGGCCGATCAGCGGTTCGCCCTTGCCGAGGATCAGTTTGATCGCTTCTGTCGCCTGCATGACGCCGACAAGTCCGGGAAGAATGCCAAGAACCCCACCTTCGGCGCAAGAGGGAACTAATCCCGGCGGAGGTGGTTCGGGGTACAAGCACCGGTAGCACGGGCCGTCTTCGGTGGCGAAAACGCTTACCTGTCCTTCGAAGCGGAAAATTGAGCCGTAAACATTCGGCTTGCCCGTCAGCACGCAGGCGTCGTTCACGAGATAGCGCGTCGGAAAATTGTCGGTGCCGTCGATGATGATGTCGAAGTTCTTGAACAGATCGAGGGCGTTGGCGCTGGACAGCCGAGTTTCATAGCGGACGACATTAACATTCGGGTTAATCGCCTTCAGCTTGTCCGCGGCGGAGTCGAGCTTCTTGCGGCCGACGTCCGCTGTAGTGTGAATGATCTGGCGCTGGAGATTCGTGTAATCGACGACATCAAAATCGACGATCCCGATCGTTCCGATTCCCGCTGCGCCAAGATACAGCGCGAGAGGCGAACCGAGTCCGCCGGCGCCGATACAGAGCACCTTCGCGGCCTTCAGCTTGAGCTGGCCTTCCATGCCCACCTCAGGCATGATCAGGTGGCGCGAATAGCGAAGAACCTCGTCGTTGCTGAGGGATGTTGTAGAGGTAACTGGTTCTGTTGAGGTGACCATAAAATCGAATTAGTAAGTTGGTAATTTAGTAAGTTAGTAAATTGAAAGAATCAAAGCATTTCATTTACTCACTTACCAACTTACTCATTTACTAATTTCCCTCCCTCCTCCCGCGATTGAAGGCACAATCGACAACGTGTCTGTCGGCGCGACCGGCGTTTTGTCTTTCTCGAGATAACGGATGTCTTCGTCGTTCAGGTAAATGTTCACGAATGCACGCAGATTTCCGCCCTCGGTGTAGAGGTGCTTCTTGAGATCCGGGTGCGCTTGCGTGAGCTGGCTCAACGCCTCGCCAACGGTTGTGGCCGAAACCTCGACCGAATCTTTTTTGTCCGCATACTGACGTAGCGGAGTTGGAATCAGAACCTTCATTTATTTCTCCAAAACGTTATTCGTCGAGCCTCGCTCGACCCACCGGATTTTCGAAACCCGGCCCACAGTTTGCAAACCTTACTTGGTGATGGCTGTTGCCCCCACTTGAATCTCTTCGTCCACGAACCGCTTGTCTTCTTCCAGCGTGCCTTCGAGAGCGAATGAGTTCGTCTCCGTGGCGACCCGCTTGTCCACTCTGGTGATCACGTACGAACAGCCAATCCAGTGGGCCTCTTCGAGATCCGTCCGCGACCACTGTGCGGGACAGTCCGGATGCGAGTGGTAAAACCCGACGATGTCATATCCCTTCTCGCGTCCCTGGCGCTGGATGCGGACGAGATCCTTCGGATCGATGTGATAACGATCTTCCGGACGGTCGTCGCGCGTGTTACCGCAACGCACGATCGCCCTTACTGTTCGCCGACCGTCTTCCATCACCCCGAGCATGACACCGCAACATTCATGCGGGTACGTGTCTTCGCCATGCCGCCGGATTTCCTCGTACTCTGCCTTGCCAATAATCAGCATCTCGTCAGATCACCCAATCTTCGTTAGTACATTCCCAGAATCGCTCGCTGAGATACTTGTCAGCGTTGTCGCACAGAACGGTCACAATGGTTCCGCGCTCCCCGCGTGCGGCCAGTTGTTTAGCTAATTGCAGGCAGCCGACAACCGCCGCGCCCGCCGATATACCGACTAGCAATCCTTCCTCGCGAGCCATGCGTTTGCACATTTCGTGCGCGGCTTCCGTCGCAATCTCGATATTCGCATCAGCCAAACCAGCATCGTAGATCTTCGGCACAATAGCACTCGGCATATGCTTAGCGCCCTCGATACCGTGAAAAGGTGAGTCTGGCTGCAGGGATATGCACTGAATCTTCGGATTAAGTTCTTTCAAGCGCCGTGTGGCGCCGACGAACGTGCCACTGGTTCCGAGCATGGAGACGAAGTGCGTTATCGCACCGTGTGTCTGTGACCAGATTTCATTTGCTGTTCCGCAGTAGTGAGCTTTCCAGTTAGCCGGATTGGAGTACTGGTCGGCGTAAAAGTACTTGTCGGGTTCCGTCGCTGCTATCTCGCGCGCTTTGCGAATGGCGCCGTCGGAGCCTTCGCCCGGGTCGGTATAAATGATCTCGATTCCATAGGCGTTCAGAATCCGCTTGCGCTCGGGCGAGACATTTGTGGGCATGCAAAGCGTAACGGGGAAGTTCAGTTCCGCCCCGAGCATGGCGTAAGCGATTCCGGTATTGCCGCTCGTGGAGTCCAGCAAAGTGCGGCCAACACTCAAATCTCCGGAGTTAATGGCAGCCTTCACGATTGCCGCCGCCGCGCGGTCCTTCACGGAACCGCCGGGGTTCATCCATTCAGCTTTGCCGAGAATTTCGAGGCCGGGAAACTCCTCGGCGATTCGCTCCAGGCGCAGCAATGGCGTGTTTCCAATGGCGTCCAAAAGCTTGACACCCGCTGGACGGGAAACGTGAGAAACTGGGAACTTATCCACGCCTTTTTGCGCTGCAGGATACATATGTTTGCTTCGATTCGAGCTAAGCCAGAACAGGGATTATTAATAAGTTAATCCACCTGCCGGATCGCGGCAATGCCGCTTCTCGGAGCGGTCCTTTTGGCCTATTCAGAGGCGCAAAGTGCCTATTTACTGGAACTTGCGAGTATCCTCATCCCCTGATCCATCGGATGCCGTTTAGCCTGAGGGCGGCACAAAATTACTTCCGTACTGTCCACAGGCATCATGACTAGAGACAACAGGCCCCTACGTGCTATGGTTCTGAGTTTAGGTACTCGATCGGTTCATTAGAGAAATGGCAAAGACAAAAGTCCTTTCCCGAAAATACGAAGACGCGCTGGACTGGCTGCGTCAGCATGGTTTTGACCTCCTGGAAGCGCCCGGCACTCAGGGACGCGTTTTCCTGAAGAAGAATAATGTCTCGGCCGCGATTGAGCGCGGCAGCGACGGCACTGCAAAAATTTTCGCGTACCCCGGTTACCTGATTGGTGGCGAAATCTCGAAGCTGGTGAACATGGGTTACCAGCAGCACCTCAAGACCACCAAGACCGAGATCGCCGCGACCGCCGATCACCTCAAAGCCCTGCATTCTTTTTCCGAAGAGCTGAAAGAAGCTCTCGGACTCCCAAGCCTTTACAACGAATCGCTGGGCACGGTGAGTGAGAGCTACCACTACGATCGCGTTAACGGACGCGATGAGAAAATCCGCCAACCACGCCCGTGGGAGAAGGCGGAACCGCAAAAGAAGCGCGCCTAAATCATCTGGCAAAAGCAGTGTTCCGCCGTAGGGATACGCCTGCCTCATCGTGCTATGCTGAACCCATTCAGGCCCAGTCATTCACATGTGGTCCGTAATCCCAGAGCCGAAGACCGAGGTCCGCGTGGGCCGCAAGCGGGTTGTGGGATGGATCGCCTTCTCCCTGCTGGTGGGAATGGCGGCTGTTATTGGAGCGGCAATCGGCGTTCTGCTCGTCTATACGACTGAACTTCCTGAAGTCACCGAACTCGAGCGCTATCGGCCCAGTTCCATCACCGAGCTGTATGACGATAACGGCAAGGTCGTCGGATCGTTCGCTCTGCAACGCCGAGTGGTTGTCAGCTACGACGATTTCCCCAAAGTCCTGCGCGATGCGTTGATCTCCACGGAAGACAAGGATTTCGAAAAGCACTGGGGCATCAATGTCTGGCGGATTGTTGGTGCGGCGTATCGTGACCTCACATCCGGGGCAAAGGTACAAGGCGCATCGACGTTGACGATGCAGTTAGCGCGCAATTTGTTCTTGAGTTCCGACAAGAGTTACCGCCGCAAACTCGACGAAATCCTGCTATCGATCCAAATCGAGCGCCGGTTTACCAAGCAGCAGATATTCACGCTTTACGCGAACCAGATTTTTCTTGGACACGGTGTTTACGGGTTCGAAGCCGGCGCGCAGTACTACTTCAGCAAGCACGCCAAGGACCTGACACTGGAGGAAGCCGCCGTCCTTGCCGGACTGCCGAAAGCGCCGAGTTACTACTCTCCGATCAATAATCCGGATCATGCATTGCACCGCCGCAACCTTGTGCTCAATGCCATGCTCGAGGACGGTAAGATCACCGCATCGCAAGCGGCATTAGCCAAGGCGGCTCCGCTGCGGTTGCGAGTGGCGAGCGATCCTAACTGGCTGGCACCGTACTACGTCGAAGAGGTTCGCCAATACCTGGAGAAAAAATACGGAAGCGACGAAGTTCACGAAGGCGGACTTCGCGTCTACACATCGCTGAACAGCGAGTTGCAGCAAGCCGCAAATCAGGCTGTTCTCGACGGACTCGCTGCCTACGAGCGTCGTCACGGATGGAAGGGCGATCTTCCAAACGCGATTGCGGAAGGCATCGAGCTCGACAAATACGATCATCCAGATTGGGACAAGCCTGTGCGGCCGGGAACCTACGTTCACGCGCTGGTCACGAATGTTACTCCGACTCTGGCGAAGATCAAGTTTGGCACGTATTTCGCGGACCTCTCTCCCGCTGAACTGAAGTGGACGGGGTTCAAGAGCTTCTCGGAAATCCTGACCAAGGGCGATGTCGTTTACGTCAAGGTGCTGTCTGTTTCCGTGCAAGGGCCGGCGAAAGTTACGCTGGAACAGGATTCAGGAGTACAAGGTGCACTGCTTGCTCTGGACAACGCTACCGGTGACGTTAAAGCCCTGGTCGGTGGACGCAACTTCGATCTATCGAAATTTGACCGTGCGACACAGGCATATCGCCAGGTAGGATCGTCATTCAAGCCTTATGTATATTCGGCCGCCATTGAGGAAGACGGGGCCACGCCGGACGACATCATTCTCGACGCGCCAGTTACTTTTCCCACGGCCTCAGGTCCGTGGTCGCCGCATAATTACGACAACAAGTTCGAAGGGAATATCACGCTGCGAAGGGCGCTCGCGCAGTCGCGCAATGTTCCGGCGGTAAAGGAAGCCGCAAAGATCGGGATCAAGACGGTGATCGACTACGCCCGAAAGTTCGGCATCACTTCCGATATTCCGCCAGTGCTGCCCGTCGCATTGGGAGCCGCCGATCTGACGCTCACTGAACAAACCAGCGCATTCACCACGTTTCCCAATGACGGAGTTCGTATCGTTCCGCGATATATCCGCAAGGTCGAGGATTATAGCGGCCGCGTGCTGGAGGAGAACTACCCTGAGGTGAAAGACGTCATCTCGGCTAGGACGGCGCGCACGATGACCACGTTGCTGCGGGAAGTTGTGCTGCACGGAACCGGGTACTCGGCTTCCAAGCTCAACCATCCTCTGGGAGGAAAGACCGGTACGACGAACGACTTCACCGATGCCTGGTTCGTCGGGTTCTCGCCTTCAATCACTTGCGGCGTGTGGGTCGGCTACGACGAGAAGAAAAGCCTCGGCAACCGGGAAACGGGAGCACAGGCAGCCCTCCCGATCTGGATTGATTTCATGAAGGTCGCCATCCAGGGCCACGACAAGGAAGAGTTCCCGGAGAGCCCTGCCGATGCAGAGAAGTCCGCCGCCATAGCCAGGAAAGTGGACACCCCGGACTTCCGGCCCAGCGATACGGAAGCGCACTGAGAGTAAACAGCGACTCCCCTGTCCGCACCCCAATCCGTCGTAGTTCTGGCGAACATCCCAAATCCGCCTCGCATCCAACTCAAAAGGATTAAGGGGAGTGTCATCATGTTTCGCTGGATATTGTACGTAGCCGTATCCGTCTGCCTGGCTTCGTTTGGCATTGCGGCGCAGGACACCTCGTCAACTTCGCCGGGAGCCAGCAGTTCGAATCCACAAAAGCCGGAGGGAACGGAGATCGTGCGGCATGGTCAAGATACTGTCGTTCGTCCTATGACGAAGCCGGTGAAGATCAACTCGGGGACGATCAAATCAGCACAGAGTGAACTTCAAAGGCGCGGATATAGTCCGGGACAAGCCGATGGAGTAGAAGGTCCGCAAACCCGCGCTGCCATCGCCAAGTTTCAGTCTGATCAAGGAATAGCCCAGACCGGTCAGCTCGATAGCAACACGCTTTCCAAGCTTAACGTTGGTGGAACGAATATTGTCAGCTCGGCCCCTGCTGATCTTGGCCGCGGCGGTAAAGCCGCTGGGCATAACATCAAGGAAGGACACCCTGTCGACGCCGGAAAGGCCATGGCACAGGGTTCGGAAAGCTTTGGCAAGAAAGTCGGAAAGGGAACGAAGTCGTTAGCCGTACGTGGCGCACAGAAAGTAGGAAGAGGAATTTCCTCCATCGGAAACAAGGTCGAAAACAAAACGGAGGGCAATGACAATTCCAACAGCCAGAACCAGCAAAATCCCGAACAGTAACTCGCTCCAGTTCATATAAGTGGAAGGCCGCCATCCAGGCGGCCTTTATTTTGTTGCACTTGCCTCTATACAGATCGTTACACATTGCCACCGTATCTTTACGCCAGACTACCCGGCTGGTGGGTCTATATAAGCGTACGAGGTAGTTGTGGAGGGTGATATGAAAACGAATTGGAAGGCGATGGCAGCGAGTTTGGCAGTGTTGATCGGTGTTTCAGGAGCAGCGTACGGACAGGATTTCGATCATCGCAAGGACGATGACAAGCGGATACACGTAGAAAACCACGATCGGGACCATGATCGGAAGTGGGATAAAGACCATGACCGCCGCGTTTACAACAACAATTGGTATCGGGATCATGATCACGACTACCGCGGCCCCGTCTATCGTGGCCCAGTGTATAGCGGCCCCGTTTACCGTGGACCCGTGACACCTTATTACGGCGGCAGTAACGGATATTACGGTGGCGGTGGCTATCGCGGCGGTAATGCCCGCCAGGTCGGCTATCAGGATGGATTGAATGATGGGCGCCATGATCGCATGACGGGCCACAGCTTCCGCCCAACGCAGGATGACAATTACAAGAACGCAGACCGCGGGTACAGCTCTGCTTTTGGTGACAAGCAGGCATACAAAGATACTTACCGCGTGGGTTACGAACAGGGATATCAGCAGGGTTACGGACGCTAATCAGTCACTGCATGGGCGTTCGGGGGCCAGCCAATGTGGCCGGCCTTTCTTTTTTGTCGCTAAGCACTGCGGATCATTTCCCAGCACGCGAGCACGTCTTCCCAGGTTGTGCCGAGATTTCCAATCGATACGCGCAACACGGTTTTTCCCCGCAGCTTCGTCTGCGAGATGTAGAACTTTCCGGACGCATTCACCTGTTCGAGAATCGCCGTGTTCTCTTCGTCCCCGCTCTTCAACCGGAAGCATACGGTTGAGAACGGATGCGGAGCGCTGATCTCAAAACGCGCGTCGTGCTCGATCAGTTCAGCCAGATCCTGCGCCCACTGAATATGTGTTCGCAACGCTTGTGCCAGCCGCTCACGGCCGAAGTAGCGCAACACAAACCAGAACTTCAGCGCGCGAAAGCGATGTCCCAGCGGTACGCCGTAATCCATGAGGTTCACCGCGCGCGGGTCTTCCTGGTTCTTCAAATAGTCGGGAACTAGGGAGAAGGCGCGCCGCAAAATCTCCGGACGCTTCGTATAGAAGATGCTCAGGTCGATGGGCGTCATCAGCCACTTATGCGGATTCACGACCAGTGAATCCGCTCTCCATGCGCCTTCCATGATCCACTGGAATTCCGGAATGATCGCCGCCGAGCCGGCGTACGCACTATCGACATGCAGCCACATTCCATGGTGTTCGGCGATATCAGCGATGACGGAAACGGGATCGATGCTGGTTGTCGACGTCGTGCCAATCGTTGCGACAACACAGAAGGGTCGCAAGCCTGCTTTGACATCCTTTTCGACGAGCGCGGCTAACGCACGTGCATCCATGCGGAACTCGGCATCGACCGGCACCTTGCGGACGTTCTTCTGTCCAATGCCGATCGCGATGGCTCCTTTCTCGATGGAGGAATGCGATTGCTCGGAGGTATACATCACCAGGCCCGGTGGCGTGCCGTTCTCCCGCGCTTCCGGAGCGACGTACTCACGTGCCGCGGCAAGAGCGTGCATGCTTCCAGTGGACGCGGTGTCAAAAACCATGCCGAACCAGTCGCGCGGGAGTCCCATCCATTCCCGCATCCATCCAAGTGCCACCTGTTCGAGTTCCACCAGCGCCGGCGAGGTTTTCCAGTGAAGTCCATTGGTATTCAGCGCAGCGGCGAGCATTTCACCGATGATCGCGGGTGTCGATCCGGTGCACGCGAAGTAGGCGAGGAATCCAGGATGATTCCAATGTGTAACGGAGGGTATCACCTGCTCGCGGAAGTCGCGGAGGATCGCCTCAAACGATTCGCCGCGCTCGGGGCCCGACTTGGGTAGCATGTCCACGAGAGCTCCGGGCCTGACGTCGGGAACCACCGGGTAGTCTCGGGTGTTAGCAAGGTACTGGGCAATCCAATCTACCGCGTCGTGTGCGGCGCGGCGAAAATCCTCGATGTAATGGGACCACTCCTGCGTTTGAGAGAGGCTCGGTTCTGGGGCAGCATTCGATGAAGGCATGATTCACAGAATATTCTAGCGAAGACGCCAGAACCGCTGAGTTACGTACAACCCGGCTCCCCGTATCCCTACTTCCAATCAAGTGTGGCGTCCCCTATGGCAAAGACCCGACTGGCCCGGATCTTCGTTCTGGATGATCAATCGTCGATCGCTGATTCCATTACCGAAATTCTGAGGCTTCATGGCTACGAAGCTCATGCGCGCTACACGTCCGGAGATGTCCTCGATCTGGCGGCGGAACTCTCACCAGACTTGCTGATTGCCGACGTTGCGCTCGATCCGAATTCCATTAATGGCATCGACCTTGCGATCTATTTCGAACGCTTCTATCCGCAATGCCGGGTCATCCTGATTTCCGGTGATCCAACCAGCTTCGACCTGAATAAGCGCGCCCGGCGTTCAGGCCATAGTTTCCTATTGCTCGCGAAGCCCGTTGTCCCGAATACGCTGTTGAATGTAGTAGCGGAAGCTCTTTCGGACATCGATCTCGCTGCCTGAAGTACCAATTTCGAATGGCCAACTCCTATCGCTGAAACGTCCTCTAACAGCAGGATTCGGGCGTGTCCAGCCCTTGAGGAGCCACCGTGACTGAGAAGGTGAAAAAGCCCGGCGATCCGCAAATCACGCCTTTTGACCCGGAACACCCAGGCAGCCATCGCGATCCGGAGGAACGCCCGGTTGCGGACGACTCCGAAGAGGAAGGACGCGAAAAGATGCTCGACAAAACATTGGCCGACTCCTTCCCGACCAGTGATCCGCCGTCCACGATTCCCGATCCGGCGGAAGACGACTCAGAAGCTGCCTAGTTCGAGTAGAATGGCGTCCGCCATTTCAAATGAGCGTTCGCCATGGCTAAGAAAGCTGCAAAAAAGGCGCTGAAGAAGCGTCCTGCTACTGCCAGGAAGTCAATCCCTGCTAAGAAAAAAATCAAAGTCAATCTCAGCACTCGACCAAAAAAATTGGCGAGTGCCGTTACGTCTTCCGCGGGCGACAAACTGACCTTTAACCACGCCATGATTTACTGCAAGGACGTGCGGCGGTCCCTGGGCTTCTATCGCGATTTGCTTGGACTGAATTTGATCGAAGACTTTCAGCACGAAGGCGCTTCCATCTACGCGCGACTGAAGGCTCCCGGAGGAGACGGTACGATCGCCTTGCATCTGGCCGGACCGGGGACGCCGATAGCAAGCGAAGGCGTACGTCTTTACTTCGAGATTCGCGAAGTCGACGATTTCTGCCGCAAGCTGCAGGCGAAGGGCTTCTACATCACCCAGATGCCACGAGTGATGCCGTGGGGCTGGAGGCATGCGTACTTAAACGATCCCGACGGTCACGAAATCAGCCTCTACTGGGCGGGCGAGATGCGCATGGAGAAAACAGTGATGAAGGCGGCGCGGGAAGCTGAGAAGACGCCGTCAGCAACACGCTAATCTCAGCGCTTCAGTCCCGCATTTTGCGCCGCCACCTGTGATAGCGACGACCAGTCCAGGTCGCCCATACCATTCGCGATTGCGGCAATCGCGTGATCGCGGATCAGGCTTGCCACCGGCAACGGAGCATTTACCGCCTCACCCGCTGCGAGTGCAAGACGCACATCTTTCAATCCAAGCTTCAGCTTGAATCCCGCCGGCTCGAACTTTTCGTTGACCACCAGACCGCCATAAGTCTTGTAAACGGGAGCCGCGAATAACGTTGACGTTAGCATCTCGATGTACTGGTGCGGATCGACTCCGTACTTGCGTACCAGTGTTACTGCCTCGCCAAGGCACTCGATGACCGCCGCAATCAGGAAATTTCCGCTCAGCTTGACCGCGTTGGCCATCGGCGGCTCGGTTCCCAGGACGAACGTCTGCTGGCCAATGGAAGAGAACAA
>CAYWSM010000062.1:0-2726 GCA_964460935.1 uncultured Terriglobales bacterium | reverse complement strand
ATGCTATGACCGGATGGCGCATGGGATATGCACTTTCACCGGCGCCGATTACGGCGGCGATGAGCAAATTGCAGAGCCAGTCGACATCGAATCCGACCTCGATTGTGCAGAAAGCATCGATTGCGGCGCTGAATGGTCCGCAGGAGTGCGTGGATGAAATGCTTGCCGATTACCGCAAGCTTCGTGATCGCATTGTGAGCGGCTTAAACGATATTCCGGGAATTACATGTACTACTCCGCATGGCGCGTTCTACGCGTATCCGAATGTGTCGAAATTCTTCGGCAAGGGCGGAATGAACTCAGCGGCGGATGTGGCAGGGAAACTGCTTCGCGAGGCGCACGTTGTTGTTGTTCCAGGCGAAGCGTTCGGCACGAAGGAGCACATTCGCCTGTCGTACGCGACCTCGATGACGGAAGTAAATCGCGGCCTGGAACGCATGAAGAAATTCTTCGGATCGCTATAGTTCAGCTACATGTGATGGAGGCCGGTCGCCCCCGACCGGCTTTGCTTTGCAACAGAAGTCCAGGTAACTATGTCTAAACTGCAGGGCCGGTTCTCTGGCCCGGCATCGTGCGTTACCATTCATAACAGATGGAACTTTATCCTCTGCTTCTGAAACCATTTTTCAGCCCGCGCCCATGGGGCTCGCGCGACCTGTCGCCCATCTACTCAGAATTCCCGGGCAAGGATGGCGAACGAATCGGCGAGTCGTGGCTTACGGGAGATCAGTGTGTAGTTGCGAATGGACCACTCGCCGGCAAAACGCTCGATCAACTTGCGAAGCAGTACGGTCGCGATCTCGTCGGTGACACGGCGCCGCAAGCCGATCGCTATCCGCTACTGATGAAGTTCTTGTTCCCGACTGATACGCTGTCGGTTCAGGTGCATCCGGATGATGATGGCGCACAGAAACTGGGGCAGCCGGTGGGCAAGACGGAATGTTGGTACGTGCTCGACGCCAAGCCTGGAGCGAAAATCGGACTTGGCCTCAAGCCGGGCGCTACGCGCGAACAACTGAAACGGGCAATCGAAGACAAAACGGCCGAGAACCTGCTCAACTGGATTAACGTTCGACAGGGTGAAATGTACTACGTCGATGCCGGAACGGTGCACGCAATCGCAGCGGGATCGATCCTGGTCGAGACGCAACAGAATTCCGACACGACTTTTCGGTTGTACGATTACGGCCGTCCTCGAGAGTTGCACGTCGAGCAGGGAATTGCGGCCACGAAGGAGATCACGAACGCCGGCAAAGTGCTGGACGCAAAACCGCCGGTGCTGGTCGCGTCGCCGTTTTTTGTGGTTGAGAAGTTCAGTCTAAAGAAAAACCAGTTGTTCGAATTGACTGCGAACACTGCGTCGCAGTCCCTTGTTGCCGTGGCTGGCGGTGGCGTGATCGAAACGCCGGGGGTGGCTCCGGTATCATTCACGCGCGGTGAAGCGGTTGTGATTCCGGCAAGCGTAAAGAGTGCGCACGTTCGTCCACAGTGGGAAGTAGAATTCATTCGCTCCACTGTCCCTGCGGAAAAGCTGCCGGTTCCCCGGACGCTGCTGGTCAGTGGCGCCGAAGCGCACGTGTAGGAATTATTAATGGTGCCCCATTCAAGCCTTCTTTTGGCTTGAGTGGGTAGTAAGTAAATCGCGGAACGAACTTGGCGAAGAAACCCAACTTCTATCCTGTCATCCTTGCTGGAGGCCGCGGCACGCGCTTCTGGCCATTGAGCCGCCGGAAGCTTGCCAAGCAAATGCTAGCGCTTGACGGCGACCGCACCATGATCCAGCAGACGGTCGATCGCCTGCTGCCCCTTGCCGATGCGAAGCGTTTCTGGATTGTCACTAATGGTGACCTGCGCGATGGAATCGCCCGCCAACTCCCCAAGCTGCCGAAGAAGCAGATCATCGCCGAGCCCCTCGGCCGCAACACCGCCCCGGCGATCGGGTTGGCGGCTTTCATTATCCAGCGCGAAGATCCCGATGCTGTCATAGGTCTCTTTCCCTCCGACCACGTCATCGCCGCCGAAAAAGAGTTTCGCCGCATCATCAAATGTGCTGTCGAGATCGCCGCGCGAAACGAGAACATGGTGGTGATGGGAATCCAGCCGCATCGAGCCGAAACCGGTTACGGATACATCGAAGCCGGTGCTGCTTCTGAACCGGAGGTGCTCGATGTCCGGAGGTTCACAGAAAAGCCCGACCAGGACACGGCTCAGCGCTTCTTGGCGGCCGGAAACTACTACTGGAACAGCGGTATGTTCGTCTGGGGCGCGCGTACGCTGGCGAATGCATTGCGTGAGCATCTACCGCATACAGCCTCGATCCTCGAAGAGATTGCTGATGTATACGGCACGCACAAGTTCGACAGTGTTTTAGCGAAGTTGTATCCGAAGTGCGAAAACATCAGCGTCGATTACGCCGTCATGGAACCGCGTTCAGCAAAGGGCGAAGGAAACTCGCATCTGTACTGCATTCCGAGCAACTTCGGATGGAACGACCTCGGTTCCTGGGCAGCGCTTTATGAACATCGTTCCGCTAAGCAAAAGGAAGGTGAAAACGTAATCCACGCGCTGGGGAGCTTTGTGCTGAATGCCAGCGGGAATTACGTTCACTCGCCGAAGAAGTTCGTCGCAACCGTCGGTGTTAACGATCTGGTCATTGTCGAAACCGAGGATGCTTTGTTGATCACCACGCGCGAGAAGGCGCAGGACGTCGGCAAAGTGGTAAAGCA
>CAYWSM010000061.1:0-6173 GCA_964460935.1 uncultured Terriglobales bacterium | reverse complement strand
GGAAGGTTATCCTGCTCCCATCCAGCTCTTCGGATTCGCGCTCGCGCTCGTCGCCATCTGGCTGATCGCGATGCCGTCCGGCAAGCTAGGTCGCCCCGAAGGACTCGGCCTGGCCATCTGCGCTGGAATAGGGTTTGGCGGCTATCTCATCTTCAGCCGGCAGGCCGCTACGGAAGCCGTGTTTTGGCCGCTCGTTTCCGCGCGAGCGGCGTCGATTCTCGAAATGCTCACGATTGTGATCATCTCCCGCAAACCGTGGGCGCCATCCCGCAAGCTTCTTCCCTGGATGATCGTCGCCGGCATCTTCGATTCGCTCGGCAACATGTTTTTCATGATTGCCGTCCGCCACGGACGCCTGGACGTCGTGACGGTGTTGTCGTCTTTGTATCCGGCGAGTACCGTGATTCTCGCTCGGGTGTTATTGAAAGAGAAAATCTCGCGCCTCCAGACCTCGGGTATGATTGCAGCTATCGTCGCCGTTCCGCTGATCGCCGCCCGATAATTCATGCTTCCCTGCTGCACCGTGCAAAAAAACGAGCCGGCCAAAATTTCGACCGGCTCGAGTGACGAGTGTGCTCGGCGTTTAAAAAATAAGTTTGATCGAGCTTTGCAGCGTACGTGGAGAAGCGTCCGCTCCAAGGAACGACCCGTAAATCGATGTCGGCGGATTCACCGTGGACTGGATGAAGCCAAAGCTTCCACTGGTCACATCCTGTACCGGTTGATCGAAATTCGGGTGGTTGAACAGGTTGAAGGCGGTTGCTCCGATGCTCAGGCGGGCGCTTTCCCACCGGGGAATCGGGATCTCCTTCGAGATTGTCAGGTCCGTATCAAAGAAGTTTGGACCGTACACCTGGTTCCGGCGCTGGTTGCCAAAACCCGTCGTTGACGCAGCAAAGTTGTTGGCCATTGCCGCGCACGGATCGGCGGAGTGCGAGTATTGCGAGCCGCACGTCAGAGCTCCCGTGCCGAACCCGCCGATCTGGTCGCCGAAGATCGAGCCGACCAGATCGACGCCGCCGTATCCATAGGCCGACAGCGTTGGACCCGTCGTGGCATCCGTGACCGTGAACGGCAGACCCGAACGCGCGAAGATTGACCCCGCGATCGTCCAGTCAGCCAAAAAGTGTCCAAGTTTGCCGCCGCCGAACGCGTTCTTCGGCGTGCTATAGACATAATTGGCGCTGAAGTAATGGCGAATGTCGTAGTCGGCATTGCCATACATGTTCTGGAAAACGTTAAACGGGTTCTGCGGATTTGTAACGCTGAGGTTTGTATTATCGTTGAACGGCTCATTCCCGACGCCCGCGTTGGAAACGTAATCCAGCGCATGGCTCCAGGTGTAGTTCAACTGGAACTGGAACGATGAGAAGCGCCGCTGGAACGACGCTGTCAGGCCGTTATAGTTCGAGTTATACCCGGACGAGAATTGAGTGATGGTATTGAAGCGCGGATCCAACGGCGTTGTCGGCAATCCCGCAAACGTCGTTCCGGTGAACCCCAATGATCCCAATGCGGTGTCCGGACCACCCAGGCATGGAACCGCGGTGGTGGGATCCTGCGTCGCAATCAGCGTCGTTCCGCAGTAGCCGTTCAGGCCGGTGTTGTTGATTTGTTCCCAAATGCCGTGATTGCCGACATACTTCAGGGTCAGCGAACTGTTGGCGCCGATCGACTTCTGCACTTGCAGGTCCCATTCCTGGAATCGCGGTGTGTGATAGTCGGCTCCGGCGTTGAAGAAGTTTGGAGTGGCGAATGCGGTTCCGGTTGATGACAAAACCGCGGAATTCAGATCGGCCCACGTTGCACCTTGTGCGAAGCCGCTCTGCAGTGCGGCCGCCGCCGCGGCAGCAGCACTCTGCGCATTGCCGTTTACACCCGGCGCAAACGGCCGGCCACTGACCGTGAACGACGGATCTGCCGGCAAATTCGATACTAGGCTGTCAACGAATGCTGCCGGCAGCGTTGTGCCGAATAACCCGAATCCACCGCTGACCACCAATCCCGCATCCGTTCCGTACGGAGCCCAGTTGAACCCGAAGCGAGGCTCCAAGGTCCACGGGTGATACGAACCGGGTAGCGCCTGGCTTAGGCCGGAGAGGATGGTTTGGTTATAAGGCGTGGTCAAATCGTGATTGACGGATTCAAAATCGCCGGCGAACCGGTTGATGCAGTTCGTCACGCAATTCGGATTGGAATTGCGGTCCGCACGCATCGTGAACGTTAATGTCAGCCTATTGCGGACACGCCAGGTGTCCTGGCCGTAGAAGCCCAGGTTGTAAAGGTTGATCGGCTGTTCCAGCCGCGTCGGGAAAGCCTGCGTGTAGTTGCTGGCAAGACCGTTATAGAAATCAGTGAGAGTCTCACCGGCGGAAATCGGCATAATTCCGATTCCAGGCCCGAACGTTGTCACGTCGAAACGAGCTAAGTTCGCTCCAACCTTGATGGTGTGGTTCCCCATCGTGTGGCTGAAGTCATCGACGAAGCCATACTGCGTAACGTTGCGGCCCTGAGGAAACGTGTTATATCCGCGGCCCAGCGTGGTGAATGCACCGCCGGAGAATGAGAACTCCAGAGGCTGCAATGCCAAAGCTGCCGCCCGGTCCGTGAAGTCGAAAATCGCTCGATAGTACGACCCGTTCAGGTTGAACGAATTGATGGTGTTGTTGCTCAGTGTGTGCGTCCACTGGAGCTGTCCTTCATACTGCGGCTGGAAGCTGGTGGCATTGAAAATCGGATCCAGTGGACTCGTTAGGGTCGCCTGCAGGCCGCGATCCATGCGGAAGTGGACGAAGGCCTTATCGTTGTTGCCGATGTTCTGGTCCAGGCGTCCCGTGATCAGCCATTCATGCGTGTTGGCATTAACAGTGGAGTTGTACTGCAACGCGCAAGGCGCACCGCCAGTCCCTCCGAATCCGCTTACTGTGAAATTATCCGGACAACCGCCCCCGGGAATGACGTTGGCGGCGTTGGCCGCTCCCGGCGCGTTGTTGTAGATGTTGAACATGCTCCGGTACAGATCAAGCGCTGCCGGCTGGGTGGCCCCGATATTCGCCAGTGTGGCCGTCTGGAACTGCGTGCTCGGCACTTTCACGATCGAAGATACCGGTACGATGACGTAGAGGCCCTCGGTGTTCACGAAGAAGAAGGTCTTGTCCTTCTTGATCGGTCCGCCAAAGGACGCCGCCCACATGTTGTCGTTGACGAAACCACGCGGCGTCGGCGGCGTATTCTGCTTGTTGAAGTAGTTGTTGGCATTGACGTATCGCCCATTCCAGCGCCAGATTGCGTTGCCATGGAACGTATTCGTGCCCGAGCGGCTCAGGTAGTTCACGTTCGCGCCGGCTTGCATGTACTGTCCTTCGTAGCCGTTCGTGACCACCGTCGCCTCGCCAACATCGTTCTGCCCCAGCAGAATGTTGGTCGCGCCCGAGTTGTTCAGGTTCAGGAACGGGTCGTTCTCCGGCATGCTGTTCACGGTAAAGTTATTCGTGATCGCCGGAAGGCCATTCGACGCGAAGTTGCCGTACCCGCCTTGCGTGTTCATCTGCGAGCCCGGCGAAGTCTGCGCGATGTAGGAAAGATCGCCGCCGCCATTCGGCACTAATTGAATCTGTTCGGTCGACATGGTCGTCGACGGCGCCGGCGAGATAGTCTGTAGCACACCTCCCTCCGCTGTGACCGTGACGGTCTGGTTCTGCGTCGCCAGCGAGAGTTGAATGTCCGCAGCCGTCACCTGACCCAGAGTCGCAACCACGCGGCGCGATACGGTCTGATAATTGGGAGCCGTGATCGTCAGGGTGTAGTGTCCCGGAGGCAGTAGTGCAAAGTTGTAACCTCCCGTGGAACTGGTTTTGCTGGTGAAATTCGTCCCGGTGTCGTCATTGTGCAGAGTGACGCTAGCGCCCGGGATGGCTGCGCCGCTGGGATCGAGCACTGATCCGCGAACGGCGCCTTGGGTCAAACTCTGTGCACAGAGAAATGATGTTGCGCTCAGGTACAGCACGAGAGTCAAAGCTGTGATGAGCAGTTTCCGCGTATTCATTCAGGTCACCTTTCAGCCCACAGGGGTAGGGCTCGACGATCCGCCGACCGGCGGAGAGAAATATCAATCGACCGTCGCCGTGCGTCGTTGCAGACACACAACGGCACGCGAAATAACTACGGTGAAATGCCCCTGAACCGGAGCGGAGAAACTGGTGTGTGATTCCTACACTGCCGGAAGTCCTTCCGTCGCAGGCTGTGGTTGCCGCGAACTTCGGGAAGAAACCCCACGGTCCCCGCTCAACGATATTGCAAGCCCCGTGCCAAGTTCACTTCCGCTGAATCGCAAGTACTTATCGGTTTTCCACCGCCAAACAGCTACAAAATCTTGAACGGACCGGAGAGGCTGGATTCAAGAAATCACATCACGTCGCTTGCGACAATTGTCTTGGCTTCATCGTAAAGCTGCTGAAATAGCTGAGCTAATTGTTAGCTTCCCAGGAAGCTGTAACATTTCGAACCAGCATGTGCCGTTGCATCAGAACGCGCCGAGCACATCGTAGTTGTAGCTGAGCATGGCGCGTTTCGGAGCTTGTTGCAGCCCGTTAATGGGCACGGAATTCTCAATGCTTTTGTTGCCAATCATAGGAATAGTCCCCAGCCGAACCATCCGTCCATCGGCCAGTTCGAAGTAGACTGGCAACAGCATACGAAAGTTGTCATCCACATTCGACTGAGTGATCTTGAACTTCATCGTCATGCCGCCCTGTATGGGTTCGAAGGAATAATCGAACTTATAGCTGGGAAAGGCTGTTCCGAAGACATATTCATTGAAGAACCAGTCCATCTTGTGGTTCCCCTCGAGATCCATATTGGGCTGCATGTGTTTCTCGAGTACTTCTTTGAAATCCTCGGTGGAAGCTGATCGGTTGTAGTAGGTCTTGACGAAGTCTTGCATAAACTCGCGGAAGTTCTGGTCGCCATTTTGGGGGTTCCACATCATCATGCGGACCATGTGCAGGACGAAGGCGCCCTTGGGATAGATCAAGCTGCGAGGGATGTTGCCGGTTTTTGTCGTAGCGAGACGATAACCGAGGGTCAACGGACCGGCATCGATGCCGCGGAACCCCATCGCGTTTTTCTCGGTCATCAGTTCGTACTCGTCTTTCCAGAACTTCCGGTAGCCCTTGTCGTCCTTGAGGCCGAGTTGAATGAACAGGGAAGCAGAGAAATCGGCAAAACCTTCGCTGAGCCACTGGTCGCGATAGGAGTTAAAGCCGACCGCGTGTCCCCACCACTGATGAGCGACTTCATGCGGCGCGACCACTGTCCAATAGCCGCGGACATCATCGAGCCCAAGTTGGTGACGTACAGTGTTATCGAAGTACGAGCAGATGGGCAGGTACACGAGGCTTGGCCAGGACTGCCCATAGCTGCATGCCGTTTGTTGGGTCATGGAAACGCGCTTAAACGGCAGATCGCCGAAGTAGTAACTGTAAAGATCGACTGCAAGCTGAGCTTCCGCCAAAGGCTTCTTCATCATGCCCGTGGTGTTCATATTGCCGAGAGCCACCGCCCCCGCAGCGTATGACTCGGCGTACTGCTTGAGCCCGGTGATGTCGTCGGGCGATTCGACGTTGGCATAGGATTCGATGGTGTACCCACCGCGCGGTAGTTTGACGTCGAGCTTTTTGAAGATTCCCAGATTAAAGCCGGCGATTGATTCGGGAACGTCGGTCTTCCATACCGTGACTTCCTGGTCTCCTTCTGTTTTCTGGCTGACCAAATCTCCATTCGCAATCAACTGCACGTGCTTGGGCACCGAAAACCGCATTTCGTAAGTGGCATACCGGCCGAATTCTGTGTTCGGAAACCAGTTTTCCCGAGCCACCGGATAGTAGTTCCCTCCGCCCTCGCTGATTACGGCATCTTTGCCTTCGTAAATGCTACGAATGTCGAATTTCTCTCCCTTGGCTAACGCTTTGGGCAGAATCACCCAGTAGTCGGCGTCATGGTCTTTGTCTTCCTGGATAAACGGCAAGGCATTGCCGTCAACATCCGTAACCTTCTGGACGCGCAACCTGGAGAAGAGATTGAAATTCACCGCCCGCAAAGCGCCGACATCCGAAGCGACAGTGGTAAGGGCATTGCCGTGAAGCATTCCGTTCTTCTCGATTCGGGTATCGAGA
>CAYWSM010000060.1:0-5948 GCA_964460935.1 uncultured Terriglobales bacterium | reverse complement strand
GGTGCGGTTGGCCCAGTACGCTCCGGCGGCGATCATCAGCGTCAACAGCGGAAACGCAATGCAGATCGTTTTGTACGTTATACGATCAAGCGCATCGGCCGTCGGCAGCAGGCGCTCGAGATCGCGGCGCCGCCACACCATCATTAAATAGAGCAGGGAAGCGAAGATCCCGGAAACCAGCCCCGACAGGATGAACGGGCTCGCCGCCAGGCTGGTCTGGAACACGCCCTCAGCATCACCGGAGTGATAGAAGCCATTACGCGCCCGCAGAACGAAGAACGCCAGCGCCAGCACCTGGAGGGCGATACTGACGAAAACACCGCGGCTCGCCAGCAGGTACTTGCTTTCATCGTTCTTCACGCGTCCCCAGATGTAGAAAACCATGGGCGCGATCACCGCGATTGCTACGACCGCGAACAGCCAGCCCAGATCTGGAATCGTGACGAAGAGCCGAACTCCGCGCTGAATGAAGATTTCTTCCTTATTCGCGAAGTCCCAGGCGATCAGGTTCAGCCCGCCGGCGCCGGAGAAGCGCGTCGCAAGAATCGCGATGTAAATCGCCGAGACCGTCGCACTCGTGACGGCCTGGAAGGTTTCGGTCTTCATGTTGTCCTGGATTAGGAACATCATCGCCAGGGCAAAGCTCAAGGCGCATGCGGCATAGGCCAGCATGGCGAGCGTCACGTGAATGTGCAGCCACGTCGATTGCAGGGCTGGAACCAATGGCCGGACTTCATTCGGTAGCAACTGCATCAGCACCACGCCGACGACGGCTAACGGCATAGTTACAGAGCCGATCACCTGCACCTTGTACTTGCGTTCTGCCACCAGCGTAAGGGCAGCCACCGTCCACACGAAGCTGAGCAGCATCTCATAGACGCTGGCGAACGGCGGATGTCCGGCGACGTACCAACGATGCCCGGCAGCGAAGGTATTCGCCGCGAAGCCCAGAAATGTCAGTGCCGACGCGGTTTTGATGTACTTTTCCAGGCCGGTAACGCCGAACCCGATATAAAGCGCCGAAGCTCCCGCATAAAGAATGAGTGCGACGTATAAGAAGTTGCTTTCGGTAAAGAATGGTGCTGGGGGCGCACCCGGCGCCGGTTTTACTGTGTTCAGAAAAGCCACGAAGAGCAGGAATACGATGCCGATCGTCACCGCGACCAGCAGCGCGTATCCCGATTTCTGTGGATGTTCTTCAACTGTGGCTCGATCCATACTGTCCTCCGTCCTCACGGCGACCCTTGTCATCTAGACGTGGGCCAGCGATTTCTCCTCGGTGCTCTTCACCGCAGACTCGATCTGCAGCTCAGCGCGAATGTGGCCGATGATCTCCTTGAATTCCTCTTCATAATGCTCGCGGTTTTTGTCCGCTTGCATGCCGATCCAAAGAACCTGTCCGAGCTTGGGATCGGCTACGACAACGGCCCAGTAGCGGCGATGCACTGCATAGAACGCCATCGCCAGTCCTACTGCCATCAACAGGACGCCCGCCCAAACGCCCCATTGTCCGGGCTCATGCGAGACCGACAGCCCAGTGAATGGCGCGAGTTTGCCCTCTTTGTACGCGAATTCAAATGGCGCATCGCCGACCTTGGGCGCTTGCGGATCTGCCGGGAAGATCCACGTTCCACTCACGCCTGCTTTCTTCGACGTGACCTTCAACTCGATGGCAGGATTCACCGGATCGGCGGAGCGGTTATAGATCTGCCCATCACGCACCACGAAGTCGGGGATGAAACGCACCAGCTCGACAGTAGCGTCATCGTCGATTACCGCCGGTGTATTTCCCTGAAGGGTAACGTCCTTCGCAAAGCCCGGGTCGGTCTTTGAGGTCACCGCCAGCGTAAGACTGTCAACTTCCTGGCTGGTGCCGAAGCTGGATTGATAGAACCGAACGCCCTTGTAAACCAGCGGATCGTTTACCACGATCTGCTTCTGCAAAACTTCTTTGCCGTCCTCGATGACGGTCAAATCCGACCACCACTTTTTCGGACTGCCATCGGCATAGTTCTCGCGTCCGCCGTCGTCGAAACGGATGGCAAACGGAAGGTTCTTGATCTTCTTGTTGCTCAGTTCCAGTTGCGAGACTGTTTGCCGTTTTACCAGCATCAGGAAGCCCTTGTATCCCACGAGGGCATCGACGATTCCGCCAAGAAAAATCAGCAGCAGGCTGGCATGAATGATGTATACGGCCAGAACCGAGTAACGATTGCGTTCCGCATAGAGCGACGGCTCTTTGCCGGGGCCGACGCGCTCGGGTTTCAGATGAACTTTGCGGAAGGCACGTTCGGCGAGCGCTAGCGCCGAGTCGCGATTGGTGACTGTGATCTTTTCCGCCACCGGAAGAACCGCGCGGAAGTGTGGGTCGGTGACCTTGTATGGCTTTGTCAGCACCTTCCATGCGCGCGGGAAACGGTCGATGGAAACCAGAACAATGCTGGTTGCCACCAGCGCCAGCAGCACCACATACCACCACGCGTGAAACACATCGGTGAGCCCGAGCTTGTCGAGCCAGTACAGAGCCGCCGGAGAGTAGGTGCGCTCGATCTGATCGGCTTCCGAAGTCGGCCGTTGCAGAATGATGGTGCCGACCGCCGAAGCGATCACCACCAGGATCAGCAGAATGACCCCTGTCTTAATCGAAGATAGTGTCTTAAGAACCTTGCTCAGGGGACTCTGTGCCATACGCTCCTTCTCCTGTCTGGAACAAACCCGAAATGCAAATGCCGTTCCATCTCCGGTGCGACGGTAACTGATGCGTTTCTCATAACTTGCCGCTGCTGTTGCGCTCTGCTGCTTCCCTGTTCTGGGCGAATCCGCGCATTGCAGTGTTGGGAACCGCGCACCCCGCGTGCACTCATCATCGCCAAACCGCGACCAAACGCGTTGTGAACTTCGTCACAAGTTCTTGTGAGGGTAGTCATAAGCGTTTGTTGCTCGCCGGAGTTCTCATAGGGCACAGCTAGCGGTAGAGGACTACAGAGGGTCTCAATCCACAGCGGGATGGAAAGAGGGTCCGATGGATCCAAGGGCAAAACTCGTTTCAAACTCGTTACTTACGGGGTGCGCGATTTCACCGCGCCCAATGTGGGAGAAAGCCCATTTTTGGCGCAGTCATTGCAGTTCGGCGGGCGACGCTTCACGGCACTAACGCTTTGAATTCAGCAGCTTGCGATGAGAGTGCAATTTTCTACCAGCACGGCACGGAGCGTGCACTAAGGATGTCTTGGAGGTCTTTGTGAGGTTGCGGCTGTTCATTTCGGCACTGATTGTTGCGATTCTCAGCACCTCGCTGTGGGCGGCGAAACATCCCGTTCCACTCGATCCGAAGGCTGACCCGAAAACGTGCCTGGAATGTCACGAAGATAAAAGCAAGGGTGCTCATGTGCACTCAGCCATCCAGATGGGCTGTACGTCGTGTCACGAGATTCGCGTCAACCGTGATATCACTCGCGTAAAACTCACCACGACCACCACGCAAGCCCTTTGCCTTACCTGCCACGACGACAAGAAAGTTCACGAAGGCCAAACGATCCACGAGCCCGCGATTCGCGATTGCGTCAAGTGCCACGATCCTCACCAGTCAGCGAACGAGAAGCAATTGCTGAAGCCAACCACCGGCGCGACGAAGGATGACAATCTTTGCCTCAACTGCCACACGCAAGGCACCAATGTCCCGAAGGACGGCAGCCGTCATCCAGCGCTGGACATGGGATGCCAGACCTGCCACATCACGCACAAGAATGGTGAACGCGGCAAGCAGGAATTTGATTACCACCTGACGAAGGCCGTTCCCGATCTCTGCCTCGACTGCCACGATCCGAAAGACGACAGCCTGCAGAAGGCGCATCTGGGGCAGCCCTTCGGAACCGCGAATTGCCTGCAGTGCCACAACCCGCACCAGTCGGACAAGCCAAAGCTGATGCAGGCGTTTGTACACAATCCGTTCGAAAACAAGATGTGCGATAGCTGCCATCAGCCGGCGAAAGATGGGAAGGTAGTCCTCACCAACACCGACACGCGCGCGATGTGCCTTACCTGCCACAGCGATGTCGGCGAGAAGATGGAAAAGGCAAAGGTGCAGCATCCAGGCGCTTTGGGCGAGTGCACCGCCTGCCACAATCCGCACGGCGGGAAGACCCCCGGGTTCCTGCAGCCTAACCCGGTACAGGCCTGTCTTGCGTGCCATAGCGATCAGGCTGAGCAGATGAAGAAGGCGCACCTGCATAAGCCGGCGTTCGAAACTGGATGCGCCACCTGCCACGAGCCGCACGGCGGCGACAATCTTCACCTGCTGCGCGCGGCCAATCCCAATCCGCTGTGCCTTGAGTGCCACGGTCCGGATGCCAACCCGCAAAAGCTTGAGAGTGAGCACGTTGTCACCATCTTTAACGGAGCAGTTAAGCTCCCGGAAAACTACTTCGCCAAGGTTCCGCGGCTCCCAATCAAGTACGGGCTTGGTCATCCGGTTGACCGTCATCCAGTCGTGGACCAGGTCGATCCCACCAATCCGCAGAAGGTTCTAAAGGCCATTAATTGCATGACCTGTCACCAGCCGCACTCTTCGGCACAGCCGAACCTTCTGGTGAAGGATCAAGCGAATAACTCGGCGTTTTGTGATTCGTGCCACCAGAGCGTGGGGCGTGCGCAATGAGAGAAGTAACGATGCGTAACGATCGCGACAATCCGACTCGAAGCAGCAAGCGACTGGCGGCCTTGATCTGCGCCGCGGCTGTTCTTTTTGCCGCCGTCTCTCTGCAAGCCAAGGACAAGAAGAAGGCTGCCAATACGCCGCCGCCGAAGAAGAACATTCTCGAACTGCTCGACTACTCGAAGATCGTATGGCCCAATCCGCCGGCGATCACCCGCATCAAGTTCCTCAGCCAGTTCTACGGCGAGAAGCGCGAACTGCAACAGACCAAGCAGAAAGCCAGTTGGATGGATCGCCTCTCCGGCGTAGCTACCGGCCAGACTACGCAGAGTGAGAAGCTGTTCTTCCAGTTGGTCCGTCCGTACGGCGTGGGAGTCGATACCAAGGGTCGCATCTACACCGTCGATGAAAAGGTGCTCGCCGTTTTCATCTGGAATCCGGAAGACGGCAAAGTCGAGTTGATCAAGAACGGCGTTCAGGCCCGCTTCAAGCTGCCCACCGGACTGACTCTCGACGACGGCGACACCCTATTTGTCTCCGACAGCATGCTGAAGCACGTGCTGGTATTCGATAAGGATCACAAAGCGATCGCCAGCATCAGTGAAGGTCTTTCGAGCCCCGCCGGCTTGGCCGTCGATAACGAAAATCGTTTCCTCTATGTTTGCGATACCGATCTTGACCAGGTCTTGGTCTACGACGCGGACCCTCCCTACCGGCTCATTCGGAAAATGGGACACCGCAGCAAGAACCATGAACTGACGGCGCCCGGCGATTTCTCACGGCCCACTAATGTTGCCGTCGATGCCGACGGTAACCTCTACGTTAGCGATACGTTCAACAACCGCGTCGAGATCTTCGACGCCGATGGCAACTTCATTCGCACCTTCGGCAAGGCTGGCGATGGCCCTGGATATTTCGCTCGCCCCAAAGGCATCGCCATTGATGCCGATGGTCACATCTGGGTCGCTGACGCCGTGCAGAACCGCATTCAAGTCTTCGATCAAGAAGGCAATCTGCTGATTTACATGGGTGGCGCTGGCTTGCTGCCCGGACAATTCAACACCCCTGCCGGCTTGGCTATCGACAACAAGAACCGCGTGTTTACTACCGAGCAGTATCCCGGCCGTATCCAGATGTTCCGCTACTTCACCGACGACGAAGCCAAGGCGGAACTGGCAAAGCGGGAAGCTGAAGCGGCACAAAAGAAGTCAGGTGCGACAACGAAACAAGCTGCGGACGCGAAGCCCGCAGCGGGGCAGGCGCAGTGAACGCCAAAAGTTTTGGTTGTCCGCGG
>CAYWSM010000059.1:0-35879 GCA_964460935.1 uncultured Terriglobales bacterium | reverse complement strand
CCCCTCTCGTGCATTTTGGGTCCGCCTCCTACGGCCGCTACTTCTGATTCTTCTTGCGGCCGCGTTTGCCGCATCGGCTGCTTGTAATCGCGCGTCGAATCTCACCAAAGAAGTGGCTTATGTGAATTCTCCGCAGGTGGTGCTGCGTGACCGGCTGGCTCCCATCTTCGAGAAGACCGGGACAGTCCACCTTGGCGACAAGGTTTACGTCCTGGAGCACAAGCCACGGTTCTCGCGCGTTCGCAACCAGCGCGGCGAAGAGGGATGGATCTCGGACCGCTACCTGATTCCGTCGGAAACTTACGAGCAGTTCGAAAAACTGGTCACGGAAAACAAAAACACTCCCGTGCAGGCAAATGCTACGGCGCGCACCACTCTGAACCTGCACCTTACGCCGGGCCGTGACACAGACCACCTGTTCCAACTGAAGGAAGGCGACAAACTGGCGGTGTTGAAGCGCGAGACGGCGGAAAAGCCGAAGTCGATGCAGCCTCCGCCGAAGATCGTGAAGAAGACCGGCGCCGGCGACAAAGAGGAAGCGCAACCTCCGGCGCTGGAAGATTGGCTGCTGGTGCGCGGGAGCCAAAATCAGCGCGTAGGCTGGGTCCTGGCGCGCATGGTTGATGTCGATATCCCGCTGGAGATCGCGCAATACGCCGAGGGGCAGCGGATCGTGTCGAGCTTCGTCCTCAGTGAAGTACAGGACGCCGACAAAAAGGTTCCGCAGTATCTGGTCATGATGACCGACAACAAAGACGGCTTGCCGTGGGATTTCTCCCAGATTCGGATATTCACGTGGAATCTGAAACGGCATCGTTATGAGACGGCGTACCGCGAGCGCAACTTGGTCGGGGTGTTCCCGGTGAGCACCGGGACGGCGGACTTCGGGAAAGAAGGCGTCGAACCGACATTCACGATCCGGGTGAAGAACGATGCTGGGCAGGTCAGCGAACGGAAGTACCGAATGATTGGTCCGATCGTCAGGCGGATCATGACGCCAGAAGAGCAGCAGAAGGAAGCTGCCGAACGGGCGGCACGGCGGGCAGCGGCACCCGGAAAGCGGCGAAAGTAGCCCAGAATCACAGAGTTGCCAGCCCAATTTTCCAGTCACGAAGGGCACACAACTACCGCCTTCCCCTTCCCATCCAACGCTGTACGGAGTAGGTAGAACGATGGCTGAGAAGGTCAAGAAGCTGAACTTACAGCGCGATTACAAGAGCTTCCTTTATTACATTGATGGCGATGGGAACGTTTGTCAGAAGCCGAAATCCGGAGAAGGTGAAGCCAAGGTGCTGGTTCCGCACGCGGTGAAGCGCGAAGGACAATATCTGTACTTCATCGATAAAGATGGCGACGTTGCCCGATCGGCTCGCGGTACGCGAAAGAAGGAAGCGGCCTAGGATTTTTTCCTCCACAAACCCAAGCAACAACAGGTAAGTAGCTGCTCATCGGAATGAAGAGGTAGTGTGCCTTTCGGTAAGTAGATCTCGAGAATCATGACACTAGACAACTCCTGGAGTGCGTACATCTTCCGCGACGGAAAGCAGACGTTCAGCGGTAGAAAGCTGGTTGAGGAACTCTCGGGCCGCCTGCGCGGTATTGCGCACACGACGGAAGATGAACGCTCGAACAGCTTGTTGGACGTCCTGCTACGGGCAGGCGAACTGGAATGCGCGCTACGAGATGTGGGCTCTCCGGATGCAGCCACCGCGGAGAGTGTGACGAAGAAAATCGCCGAAACAATCGTAAATGGATCACTGCTGCGGTCTGACGACACGGCAACCACAATAGCAACCATTACAGCGCCGGAGCAGGTCAAGGTCGCTCCGCCCGAAGGGTTTGCGTATTACTCGCTGCATCCTCTCGATATGGCGGACCTGGTTCGCCAATCCGCGCCACACGCCGGATACGCCGCGGTCATAGGAATCCGCAGCATCGGCACAACATTAAGTGCTGTGGTGAAGGCGACACTGCGCGGCCTCGGAATATTCGCGGAGCGGACGACCGTGCGGCCGGTGGGGCATCCGTACAACCGCGAAACTTATTTTTCGGATCAGCAACTGGCGTGGGTCGCCCGGATGCGATCGCATGGCGCAGCGTTTTTCGTGGTCGATGAAGGACCGGGCATGAGTGGTTCGTCTTTCTTGTCCGTGGGAGACGCCCTGTTCTCGGCGGGAGTACCGCGATCGGAAATTTCGTTCTTGTGCTCGCGGAGAGCGGATCCGGCTACGTTGACGGCCGACAACGCCGCCGAGCGCTGGCCTGCATTTCATGCTCATTACACAGAACCGACGCGTTACCTGCCGAAGCAGGCGTCCCAATACATCGCCGGAGGAATCTGGCGATCAAGAGTTTTTGCTTCGGAAGATGCATGGCCGGCTTCGTGGATTCAGATGGAGCGGCTGAAGTTCTTGTCGGCTGATGGTAGCCGCCTGTTTCGCTTCGAAGGTTTTGGGCGATTCGGAGAAGAAGAGCGGTGGCGAGCGGCGAAAGTGGCGGAGTTTGGATTCGGTCCCATGCCGGAGGTACCAGAGCAGGGCTTCGGTGTGTACTCCATGATCGAAGGACGTCACCTTTCGGCGCCGGATGCGAATGCAGTCGTCCTTGACCGGATAGCGGAATACTGTGCGTTTCGCGCGCGCGAGCTGCCGGCTGATGTCAGCGAAACTCCGGAACTCGAAACGATGCTGCGCTTCAATACACAGCAAGAATTTGGAATTGAACTTCCAGCGCACCTACGGCGGCTTGCGATCGACCGCCCGGTGATTGCCGACGGGCGCATGCTGCCGCACAAGTGGATTGAGGTGGCACCAGGCGCACAGCCAGGAATGGCTGTGCTGCATCCGGAGCTGATGAAGATCGATTCCTCCAGTCACGGCGACGATCACTTTTTCCCTGGCCCGACGGATATAGCGTGGGACCTGGCAGGCGCCATTGTGGAGTGGCAGTTGGATGGCGACGCGGCATGCTTCTTTCTTGAACGTTATCGTGCCTATGCCGGAGACGATCCCAGCAACCGGCTTCCCGCTTACCTACTGGCTTATGCGATCTTCCGCACGGCGTATTGCAAGATGGCATCAGCGGCGATGAAGAACTTTCCCGAGCACACGCGAATGTTCCGCAGCTACCAGGCATACCGCGATCAGGCGGCTTGCTTGCTGGGCAAGTTTGCTTCAACGCCAAATGTTCCCGAACGCAACAACGCGCAGGTCGCTTAAGTCGCACGCCGGACAGTGACCGGGGCACGGAAATCTCCGGCCTTCAGCTCTGCGAGAGCAATATCGAGTTCCCGCCGCAAGCGCGCGATATCGATTCCATGCAATACGTCTGGACACCCGCTTAAATTGGCGATGGCGCGTTTCATCACCGAGCCAGCTCCCGCCAGATTGCCGGTGGAGCGATGATGAAGCGCGACAGCTGCCTGGACCAATCCCTGAAGCCAGCGGCGCTCCGGTTCCGCCGACTCACGCCACTCGTCTTCCCAAGCCTCGTGGGCTTCGAAATAGTGTTCCGTGTTGAACAGATCAACGGCTTTGTTGAATCGCTCGTTCATCGATGAAGAGGTTATAGCTACGAAATTCCGTATCAAAATGAGGCCCGAATCCCGTAAACCGTAACAGATCTGCACGAAAGACCACTAAATCACCGGGAAACGCAGATCTTCATGTGGCCCAAGGATTGCATGTATGAGGTTGCGCATTTGTTCATCGAACCGCAATTGAAGACGGCTTTCGACAAACAAGTTCGCTTCGCTTGATTGGGTGGCCGCGCGGCCACCCCTTTTTGTTTGCTCCTCCGTAACAATAAACACTCGATTACACCCCATTCGATCAGTTCCCACGGCGTGGGAACGACAAACTCTGCCATCCTGGCGAGATTAGCGGCTCTTTTCATCGCCCACCGGTTTCTGTATGGGAATTAAGGTTGGGCGAAACCCGGAAAATCGCGGCTTTTTGTTGAAATGGGTTAAAGTAGGCCTTATCGTTAGAGTAACCCGGTGTCGGCCAGCCACTTCGAAAACGGGCTCTTGCCGATGCGGGTCTCGATGCCATTCAGGTTTTGCTCCCAAGGTGTGGAGGGATGGCCTCGATTTGAGCAGGGGTGTAAGGAAGGAGATCGGCAAAGATGGAAAACAAGCCGGCACAAAACATCCAGGACTCGTTTCTCAACACAGCACGCAAAGAAAAAACCATCATCACCATTTACCTCATGAGTGGTGTGAAACTTA
Organism: uncultured Terriglobales bacterium; assembly: GCA_964460935.1. GTDB lineage: Bacteria > Acidobacteriota > Terriglobia > Terriglobales > Acidobacteriaceae > DATMXP01. Next base: position 31,651 of record CAYWSM010000059.1, on the reverse strand, counting down.
CGGGCCGCATCCGTTCGTTCGACAAGTACTCGGTAGTGCTGGAGACCAACAACCAGGAGCAGTTGATCTTCAAGCACGCTATCTCCACCGTGGTGATGCCACGTGGGACACATGAACCGCGTAGCGTAGGAGTCGGCGAGCAACGCGCAGCCGTATCGGCACCGGTCGGTAACGCATCTGCACCGCCGTCGGGCACCGAAGGATAAGTTCCCGATTGCGCAGTAAGAACAACGACGTTTTCCCATATCGAAATCAAAGAGGCATGTCCCCGAGTGGATCTGAGACACGGGAACGTGCCTTTTTGGTTGGCATCGACTACCGGCAGCGCTCTTCGCCGGATTCGCCCGACGGAACGGAGCGGGCAAAAGCTCCGAAGCTGGCGCACGCCCGCGCAGCACGGGCCGCGGCGGAAGTGCATCAGGAAAACGTTGGCCGCTTTGGAGCCGACGAGAGCCTCGCCGAATTGTACGAGTTGACGTTGAGCGCGGGTGCTGAGATTGTCGGCGAGATTCTGCAACGCCGCGATAAGCCCGATCCCGCCACCCTGATCGGCCGAGGCAAGGTCGAAGAAATCTCCGGCGCAGCGGCCATGAGTAACGCGGACGTGGTGATCTTCGACCACGAGCTTAGCCCGTCGCAGCTACGCAATCTCGAACGCGAAATCAACTGCCGCATCATCGACCGCACGCAGCTCATCCTCGACATCTTTGCCCGTCATGCTCGCACCAGTGAAGGCCAGTTGCAGGTGGAACTCGCGCAGTTGAAGTACATGCTGCCACGGCTGACCGGACGAGGTATCGAGATGTCGCAAACCGGCGGCGGCATCGGCACACGCGGGCCCGGCGAAACGCAGTTGGAAACCGATCGCCGGAAAATCAACCGCCGCATTCGACACCTGGAAGAACAACTGGAGAACGTACGCAAGGTGCGGCGCCAGCAGCGGCAACGCCGTGAGTCGGTGCCGGTCGCAACCGTGGCGTTGGTTGGCTACACCAATGCCGGCAAGAGCACGCTGTTCAACGCGCTGACCAAAGCGGATGTGTATGCGTCGTCGAAAATGTTTGCGACTTTAGACCCAACGGTTCGGGCGATCGTTCTCCCATCAAAACGCAAGATCACGTTGTCCGATACAGTCGGATTCATCCGTAACCTGCCGCACACACTCGTCTCGGCGTTTCGCGCGACTCTGGAAGAGGTGCAGCGGGCATCGCTGATCCTGCACGTCTCCGATGCGACCAGTCCCAACCGTGCCGAGCAGGATGCACAAGTTGAACTGGTGCTGAAGGAACTCGAAGCGCAGGATAAGCCGCGGTTACACGTATTCAATAAGCTCGACCTGGTTCCTGAAGATCAGAGAGCCGCGCTGGTGAATACCGAGGACGTTTTATTTGTTTCCGCGAAACAGGGCTTGCGGCTCGACGCTTTGCTCGATCGCATCGACGGTGAACTAAAAGAAGATGCGCCGTCGCGGATCAGGCTGGCTGTGCCACAAAGCGAGGGCAAGGTGCTGTCGCTGCTGGAGGCAAGGTCCCGAATTTTCTCGCGCGAATATCGCGACGGGTTCGTCGATCTGGATGTGCAAGCCCCGGAGTCCGTGGTAAGAAGGGTAAAGCAATTCGCCCGGTAGCCATCGGCCATGATCGAACGATTGGCCGTTCCCAGATACTCATCTTCTGTTCAGCCCAGACTCGTGAGACGATTCGTTCATCCGGAAGCAGCGGGCCGTAATCGGAATGGGCGTTCAGTTGGAGTCAAAACCTGTCGCTTCGCATGCTCAGCGATCGATCGACTGCGCTGATGCATCTCCGTTTCACCGCAGTGCTGTTGCCGCGGCACTCGATGTCGCCGTTCGGATCATCTTCGCCATAGTGGTAATCCTCACCTGTTTTTATTGCCTGCTCACTTATATCCCTTTCACCTATTACGCTGTTATTCAGAATCCATTTCTCGGCTGGTTGAGGTTCTTCGCTTCTAACTTCAGATACATTTATCTGGCCAGTGTGCTGCCACTGATCTATGCGCTTCTCCGTAACGCAAGCGGTGAGAGCACGAAGCGCCTTGTGCGGTTGTTCGCTGTCGTCCACGGACTTATTGCGGTTGTGCTGCTGTTCAGTCCGGGGCTGAATTCGTTGCCCCACGATTTTCGGAGCTTTGTCTGGAGCTTCATCATCCCGATGCCCCTGTGCTGGATCGCCGCCATCGACCATTCAGCATTTACCGAAGCTGGCGGATGGGGCCGCTTGCCGGAACAGCGGTTTCCCCGGCCATTCAGTATCATTCAAACTGCGCTCGTGGTTTCGCTCGCGTTCTCCGTGACTTCCTATCTGCGTTTTGTGACGGTGGAACACGCAGCACGATCGCGTGGGACTCCGGCCATGCTCATCAGCATCGCGGCGCACCTATTGCTCGCGACCTTTGTCTTTGGCGTGCTGGCTGGCGTACGCGAAGTGCTTGCGAGGATACGCGCCACGGCGGTCACCGAGTTCGTAGTTTCCTCGGCGCTGCTGTGGTTCACCGTCTTCGTGATCCTGCGGAAGTTCGTGCTTGCATCGCTGGCGCTGAACAACAGCAGCGGCACCTTGTTCGCGGCGGTAGCTTCGCTCGAAATCACCCTGCTGCTGACCGGCTTCAGCGTCTGTCTGTATCGAACCGCTCCCTCCGATTCCGTTGACGCCTTTACCCTGCCGCTGTACTTTCTTGCTCCACTGTTCACCCGACGTGCGCTCGTTCGCATCGTGTGGGTGGTTGCGTGTATTGCCGCTGCTTACGCCATACCGGCTTTGCTTGCGCGCAGCGACTGGGATTCGCTATTTCAGCGGTTGGCTGCCGTGTTTATCTGGGTCGCCGCTCTTGCCTTTGCTCTCAGCACAAGCCGTCATCGCCCGACAAAGAAACGTTCCTTATTGAAGATTGCATTTCCCCTGGCGCTTGCTGCGATCAGCTTCTTCGCAGTGCGAGCCGTCAGCACCCCACGCTTCGCGGACCGCTTCAGCGCTTGCACTCGACAGAATTGCCTTGGCGACGTGGTAGAACAATACGCAGGATTCGACGAATCATTCAAAGCCATTCGCGACGCCTTTGCACCGGCACTGGACGACGGCGAGCACGCCGACTTCAATCGATTCCTTCGTCAATATACGAATATCGTGGCTCCGGTCCGTCCGGTCGACATCAACATTGCGGGGAAGCTTCAACCGACACCGGGAGCTAAGCCAAACATCTTCCTGTTCGTCATCGATAGCCTGCGGCCGGACTACCTGTCGGCATATAACTCTACCGTTACCTTTGCTCCCAATCTTGGCAGTTTCGCCCGTGAGAGCGACGTGATGCAGAAGGCATTCACCCGCTACGGCGGCACCGCGCTGGCTGAACCATCCATCTGGTCAGGCACGATGCAGGTCCATAAGCAATACGTTGAGCCTTACGATCCAATGAATGCGTTGCAGAAGTTGCTGGAGTTTGAGCACTACGACAGTTACGTCACGTTGGACCCGCTGCTGCGCGCAATTCTGGGACACCCAACCTTCTTTACCGAGCTGGATAAGAACACAACCAACCAGAATTACGATCTATGCGTCACGCTGAAAGAGATTGAGCAGCGCATTGCCAGCCGCACCGACACCAGCAAGCCTATTTTCGTCTATACCCAGCCGCTGAACGTTCACGTTACCGGCCTGTACTACGCGAAGAAAAGCCGTCGCGAACAGCGCAGCTATCCCGGCTTCGACGCGGATCATGCCAGTCAGATTGAGATCATGGATGCGGCTTTCGGCGAATTCATCCAGTTCCTGAAAGAGAAAGGTCTGTACGACAACTCAATCATCATCGTGACTGCGGATCACGGTGATTCTATCGGCGAGTATGGCCGCTATGGACATAACGGAACGCCGTATCCCGAGATTTTGCGAATCCCGCTCATCATCCACGTTCCGCCCCAACTGCGGCAGTCGTTAGTCAGCGATCCGAAGAGAATTGCCTTCAACACCGACATTACGCCGACGCTTTACTACCTGCTTGGCCACCGGGATCTGATGGCCAATGAAATCGTTGGCCGCCCCTTGTTCGTTGCGAACGCGAGCGAATTCGCAAAGTGGGATCAACCGGACTATCTCGTGGTCTCCAGCTACACGGCGGCATACGGCATCCTTTCGGAGGATGCCTCCACGCTCTTTATCGCCGATGCGCAGACTGGCGCAAACTACTTCTATGATCTCAGCCGCGACCACGATGGCTTGCATAACCTCGTCAATGCTGAGAACTGCGATAAAGGTGAAGAGTTAATTCGCAAGCACATCGGAGCCATCAACCGATTCTTTGGCTTGTAGCTGTCGGAGGGCAGGAGTTTCAAATTACCGGTGGAGAAGATTACCGCATTGCCTTTCGTGCGAACTTCGACATGCCCGCACCGAGTTTGCCCAACACCTCTCCCCATTCTCGCAGGTGCTGTAAGCCGTCCTTGGTTAGCGAATAGACGCGACGCGCGGGCCCGGGTTCGCTGACCTCCCAACTGGAACGCACGTATCCATTTGCCTCGAGTTGGCGCAAGGTGCGGTACAGGACGGCGCGCTCGATCTGCGCGTCGGTGAGCGCGTACTGCTCCAGGTGCGTCGACAGGTCGTATCCGTATGAGCTTCCCTTGTCGTGCAACATGAGCAGCAGAACCGGCTCCACGAAGCGATAGATATTTCCCATTGCACACGTGCAGGGATGGTTGCGGCCGTGTCTTTCGCAACCGCGCCTTCGCATCCGGCCGCCTGCCTTACCGGTGACGGGCATCACAGGATCTTTCTGCATATAAGTGTAACTTACATCTAATTTCGTCAAAAAGGAAGTCTTATGGGCAAAATTGGTTGTACCGTCCTGTTGAACCAGGAAACATCGCCGTTGTCACCGCATTTCGGCAAAGCAAAGTGGGTGATGGTGTTCGATCCGCAGACCGGCAAGTCTGAGTTTGAGCAGAACCACGGCCTGAACGGACGCGCGGTGGTCGATATCCTCGTCCGCCACCAGTGCTCGGATGTGATTTTTGCTGAGATCGGTCCGGGAGCGCTGAACCACCTGCAACAGTTCGGGATCAAATCTTGGTTCGGTCCACAGGAAGTGCCTGCGCCCGAACTGATACAGAAGTTCAAGTCTGGGTCCCTGCGCCTCGCGACCGAACCCAGCCCCGGCCATGGCGGACACCATCATGAGGGCGGCGGATGCGGCGGATCTTCCGGGCGCCAATCTTCTTCCTGTTGTGGGAAGCACTTGGAGCCGTCGCGATGAACGCTGCTATCGACGTTCTTTCGCCCGGACGGTTCCGTCGTGTCGCTCCGCTCAATGCTTCGTGCATCGCCTGCGGAGAAAAAAATGTTCGGGGCCTTCACCTGCATTTCACGATCGCCGGAGAAACAGCTTCGGCGTCGTGGACTCCTTCCGAAGGCTGGCAAGGATTTCAAGGAGTAATCCACGGCGGCATCGTTGCCACCGTACTCGATGAGTCCATGTCGAAGGCGGTCGTCGCCGGTGGCTGGGAGGCTTTTACCGTGGAGTTAACTGTGCGCCTGAAAGCGAGAGTCGCGCCCGGCGAGGAACTGACGGTTCGCGGCATGGTCGTTCGAAAGCAACGGCGGGAGATTCTCGCAGAGGCTTCGTTGATCGATTCATCGGGAAAAGAACGCGCGCACGCTTGGGGAAAGTTTCTCGTGCCACGATAGAAGCTGATAAAACAACAGGCCGGTAATCTAGATGCGGGTTATCTAGACCACCGGCCCGTTTGATCCTGAATCGGATCGGAGGTGATACAAATATTGTCACCCCATCCTATCCGAGAGTCAAGTCCTACATTGGGACATGTACCACATCGGGAATTCTGTCAAGTGTCTGAATCACAGCGGTTTACCGGAAACTCAGGCAGGCTGGTTTCGTTGACACTCAGGCAAATGGGATGGTACTTTTACTAGTTCTACAACCAGTGTCGATCTCTTAAGCTAAGGTCCTTTTTAATCCACCTCACATGGATGAGACGCTCCGACAACTAGGCAAACTACTGCTCGATTCCATCCCCACCATCATTTGCTTCGTGGTGGTGTACCTCGGCTACAAGATTATTGTTCACAAGCCGCTGGTGCGAATTCTGGAAGAGCGTCGTGCCCAGACGCAAGGCGCGATGGAAAAAGCCCGCGCCGATGTCGCCGCCGCCGAAGCGAAAACCGCGGCATACGAGCAGCAACTGCGTGAGGCGAAACTGGCTGTGTTCAAAGCGCAGGAAACACGCCGGCAGCAAGCCCTGCAAGTTCGAACCGACATTCTGAACCAGGCGCGGGAACAGGCAACGGCAAAAGTTGCCGCGGCGCGCAAGGCGGTCGAGGGCGATGTGGAAGCGGCGAAGGCCGGTCTCCAGGCCGACGCCGAGAAACTGGCAAACGATGTCATTGCCACCGTACTTCGTCCGGCGCTGGCGCAGACTCCCGTAGGCGGTGCTCAGTGAAGACCGTTATCCGCCGCGCATTCCTGGTGATTGTCCTGACCCTGGCTGCTGTTGCCTTTGCGCAGGAATCGACTCCTACTCCGGCAGCACCTGCGACACAGCAAAATTCAGCCACTGCGGAAAATGCGATTGCCGCGGCCCAGCAGGGGCTCGTGCACCAGGAAAACGAAGCGGCGGGAGAAGGCGAAGAGAATAAGGAATTCAAGGAGTCGCCCTCGGTCAAGTGGTTCGCCTCGCACACTGGCTTGAGCCTCGGCACGGCCTACTGGGTGCTGGTTTGCATCAACTTCGCCATCATCGCCGTGCTGATTGCGTGGGCATGGAAGAAAAATGTTCCCGGGATGTTCCGTAGCCGGACAGAGAGCATCCGCAAGAACCTTGACGAAGCACGCCGCGCAAGCGAGGATGCCAACCGCCGTCTTGGCGAGATCGAAAGCCGTCTGGCAAAGCTTGACTCCGAGATCGCCGAGATACGGAAGACCTCGGAAGCTGAAGCCGTCGCGGAAGAACAGCGCATCAAGGCTGCGGCGGAAGAAGATCGTCGCAAGGTGATCGAAACGGCTGAGCAGGAGATCGAAGCCGCCGCCAAGGCTGCGCGCCGCGATCTGAAGGCGTACGCGGCATCGCTGGCGGTTTCCATCGCGGAAAAGAAGATTCAGATCGATCCGAAGACGGACCAGTCGCTGGTCCGCACGTTCGTTCGCGAACTTACGCAGAACGGCTCGAAGGGAGGGCGCTAAATGGCAGCAGTGACCAGTCGTTACGCACGCGCCTTCGCCGATGTGGTCTTCGACTCGAAACTCGACGTGAACGTCGTAAAGCAGCAACTCCACGCCATTCTCGGCCTGATGGGCGAGAGCGTGGATCTCGCGCGCGTATGGGAGAACCCGTCGATTCCTGCCGGCCAGAAGCGCAACCTTCTGGACACCATCGGCGCACGCGTTGGATTGCTGAAGCAGGTACGAAATTTCCTGGCGGTATTGATCGATCATCAGCGCATCATGTTGCTCGATCACATCGTCCGCCAGTTCGAGCACGAGTTGAATGAGCGCTTAGGCTTTGCCGAGGCAAAGATCACCAGCGCCCGCGAGCTTTCGCCGGAAGAACGCCGCGAACTCGAGCTGCAGATCACGAATCTGACCGGCAAGCGCGTGCTCGCCAATTACCAGACCGACAGCAAGCTGATAGGCGGCGCGGTCGTACGGATCGGCAGCACGATTTACGACGGCTCGGTTCGCGGGCAGTTCGAGAAGATCCGGGAGCAGTTGAGTAGCCAGTAGTTAGTCATTAGTCGTTGGTATTTGGTCGTCAACATCCAGGCATCGGTAAGCGCCCGGCCAAGTACTAAGAACTAATCACTGATTTCTGAAAACAGCGTTCATCTGAACGCTGATTACTGATAACCAGGTTTCACATGGCTCAAATTAAAGCTGACGAAATTACAAAACTAATCCGCGAGCAGATCGAGAATTACGAGACTCGCATTTCCGTCGACGAAGTCGGCACCGTGATGACGCTTGGCGACGGCATCGCCCGCGTGCATGGCCTGGAGAAGGTCATGGCCGGCGAAATGCTTGAGTTCCCTCACCAGGTCTACGGACTCGCCATGAACCTCGAAGAAGACGAGGTCGGCGCCGTGCTGCTCGGCGATTACACCGAAATCAAGGAAGGCGACGAGGTTAAGCGCACCGGCCGCATCATGAGCGTCCCCGTCGGCAAGGCCATGGTTGGCCGCGTGGTGAACACCCTTGGCCAACCGATCGACGACAAAGGTCCGATCGCGACCACGGAGTTCAACCCGGTTGAGCGTATCGCTCCCGGCGTGATCGATCGCCAGCCCGTGCGCGAACCGATGGCCACAGGTATCAAGGCCATCGATGCCATGATTCCGATTGGCCGCGGACAGCGCGAATTGATCATTGGCGACCGCCAGACCGGCAAGACCGCCATCCTGATCGACACGATCATCAACAGCAAGGGCAAAGACCTGATTTGTATCTACTGCGCCATCGGGCAGAAGCGTTCATCGATCGCGCAGGTGGTAAAAATCCTGGAAGACAACGGCGCGATGGACTACACCGTCGTGGTAGCCGCGTCGGCCAGCGAGCCTGCTCCGATGCAGTACCTGGCGCCTTTTGCAGCGACTGCTCTTGGTGAGTATTTCCGCGATCGCGGCCAGCACGCACTCTGTATTTATGACGATCTTTCAAAGCATGCCGCATCGTATCGTGAGATTTCGCTGCTGCTGCGTCGTCCACCGGGCCGCGAAGCGTATCCCGGTGACGTCTTTTATCTCCATTCCCGCCTGCTGGAGCGCGCTTCCAAGCTGAGCGACAAGATGGGTGGAGGCTCGCTTACATCGCTGCCCGTCATCGAAACGCAGGCCGGCGACGTTTCGGCGTACATTCCGACCAACGTCATTTCGATTACCGACGGTCAGATTTACCTTGAGACGGACCTGTTCAACTCCGGTATCCGTCCGGCGGTGAACGTCGGTCTGTCGGTGAGCCGCGTCGGATTCTCGGCGGCCATCAAGGCGATGAAACAGGTCGGCGCCAGCCTGAAGCTGGAACTCGCGCAGTACCGCGAACTGGCAGCGTTCGCCATGTTCGCCAGCGACCTCGACAAGGCCAGCCAGAACCAGCTCAATCGCGGCCAGCGCCTGACGGAAATCCTGAAGCAGGACCAGTATTCGCCGCTTCCCTTCTCCAAGCAGATTTTGATCATCTACGCCGGCACCAACGCGTTCCTTGACGATATTCCGGTGGATCAGTGCCGTGAGTTCGAGAAGGGCCTGTATCAGTACGTGGACAGCGTCAATCCCGGGCTGCTCCAGGCGATCGAGACTAAGAAGGCGCTAGACGACCAGGTCAAGACCGAAATGAACAAGACGCTCAAGGAATATAAAGAGCGGTTTGTGGCTGAAAAACAAGAGGCGGTAGCGGCGGCGAAGTAAAGTTGTGGTTAGGGGTTAGGAGTTGGCGGTTAGGATTTGTGGCTTTCGATAATCGGCTATCAGTTTTCGGTTATTAGCACTTAGTTTCAGGTTGTGCTTTCAGTTTTTACCGACAACCGATGACCGAACACCCATAACCAAACCGATGTACTCACGTTACTGAGAAACTGATTTTGCTGACAGATGAAAGCTGTCGGCTGATAGCTAACAATGGCAAACGTACTCGATATCCGGCGTCGTATTCGCAGCGTGCGCAGCACACGGCAGATTACGAAGGCGATGAAGATGATCTCCACGGCGCGTCTGCGCAAAGCACAGGACCGCGCGCTTGCGGCGCGTCCATACGCGCAGATGCTCACCAACGTGCTCAAGTCGCTGGTGAAGCGCGTTGAAGTCATCGATCCGGATACCGGCAAAGCCAAGCATCCGCTGCTGGAAATTCGGGAAGAAAAGACTATCCAGCTCATCATCGTTACGGCCGACAAGGGCCTGGCCGGCGCATTCAACACCAATGTGCTGAAAGCGGCGAGCCGCTTCATGCAGACGAAGAGCGACAAGAATATCGACATCGCCGCCATCGGCCGCAAGGCGCGCGACTTTTCCCGCCGCCGGTTTCCGCAGCGGCCCGAGAACAGTGAGACTCGTGTAGGACGTGTTCAGTTAACGGCGGAACGGGTTGGCCTGGGCAATATTGAATTCGCGTTGGCGCGCGAGATGGCCGAGAACGTGATCGACCGCTACTGCAAGGGCGAGATCGATGCCGTTTACCTGGTGTTCAATGAGTTCAAGTCGGTGATCGCGCAGCGCATCGTGGTCGATCGCATTCTTCCCATCGAAGAAATCGGTGAGATTGATGTCCGCCAGGCGGAGGAGTTGAGCAAAAAAGATCGCGAGGCGGCAGCTCAGGCAGCGGCAGCCTCCGGTATCTCGTTGGAAGCCGCCGATACCAGCGCCATCGATGAGCACGCCGCGCAGTTTGGCACGGCTCAGGTGGACTACATCTACGAGCAACCGCCGAAGGAATTGTTCGAAGGATTGCTGCCGAAGTATGTGGCGGTACAGATTTTTCGGGCACTGTTGGAGTCGAACGCCGCCGAGCAGGCCGCGCGCATGACGGCCATGGAATCGGCCACTAACAACGCTTCGGACCTGATCGATTCGCTGACGCTGAAGATGAACCGCGCACGTCAGGCGTCGATCACGAAAGAGATTATCGAAATCGTCAGCGGCGCAGCCGCTCTGTAAGAGAAGTAATCAGTATTCAGTCGTGAACTGATTACCTGATCTGGTTGGGACATTTTGAAATTATCTGCTCAGGCTGAATACTGATAACTGAGCACTGAGAACTGTTTTTATGGAAAATATCGGCAAAGTTATCCAGATCTCGGGACCGGCGGTGGACGTTCAGTTCTCCGAAGCCAACCTCCCGCCTATTTACGAATCGATTCGCGTGGTCAGCGAGGGCTTCAACGTCCCGCAGCCGATCGATATCGTCCTTGAAGTGCAGCAGCACCTCGGCGAAGGCCGCGTGCGTTGCGTTTCGATGCAGCCAACGGACGGACTCGTCCGCGGCATGAAGGCGATCGACCTTGGCGGACCGATCCGCGTTCCCGTGGGTCACGGCACGTTGGGCCGCATCATGAACGTGATCGGACAGCCTGTGGACCAACTCGGTCCCATCGTGACTGAGAAAAAATATCCGATCCACCGTCCCGCTCCCGCGTTCGACCAGCAGGCAACGCGTGCCGAGATGTTCGAGACCGGCGTAAAGGTCATCGATCTGATCGAGCCATTTTTGAAGGGCGGCAAGATCGGCCTGTTTGGTGGCGCTGGCGTTGGCAAAACAGTGATCATTCAGGAGCTCATTAACAACGTCGCCAAGCAGCACGGTGGCTTTTCCGTGTTCGCCGGCGTCGGCGAACGTACCCGCGAAGGGAACGACCTGTGGCTCGAAATGTCTGAGTCGGGCGTGATCAAGCCGGGGGATTCGAAGAATTCAAAGGCTGCGCTGGTGTATGGACAAATGACCGAGCCACCAGGAGCGCGTCTGCGGGTGGCGCTGACCGGGTTGACGGTCGCCGAATACTTCCGCGACGAAGAAGGAGCCGACACGCTTCTATTCATTGACAACATCTTCCGTTTCACGCAGGCGGGTGCTGAGGTTTCGACGCTGCTCGGACGTATGCCGTCCGCCGTCGGATACCAGCCGAACCTTGCGACAGAAATGGGCGAACTGCAGGAGCGCATCACTTCAACGACGAAGGGTTCGGTCACGTCGGTGCAGGCGATTTACGTCCCTGCTGACGACCTTACCGATCCGGCCCCGGCAACAACGTTCGCTCACCTCGACGCCACCACCGTGCTTTCGCGCCAGTTGACTGAGTTGGGAATCTATCCGGCGGTCGATCCTCTGGCTTCGACGTCGCGCATTCTCGATCCGCATATTGTGGGTCAGGAGCACTACGATGTAGCGCAGGGGGTGAAGCAGATTCTGCAGCGTTACAAGGACCTGCAGGACATCATCGCCATCCTCGGTATCGACGAACTTTCGGAAGATGACAAGCTGGTCGTAGCTCGCGCCCGTAAGGTGCAGAAGTTCCTGTCGCAGCCATTCCACGTCGCCGAAGTCTTCACCGGCTTCAAGGGCGAGTACGTGAAGGTCGCCGACACGATCCGGGGCTTCAAGGAAATCATCGAGGGCAAGCACGACGACGTCCCCGAGCAGGCGTTCTACATGGTCGGCACCATCGACCAGGTGCTGGCGAAGGCCGAAAAGCTGAAGGCGGCAGCAGCATAAGGAAGTTGTCGGTCATCGGTTTTCGGTTATCGGTAAAAGCGATTTGACCGAAAACCGAGAACCGAGAACTGAAAACCAAGTATGGCTGATACTTTCGAACTCGAAATCGTCACACCGGAAAAGCTGGTGGTGAAGGACGTTGCCGAAGAGGCGCAGATCCCCGGCAAGAACGGGTATCTGGGCATTCTTCCTGGACACGCGCCGCTGATCACTGAGTTGGCGGTCGGCGAAATCACCTATCGCCTCGGCGGCCAGACCAAACACGTTTCTGTCGCCTGGGGATTTGCCGAAGTTCTGCCCAACAAGCTGACGATCCTGGCGGAAACCGCCGAGCGTCCGGACGAGATCGACGTCGCGCGCGCGGAGAAGGCGAAATCCCGGGCCGAGCAGGAGTTGAAATCCGGCGCGACCGACCTGAACTACGACGATATCCAGGCCGCTCTTGAACGTGCGGAGACTCGCATCGAAGTCGCGAAGAAACAGTAAGATTTTCAGGTGGGGATCGCTCGATCCTCACCTGATTTTAAAAATTCCCCACCCTTCCATGAAATCAATTAGTTACAGCGTTGTAATTGAAAACAAAGGACTTGCTTCGCGACGAAAATTTCCGCGCACCTTCCAACAGAATCAATAACTTACGAGGGTGTCATTGCAAGCAAGAAACTTAGCGAGTCGAACTCACTCGCGAACCGCTAGAGGATCTCCCGTTTCGTGGTCCTTGATCTGAAATCGCAGAAAATCGTGGACAGCGGCAATACCTTCGGGCGAAGTTGTTTCAATCCTCACCCGTGCGCCGTTGCTCATCATTTCCGCCGTATAGTGAATCGAACCTTTCAGTTTCTTCATTGTGCCAACGCCAGGAGGAGTCTGGTCGTGAACGAAATGCGGAATGGAAAAATCTCCCTTTGAAAACATCTTGGCAACATGTTTCAGGTGCATCTGGATGGTTTCGATTTGATCGCCGTTGTACGCGTCATTGGCCGTAACTTGGATGATGCCGCCGTTTGCGTTAAGAATGAAATGATGGGTTGTGGTCGTCTGGCTAAATCCCATGCCGGCGTGTGATTCGCCACGTTGCACTACGCCCGCATGATGGTCATCGGTCTGCGCCACAACACCACAGCTCAAGATCAAAACGCCGGTCAGGAAGAACCCTTTCATGCGGCGGAATTATAGAGGAAGCGGCGATGCCTGCATCGCCGTTGTTGCGAGTTGCAATGATTCAGGTGTCAGTTCCGCTTAGTGCTCGGGCGTGAGCGCAAAGATTATCGCCGCAAAATCGCGATATTTTGCGATCAGTTCCTCGCCCTTCGGCATCGCGTAATCTTCGTACTCGAAACCCGGACTCATCGTTGTTCCCATCAGCGCGAATCTTCCGCCCGCTTTCAATCGTGCGCCCTGCCACCATCCACCGGGAACAACGTGCTGCAACTTCATCCCCGAGGCAATGTCGTGACCCATGGTGATGATCTCGCCAGAGCCGCCGGGATTGAGTTGGAGCATCTCGACCGGATCGCCGAGATAGAAGTGAAAAATCTCTTCGCCCGGAACGCGGTGCATTCGCGAAAAAGTGTCCGGCGTGAGCAGGTAGTAGATGGCGGTCGCCAGCGAACGCGGTCCGCTATATAGCGGCAGGCTGATGGACTGCGGAGAACGATAGGTTTCGCGGAATAAGCCACCTTCGATGGTCAGAGGTTTCAAGTCGAGCAGGCGGATGACGTCAGCGGAGCTAAGCGAGTTCACATCATCACATTAGCCGATTGTCATCACGAGCGCACGTGAGTGCGTGAGAGATCTACTTCCTACCCCGTATAGCGATGGAACAGCAGCACGGCGTTTAGTCCGCCGAAGGCGAACGAGTTCGAGAGAGCGCAGTTGACCTTTTGCTCGCGCGCGTGATTTGGAATAACGTCTAGATCGCACTCTGGATCCGGTTCGGTAAAGTTGGCTGTTGGCGGAAGCGTGCCGCACTTCAGAGCCAACACCGTCGCAACCGCTTCGAGCGCTCCGGCGGCCCCGAGGGCGTGACCGTGCATGGACTTTGTCGAGCTGACCGCAACGTTTCGTGCGTGCTCGCCCAGCGCCAACTTGATCGCCTGTGTTTCCGTGGAGTCGTTGAGCGGCGTGCCTGTACCATGGGCGTTAATGTATCCGACCTGTTCGGGGCTGACTTGTCCATCGCGCAGCGCGGCTTTCATCGCCATGGCGGCGCCTTCTGGCGAGGGTTTGGTGATATGGCCGGCGTCGGAGGACATGCCGAATCCGACGATCTCGCCCAGAACCTCCGCTCCCCGCGCCTGCGCGTGCTCGAGCGATTCAAGCACCAACATCGCTGCGCCTTCCCCGAGGACGAGTCCTCGGCGGTCCTTCGAGAACGGACGGCACGTATCGGGCGAGACTACGCGCATGGCCTCCCAGGCTTTCAGCAATCCGTAGCTGAACGGAGCTTCACTGCCGCCGGTAACTGCGGCTTCGACGGCTCCGCTACGCACCAGCCAGAAAGCCTGTCCCATGGCGTGGTTTGAGGACGAGCATGCGGTGGAAACAGTAAACACCGGACCGCGAATTCCATGTTCTGTCGAGATGAAACTCGCGCCGGCATTCGCCATCGTTCGTGGAATACACATGGGATGCATCCGCGAGTTGCCCTTGCGATACAAATCGACGAAGCCAGCGTCTTGCGTGGTCTGGCCGCCCACACAGGATCCGGTGATCACCGCCGCACGATCTCCCAAACCCGACTCGAACGAAAGGCCCGATTGCGTCACGGCCTCGCGCGCCGCGACCGCCGCAAGTTGAGCAAAGCGATCGAGATAGTCAGCCTTCAGGGAATGCTCATCGGGACTGAAGCCGCAAATCTCGGCTCCATTTTTGAACTTGAGGTCGGCGGTCTCAAGGCTAGAGATTGGCCCAATGCCCGGCTTACCGGCACTGAGTGAAGACCAGTTTTCCGCCACATTCCGGCCAAGCGCCGAAATCATGCCAAGTCCGGTGATAACGACGCGCGGCATCGCTCAGGCGGTCTTCTTCTCCGCGACCAGCGCGGTGACGCCTTCCACCATCTGGCGCACATCCTTGATCTGCCGCGCCTGCTCGTCGGAGATGGAAACGTTGAACTCACCTTCGAGCTCGAACAAAATGTTCACGGCGTCGAGCGAATCGAGACCCAGTTCCTGGAAAGTGCTGTCGATCGTGACCTGATCGGCGGGAATACGTTTCTGTTTAGCGATGATTTCGAGGACTTTGCTAACAACAGAATCTTCCGTCAAAGCCTCACCTCTTCTTGGCAAGATATCGCATTCCAGCGAGGCCGTCATCTGCTCTCAGTCATCGCGAATCACAAAACCGCCCACTTGGCAATACTATGAAAAAACGCGCGCAAACTCTGCGTGAACTCTCGACAGGTATCGGCGGCGAAGAATAAGCTGCTGCGAGCGGATTCTCTCGAAAGACACGATGGGTGAGGTGTCTTCGAGATCGCACCACGCGCAGTGAAATCGATGACACGCACAGGTTGGAGTATCCCCCGTATCACCTCGGGACTGCTGGCTGTTCTGGCAGTCGCGGCCATTTACTTGTATGCGTTTCCCGCGCCCAACGTGCCTTATGCGGCGGCGGTTTTGCTGCACGTTGGACTGGGACTCCTGGCTACGGTTCTGCTTGTCCCGACAGTGATCCGGGTCTTCCGCGAGTCGGATGCGTTCACCAAGATTACATGGATCGTGGCGTTCGCCGGCGCGATTCTGGGATGCGTCCTGATCGAAACTGGAACGGCGCACTCCGAAGACCGACTGCTGTACAGCCACATCCTGGTCTCGACGGTCGGCGCAGTTTTGATGATCACTTTGCGTCTGCGCGGCCGATCATTCGGGTCAACCCTGGTTCGCGCCGTTGCCGTCGTGGCGATTGTCTCCGGCTTGAGTTATGCAGCGTGGTATCAGCGTAGTCAGCGCTGGGACGCACGTAATCGCATCCAGAATCCCGCTATCGCTCCGGTGTCGATGGACAACGAAGGCGACGGATCGCAGGGAATGTTTTTTCCTAGTTCCGCGCAAACAAAACACAAGGGACATATTCCCTCGAGTTATTTCACCGAATCGCAGGCCTGCGAACGCTGTCACCAGGACATCTACAAGCAGTGGCAGCACTCGATGCACCACTTCTCGACGTTCAACAACCAGTGGTATCGCCGTGCCATCGAGTACATGCAGGAAGTGGACAGCCCGAAATCTTCGAAATGGTGCGCCGGCTGCCACGATCCGGCGCTGCTCTACAGCGGAAAGTTCGACACGCCGGTCAAAGATCTGAACCTGAAATCGCCGGAAGCCAATGCTGGGCTGGGCTGCATGATGTGCCACTCCATCGTGCAGGTGAAGAGCACGATGGGACAGGCGGACTTCTACCTGGAATACCCCAAGCTGCACGAACTTGCAGCCAGTAACAATCCCGTTATCCGTTTCGTGCACGACTGGATGACGAAGCTGAACCCCGAACCCCATCGGCGGGTGTTCCTGAAACCATTTATGGCGAACCAGACGGCAGAGTTCTGTTCCAGTTGCCACAAGGTTCACCTCGATGTTCCCGTGAACCAATATCGCTGGGTGCGCGGCTTCAATGAATACGATAACTGGCAGGCCAGCGGCGTTTCCGGGCAGGGTGCACGTTCGTTCTACTATCCTCCGAAGCCACAGCAGTGCGCCGATTGTCACATGCCGCTGACGCCTTCGAAAGATTTCGGGAACATCAACGGTTTCGTGCACTCGCACCAGTTCCCGGCGGCGAACACAGCCGTCCCCTTTGCCAACGAAGATCAGAAGCAACTTGAATTGACGCAGAAGTTCCTGAAGGACTCGGTCACAGTCGATATCTTTGCGTTGTCTCCCGAAACTGGTGTCACCGGTGGTGACTACGGTCAGACCGATATGTCCACCAATTTTGCGGTGGGCGAAGAAGCTGAGACATCAACGCCGAATGCGTCAGGCGAAACGGCCGGTCCGGTGACTGCGCCGCTCAATCGAGTCAATGCAACGGTTCGGCGTGGCGACGATGTCCGCGTGGATGTTGTGGTCCGCACGCGCAAGGTTGGGCACTTCTTCCCCGGTGGCACCGTTGATGCCTACGACACGTGGGTTGAGCTAAAAGCCATTGACGACAAGGGCCAGACGCTGTTCTGGAGCGGCAAGGTTGAAGACGATGGCAAGGGGCCTGTCGATCCTGGCGCCCACTTCTACCGTTCGCTGCAGATCGATGAGCACGGGCACCCGATCAACAAGCGCAACGCCTGGGCGACGCGAGCGGTCGTCTATGTACGCCTGATTCCGCCGGGCGCCGCCGACACCGTGCATTACAAACTGCACATTCCGGAGAATGCCGGCAACAAGATCACTTTGCAATCACGGCTTCTGTACCGGAAGTTCTCGTATTCCAATACGCAGTTTGCTTTTGCCGGCCGTTTCGATGTATCGCAACACGACAAGTACAATGCCAATTACGACGACCGCATTCAGACGCTGACTACCGATTTCGGGGATGTCTCGGGCAAGATTCACGCCATCCCCGACATTCCGATCACCACGATTTCGGAGAGCACCGTCAACGTGAATGTTGCGGCAAAGGGGTCTAAAGCGGCTGATCCGCAGGTCGCGCTCAATAAAGATGACTGGACACGCTGGAACGACTACGGCATCGGACTGTTCCTGCAAGGCGATCTGAAGGCCGCCGCACAGGCGTTTGCAAAGATCACCGAAATCGATCCGAACAACCCCGATGGATGGGTGAATCTCGGCCGCGTGGCGGTACAGGAAGGCGATATGGATCGGGCGCGCATAGTGCTGGAAAAAGCTCTTGCGCTGCAGCCGAAGTTGGCTCGCGCCAATTACTTCTATGCCAAAGTACTGCGTAACGATGGCAAATACGATGATGCAGCGCAGCGGCTGAAACTGGTTCTCAATCAATATCCGAATGATCGCGTCGTCCGCAACGAACTTGGGCGCGTGTATTTCCTGAAGCGCCAGTACAACGACGCCATTCGGGAGTTCCAGCAGACGTTGGGCATCGATCCCGAAGACTTGCAGGCGAATTACAACCTGATGCTGTGTTACCAGGGCCTCGGCGACGAACAGAAGTCCACGCTGTATCGCAAGCTTTACATGCGGTTCAAGGCGGACGAGGCCTCGCAGACGCTGACCGGAGCCTATCGCCGGGAGCATCCAGAGGACAACAACGAGCGGCAAGCGGTACACGAGCACGTGAGCGCACCGTTACGAACCGAAGTTGCCCAAAAACAACGCACGACAAAAGACGTTCAGGAAATGAGCGGCGGGAAATAGTTCAGAATGTTTTTTCGACTTACTTCCATTCTTCTCTTATGCAGTTCTCTCGCCGCGGCGCAGGCGAAGCCTGCCATCCGGTTCACCGACATCACGCAACGGGCAGGAATCCGGTACATACATAACAATGGCGCCTTCGGGAAGAGATACCTGCCGGAAACGCTCGGGCCAGGCTGTGCATTCATCGATTACGACAACGATGGATACCCCGACGTGCTGATCATGAACGGCGAGGACTTTCCTGGGCACGCGACACACGGCAGGACCACGCTGAAGCTCTATCACAATAACGGTAACGGTATATTTACGGACGTGACGGCGAAATCGGGGCTGGCGAGCGTCAGCATGTATGGCATGGGCGCGGCTGTCGGCGACTACGACAACGACGGTTATGACGATCTGTTTCTTACCGCGCTGGGCCAGAGCCATCTGTTTCACAACAACCACAATGGCACGTTCACGGACGCGACAAAGCAGTCCGGGCTATGGGGTCCAAACGAATTTTCGACCAGCGCGGCGTGGTTCGACTACGACAAGGACGGCAAACTGGACCTGATCGTTGCCAATTACGTGCAGTGGTCGGAGAAGGGCGATCTTTATTGCACGCTCGACGGCACTCACAAATCGTATTGCACGCCGGAATCGTACAAAGGCGCGTCAGTCCGCCTGTGGCATAACGCCGGCAACGGTAAGTTCGAGGACGTGACCGGTAAGTCCGGACTGCTCGATACGACCTCGAAGAGCCTTGGCATCAGCATTGTCGATTACGACAACGACGGCTGGCCTGACGTGGCGATCGCCAACGATACGCAGCCGAACAAGCTCTACCGCAATAACGGGAACGGTACATTCAGCGAAAAGGCAGTGCAGGCGGGAGTTGCGTTCAGTGAAGACGGTGTCGCGCGTGCGGGTATGGGGGTGGATGCCGCCGACTACGATCACTCGGGCCGCGCCAGCCTGCTGATCAGCAATTTCTCCAACCAGATGGTTTCGCTCTACCACAATGAAGGTAAGGGGCTCTTTGTGGACGAAGCTCCCCGGTCAGAGATCGGCCGCTCCAGCCTGCTCACCCTCGGATTTGCCTGCTTCTTCTACGACTACGACCTCGACGGCTGGCAGGATATTTTCATCGCCGACGGCCATATCGAACCGGATGTCGAGCGCGTGCAGAAGCGGATCAAGTATCGTCAGCCACCACACCTGTTCCGCAATAATGGTAATGGGCAAGGGTTTTCGGAGGTCTCTTCGAGTCTGGGTGCATCGTTCGCTGCCGCTCGCGTGGCGCGTGGCGCTGCTTACGCCGACATCGACAACGATGGCGATCTCGATCTGCTGATGACTACCAACGCCGGACCGGCGTTGCTCTATCGGAATGATGGCGGAACGAACCAGAGCCTGCGCGTCAAGTTGGTGGGAACGCGATCCAATCGCGACGGCATTGGCGCCGTGGTGCGAGTCAGCAGCGGAAATGAAAAGCAGTGGCTGATGATGAAGAGCGGCGGGTCGTATCTTTCGGCGAACGAACTGGTTCTCACCTTTGGCCTGGGCGCGAACTCGAAGGCGAACACCATCGAAGTCGCATGGCCAAGCGGGCAGGTGGACAAGCTCACAAACGTCGACGCCGGGCAAACGATCACGGTGCAGGAAAGCAAAGGCCAGATTGGCAGCCGCAAATACTCGTCACGGACGTCTTCGAATCCCGTCGCGGTGACGAAGACTGCCCCTCAGTCCGCTGGCGGCAAATGATCTTTCTGCCACGTCACGCAATTTAGACCGACAGTTGTGATTCAATGTTGACGGCGTCTCGGCAGTCCCGGGGCGTCGCGTTGTTTCCAACGAAGGTTTACAGTAGTAGTCGAATTCGCGGCACCCCAACATACTCATGAAGAAAGCCGTCATCGCGTTCGCGCTCCTCTGCCTGTCTCTTGTCATCTACGCTCAATCAACCGGTTCGAAAGCGAAGCCGCGAACCAATACGCCGGTAAAATCCGCGACACCGACCGCATCGAAAGCCGCTGAAGCATTTCGACTGAACAATCTTGGCGCGGCTTACATGAACCAGCAGGAATTCGCGAAGGCGCAGAGGTATTTTGAGCAAGCGGCGCAGGCCGATCCGAAATTCGAGGAAGCGAAGCTGAACCAGGGAATCGCGCTGCTCAACCTGCAAAAGACCGAGCAGGCGCTGCCTTTCCTGCAGGACGCGATTAAGCGCAATCCCAGGAACGCGCGCGCGTGGTACAACCTCGGGCTGCTGTACAAGAACAGCGGCGATGCGAAATCGGCTGTCGAGGCATTTCAACATGCAGTCGAATCGGCTCCGAACGATCCCGATTCACATTACTTCCTGGGGCTGACGCTTTCGCAATCAGGCGAGAACGAGAAAGCGATAAAAGAATTCGAGCAGGCCATCAAGCTGAATCAGTTTCACGCGTCGGCGGAGTTCGGGATTGCGACGGCGTATCGGCGGCTCGGCAAACAGAACGAGGCCAAGCAGCACCTCGTTCGTTTTCAGCACCTGACACAAACAAAGATTGGCGCGCCGATCACGCTTGCGTACGGCGATCAGGGCCCGCTGTCGCTGGTGTCGATGGTCGCGGGTACCGAGAACGAGGTTGAGGCGCCTATTCCTGTGAAGTTTGTGAATGTGGCTGCTGATGCGGGATTGGCGCAGGCTGTACCCGTGCCGCTGAAATCTGCGAGCGACGATCCGAATGCCGGACGCGGCGCATGCTTCTTCGATTACGACAATGATGGAAAGCCTGATCTATTTCTTGCGGCCGGATCGGCGCAAGGTGGAGCTGCCCTGTACCACAATACTGGCAACGGCCACTTTGAGGACGTAACCAAGGCGGCGGGACTGGACTCACTTTCCGATATCGTTACCTGCGCCGCCGCCGATTACGACAGCGACGGATTCGTCGATCTTGCGATCGCAACCACAACTGGTGTGCAACTCCTGCACAACGAGCACAATGGCACATTCACGGATGTAACGTCAACGGTAGGTCTCAATGCGAAGAGCAGCTCGATCCGAGGTTTGACGTGGATTGACTACGATCACGACGGCGACGTGGACCTGTACGTGGTCAGCGGTAAGGCCAGGAATCAGATGTGGCGCAACAACGGGAATTCCACCTTCACCGATATTACGTCTGACCTCGGATTTAGCAGCGAAGGAAACAGCTACGCGGCTGTCGGCAGCGATGTGAATAATGATCGCGCCGTGGACATCGTTATCTCCGGCGAACCTGTGCAGTTCTTCAAAAATCCGCGCGAGGGCAAGTGGAATCCCGATCAGCTTTCGTTCTCGTCGGTTGGTCTGGCCATTGCCGATTACAACAAAGATGGCTCGATGGATTGGGCGATTGCCGAACCGAACGGCACAGTGGCTTTAGTCCGAAATGAAAACGGCCGGAATTTTGTGCCTGCCGAACTGCCCAACTTCAACTGGCAGCACGCATGGGGGATCACGGCTGTTGACTACGACAATGATGGCTGGATCGATCTGGCTGCAGTTGGCGAAACCAAGGACGGAAAATTTGAAGTTCGCATTTTACGCAATGAAGGCGGCAAGGGCTTTCGCGATATCAGCACCGAACTCGGGCTCGACAAAGTCCAATTGAAAGAACCACGGGGAATCTATGCCGCCGACTACGACGGCGACGGCGACACCGATCTGCTCATCACACAGAATTCCGCTCCCACGGCTCTTCTTCGTAACGATGGTGGTAATAAAAACAACTCCCTTCGCGTTACCCTGAAGGGCCTGAACGACAACAAAACCGGTATCGGCACCAAGATCGAAATCTTCTCCGGCACCTTATCGCAGAAATTCGAAATCACAGGCGCGGGATACCTGGGACAAAGCGCAACCGATCTGGTGGTCGGCCTCGGCAAGAATAAGCAAGTGGACGTCGTTCGCATGTTGTGGCCGACCGGAGTTGTGCAGGACGAGATTGAAGTTGCACTCAGCAAGCCGGCCGAAATCATGGAAATCGACCGCCGCGGCAGCTCGTGCCCGATCCTCTTCGCCTGGGATGGCACGCACTATCGGTTTATCTCCGACATGATCGGTGCGGGCGTCGTCGGCCACTGGGTCGGCGAGAACGAACGCAATATTCCCGACCCCACCGAGTACCTCAAAGTCGATGGCAGCATCGTGAAGCAGAAGAACGGATTGCTAAGTTTCCGCTTCATGGAACCGATGGAGGAAGTCGTTTACATCGACCAATTGCGCCTGCTCGCCGTCGATCATCCGGCCGGTTACAACGTCGAGCCGAATGAATATTTCGCGGCGAATCCACCGTATCCGGAATTCAAGGTCATCGGCAGCAACCTGCGCGATCTGCGCTTGCCCGCCGGCGCATGGGATGACCATGGCCGAAACGTGCTGCCACTGCTGGAAAAACGTGATCGTGAATATGTGGACGGATTCAAGCTGCTACGGAATTACGCCGGCTATACCGAACCGCACAGCCTGACGCTTGATCTGGGAGAGCCGTACGAAGGCGGCACGTTGCGACTGCTGCTGCACGGGTTTATCGAATACTTCACTGCGACTTCGATGTTCTCGGCACACCAGGCGGGCATCGATCCTGTAGCGCCGTACGTCGAAGCCGAAGTAAATGGCCGCTGGGTGAAGGTTGTGGACGACATGGGCTTCCCGGCCGGTCTGCCGCGAACCACCGTCGCCGATCTAACGGGCAGGTTACCGGTCGGCACGAGGCGTATTCGCGTTGGCACCAATCTTCAGATCTACTGGGACCAGGTGCTGATTGATCGCACGCCGTCGTCGCCGGAAGTGACACTGAATGAAGTGCCGCTCGCATCGGCCAGACTGGCGTTCCACGGTTATCCGCTCGACCGCGAACGCGGGAAGAATGTCCCCGGCGATCACTACTACACGTATGAGATCGTTAGCCCTACCGGGCCATATGTCCGCCAAGCAGGCGCGTACACACGGCTGGGAGATGTAACGAAGCTGGTAAGCACATCAGACGACCGCTTCGCGGTGTTCGGCTCCGGCGACGCAATCAAACTCGACTTCGATCCGTCGAAACTGCCTGCACTTCCAAAAGGCTGGACGCGTGACTACTTCTTCTTCGCCGACGGTTTCGAGAAGGACATGGACTTCTACGCTGCCGACGGACTCACGGTCGATCCGCTGCCGTTCCACGCTATGGGGACATATCCCTACCCTGCAAGCAGGACGTACTGGCGCGACGCGCAGCACGTCGATACGGTGCTCGACATGAACACCCGGTTCTACGGCGACGTTCCACCGAAGGACTTCCGGTATCACTATCCGAACGCCGCCGGTAAACGAACCATACAAAAAAATTAGTGATGGCCTGAGTACTTCTCGCCCGCTTCCACCGCCAGTGGCAGCCAGTTCTGCCGGGGTGGCATCGGGCAAGTCGCATAGGCCGTGAACGCACAGGGCGGATTGTACGCACGATTGAAATCGACAATTACCTCGCCGTCCTTTGGGGCGGTGGTATCGATAAAGCGCCCAGCCGGATACGTGCCCTTCCCGCTGGTTTTATCTTTGACAATGAGCATCAGGTTCGGCGTTCCTTCGGTCATGGCCTGCAGGCGAATCTTCTGCCCGTTCAGCATGAACTCAACCTCGCCTGGACTTTCCATCTGGGCGTCCTGCCCTATCACGGTTGGGACCGCGACCTTCTTGGGCGCAGCGTAGGGAATGAACTTCGCCCTAACGAGATAGTTATCCCCGAGTGGATAGAACTCGGTTCCTTTGAACGTCTGCAACTCCGGGCTGTGGAGGTCCTTCACGCGCATGCCGAACCTCTGTCCGCGCCGGATCAGGTGCATGCGCAAATCGCCAGTCTCTAAAACCGTGGGGTGACCGGAAATGTCGGGTTGTAACGAAACCGTCTGAACCGGCTTTCCCTCCACGCTCACGTGGGCGGAAGCATTAGCTTTGAATACGGCTTTCCCGCTGTGAAACTCGATCACGCCAACTTGCGCCGGGACTTTTCCGGCGGGCAGTGGCACTTCATTCTTGGGATTACTCCCAACACGATTCTCACCGTCGCGCAACCAGAACAGGCCTACAAGCGTGAGCCAATTCTTCCTGCGATTGTCATCGAGATCTTTGCGCCACTTCGCGTAATCTTGCTGGTAGCTGTCGCTCCGAACTTCGGGCGAACTTGAGGCAAATGCAGAAACTGTCAACAGGACACAAATCAACCAGAGAACAAATCTGCGCATGTGAACCTCACCCCATTTAAGATAGACAAGCGGCGCCTGCTAACATTTCACCACTAAACTACGGACTTCATCCACTCGGCGACAGCAGGCTCTCATCGCGAGTGTAGTAGTCAGATCGAATTGAGCGAGGAATTGCATGCAACGTAAAGGAACTGCGGTATGGAACGGCGGTTTGCGTGATGGTAAGGGCACGATTTCGTCGGCGAGCGGCGTGCTGAACAATACTCAGTATTCATTCTCCACTCGTTTTGAAAACGGTATCGGTACGAATCCCGAAGAGTTAATCGGTGCGGCGCATGCCGGCTGTTTCTCGATGGCATTTTCCGCCGCGCTGGAGAAGGCCGGATTCAAAGCCGACCGTGTTGCGACCGAAGCGGCCGTGTCGCTGGAGAAAGTCGGGGACGGGTTCTCCATCACTGCGGTACATCTCACCGTCTCGGGTAAAGTACCCGGGATCGACAATGCGAAGTTTCAGGAAATCGCTGCTGGAGCCAAAGCAGGCTGCCCGGTTTCTAAGGTCTTGAACGCCAAGATCACCATGGACGCCAAGCTCGAATCGTAATCCTTCCCAGGGCGCTGGCAGAACAGCCGGCGCCCATTTTCCGTCTATGCCCGTCCGCGGCAACGGCCTGCTCACAAACGCCATCAGAAAGGTAAGTACGTTTGTGGGGCACGGAAGATTAGTTTGAAGATCACTATCTTTGGACTCACCATCAGTTCTTCGTGGGGCAACGGCCATGCCACACCGTATCGCGCCGTCTTGCGAGCGCTGCATCGCATGGGCCACCAGATTGTGTTCTACGAGCGCAACGTTCCCTACTATGCGAACCGTCGCGATCTAGTCTCCTCCGACTTCTGCCAACTGGTCCTTTACTCGACTTGGGAAGGGATTCGTGACCGGGCGCTGCGGGACTGCAGCGACTCCGATGTCGTCATCAACGCCAGTTACTGCCCTGAAGGTGCATGCATCATCGACGAAGTTCTCGACGTGCCCGATCCGTTGCACGTTTTTTACGACCTCGACACGCCAATCACGCTGGCGGGCTTGGCCGAGAATGGCATCGAATACCTGCGCGCCGATCAAATTCCACAATTCGATCGTTATCTCTCCTGGTGTGGCGGAAGCATCCTCAACGAACTCGAACTGTGTTGGGGAGCGCAATACGCACGGCCGTTGTACGGTTGCGTTGATCCCGACGTTCACAGACGGGTCGAGGTTCCGGAACAATACCGCTGCCTGATGAGCTACATGGGCACATACTCCGCAGATCGCCAGCAGAAACTTGACTCGCTCTTTCTGGAACCCGCTCGCCGATGGAGCAGCGATCCCTTCGTGCTTGCGGGATCGCTTTATCCGTGGGAGTGGACCTGGCCTGTGAACGTCAGGCGGTTCGAGCATGTGTCGCCGCAGGATCATCCCGCGCTGTATTCCGGTTCGCGATTCACTTTAAACCTTACGCGAGAGGTAATGGCGCGCGTTGGTTTTTGTCCCTCGGGCAGATTTTTCGAGGCGGCTGCGTGCGGAACGCCAATCATCTCCGATTGGTTTAACGGTCTCGATCATTTCTTCGCACCGCAGAAAGAAATCTTCATTGTGCGGGACACAGACGAAGTCCTGCAGGCACTTCAATCTTCCGACGATGAAGTCGCAAGGATTGCGAGCGCAGCGTGCGAGCGCACGCTGGCCGAACACACCGGCGAACGTCGTGCCGTTCAGTTGATCCAGTACCTGGAAGACGTTTTCGCCAGACGCGCCAAGTCAATAGCGGAGGTCGCATGATTGGCATCATTCCCGCTGCCGGAGCCGGCCAGCGGATCCAACCCCTGGGCTGCTCCAAGGAGTTGCTACCGGTAGGCTCGCGCCTGATGGACGGCGTCGAACGCCCGAAAGCCGTTACGGAATACCTTGTCGAACGCATGATCGCCGCCGGAGCCACCGAGATCTGCATGGTCATTTCCGGCGAGAAGACGGACATCGTGAAGTACTTCGCCGAGCGCGATTACGCCGCTGAAATATTCTACGTCGTGCAGCGTGAGCCGCGCGGATTGTGCGATGCACTGTTTCGCGCCGAGCCCTTCGCTCGCAACCACGACCACGTCCTGATCGGACTTCCCGACACCATCTGGTTTCCCGAAAACGCGTATCGCGCCGCGCTCGACCGCAATCAGAATGCAGATGTGAACCTCGTTTGTTTTCCGGTCGCCGATCCTTCGGCGTTTGATTCCGTGGTCAGCGACGATCATGACTATGTCCAGCGAGTGGACGTTAAGATGCGCAATGCGCAGTCCTACTGGATCTGGGGAGCAGTCATCACGACCGGCGCGGCCTTCCATAGGCTCAAGCTTTTGTGGGAATCACGCCATCGCGCCGACGAGTATCTCGGATACCTGCTGAATGCCTTTATCGACGCCGGCAATACCGTCCAAGCATCACAGGTGGGCGAAACCTATATGGACGTAGGCACTCTTCAGGGCTACCACTCCGCTCAGGACTTCCTGCGGGGAATCCGCATATTGTCGGAGAGATGGGCAGCATAAACGAAAAAAAATCCGGGGCTGTCGTTTAACAGCCCCGGTGAGTGAGCTGGGAGTCACCAGCTCTTATCCGAATCAGTGAGTCACGCCCGCCGCGCTTCCCACCGCCGGATGATCTCTTCGTTACACGTCCACCGGCTCGAGCACCCGGTTCGGATCAGTCAGCTTATGCGCTGCCTGCATCACTTCGGCCACTGGCACCTGCAACTTCACTGCGACCTCACGCATCGCCTCATCCGGCAGGTACGTATATTCGTCGATGATGGCCTGCAAAATCGGAACCAGGTTCGCACGCCGGTTATCAAAGCGATTCAATAGTTCGGGTACGTGATCGATGTGCGACGGATGCATACTTACTCCTTCGGGCTCCTCCGCCACAGGAAATGCGTAAGATTCCAGTTGTCGGACGTGTGCTTCGACGCTTCCTCGGGTGGAATCCCGTGCATTTCCTCTTTCCGGTCGGCTTCCACAAAATTTGCCAGGTAGCTGCTGATCTTACGGGCTAGATCCTTTTCCTGAAGGCGGTCTAGCAAGACCTGCTTTTCCAGCTCCCCGCGCCCTTCGCAAACCGGGCATTTCACCATTTCATCCGGCTTCTTGGGAACATCGCTCATGGCAGTCTCCGCGGAGGGCGGGTTCCTCTCGCCTTCCTGCAGGCATTACAGCTTGGCTTGCCGCAACGTGCGGTGATGGCAATCACCTCCCAGAGTGCTTTGCAACGGACAAACGCCGACGAAAGCCACAAACGAAAATCACTTGGCGTTTCGGGTCGCCGTCTGTATCATTCGCCCCAAGTTTTTGGCCTCTGTTGAAACGTTGCAACGAATCTTCAAATTTGCGTAGGGGATTCCCCGATTCTTCCATATCTGGAAGAGCAGGGGAGCGCAGCACTGAAAACGAAGAGTTTGCATGTCTTAGATGTGGAACCTGGCGTGCGATAGCAGACGACAATTCATTCATCAGTCGGGTCACGCCACGACGCCTGTCCCCAGTAACAGAAAGCATTCTTCTTGGTCTTTTTGTAAGGCAGTCGATAGCGCAACTACACCGTGTTGAGGCGGTGCCGTTGCGGCCGGCAATAGGACATCCGTTTTCTGGAGGCAATATATGACCCGAAGCTCCACCTGGAGCACCCGTTTCTCTCTTACCATCGTGTGCCTGCTTGGCGTATTCCTGTTCCTGAGCGGCATGGGTTCTGCACAAACCAGCAATACCTCTCTGAACGGCGTCGTTAGAGATCAGCAGGACAAAGTGATCCCCGGCGCCACCGTCACCTTAACTAATATAGCCACAAATTATGTACGTACTCAGAAATCGAGCGCACAAGGCACGTACTCATTTGACCTGCTGTCTCCCGGCGATTATCGGCTTGAGGTTGAGGCCACTGGCTTCCGCAAACAGGTTTTGGAAAACATCCACGTCTTGATTGCAAAGGCGAATTCCGTGGATGTCGAACTCCAGGTCGGCGCGTCGAACCAGGTTGTTACGGTCAGCGCCGAATCGGGCCAGGTTCTGGTTGACTCCACTGACGCCAGCCTCGGCAATAACTTCGTGTCCGAGCAGATTACGCAGCTTCCGCTGGAAGCCCGCAACGTCCTTTCGCTGTTGACGCTCCAACCTGGCGTTACCAAGGACGGGTACGTCGCTGGCGGGCGTGCTGACCAATCGAACGTTACGCTGGACGGCGTGGACATCAACGAAGCGGCTAGCAGCTCCATTGGACCTACAGAGACTACTCAGGCTGAATTCGCTGTGCCACACGCAGAGCAAGGGCCAGTGTTGCGGCTCAATTCGGAAGCCATCGAGGAATTCCGTGTCGCTACGCTCAACTCAGGCGCTGGCGGCGGCCGTTCTTCCGGCGCGCAGATCGCGCTCGCAACCAAGAGCGGCACGAATACCTGGCACGCGGCTGCCTTCGAATCAAACCGCAACACCATTTTTTCGGCTAATGATTGGTTCAACAATCACGCCGGTGTCGCGCGCCCAAAATTGATTCGTAACACTTACGGCGGAGCCATTGGCGGCCCGATTAAGAAAGACAAGCTGTTCTTCTTCTACAGCTATGAAGGCCGGATCGATGCCAGCCAAACGCCAACATTGGCAGGTCTGTCGGGTGGCACTCCGGTTCCAACGGCAAGCCTTGCGCAGGGCATCCTGAAGTTCCGCACCTGCGGCGACGCTAATTGCAACACCGCTGGCCAGGTGGTAAGCCTGAGTGCGGCGGACTTCAACCAGATCTTCCCCGATATCGGCGGAATCAACCAGGATGCCATCAATGCCCTGGCGGATGCCGCGGCAAAGTACCCGGTCAACGATCATACGATCGGCGATGGCATGAATACGGGCGGCTACCGCTTTAATGCCTCAGCTCCCGTCCACCTCAACTCTCACTCCGCCAAGCTGGATTTCAACCTAACCGACCATCAAACCCTGTTCGCTCGCGCGAACGTGATCTACGACAAGTGGGGAGGCATTCCGGCCTATCCCGATACGCCTGCTCCGGATGAGTGGGACCATCCCATGGGTTTCGCTATCGGTCACACCTGGACCATCCACAACAATCTCATTAACAACTTCCGTTACGGCTACACCCGCCAGGCGTTCACGCAAGGCGGGGATACGAACGAAAACAACATAAGCTTCCGTTTCATCTACTATCCGACCCTCGATCAGCATGGGATTTCGCGCGTGACCCCGGTACACAACTGGGTTGACGACCTGAACTGGGTCAAGGGAAATCACACCTTTCAGTTCGGTGTGAATATCACCAAGACGAACAATATCCGGGCCAGCTACGCCAACGCGTATGACAACGCTGTAACGAATCCGTCGTACTACCTGACCGACCTACTGCGTGCCCCGTTGAGCAACTACGTTGAGACAGTGTATGGCTCGCCGATGTACACCGGCGACGGTTCGGATGCTGAAAACGCCATGACCGCGCTGATTGGCCGCTTCACGCAGTACACGGCCAACTACACTTACAACAATGCTCTCAATCTGACGCCGGTGGGTACGCCGACGAATCGCGACTTCGCCGGCCAGAACTATGAAGGTTACATTCAGGACACCTGGAAGGCACGCCCGTCACTAACTCTAACCTTGGGTCTCCGTTACGGTCTCGCCCGTCCGA
The DNA here is from genome assembly GCA_964460935.1 of uncultured Terriglobales bacterium. GTDB lineage: Bacteria > Acidobacteriota > Terriglobia > Terriglobales > Acidobacteriaceae > DATMXP01. The sequence goes on along the minus strand of CAYWSM010000059.1, from coordinate 1,195 downwards.
TTTACGAAACGCAAGGCTACGAGACGAGACCTAACATTCCGTTGGGTGACTATTTGCAGTATCGTGCCATTGATGCTGCTCAAGGCATTAACTACACCCAACCCATCTCGGTTGGGTTGGCCGGTCCGGCCAACGGCGGTCCCCCGATGTACAACTGGGACAAAACAAACTTCCAGCCGCGCGTTGGCGTTGCGTGGTCACCGAAGTTCGACTCCGGCATACTCGGCAAAATTTTCGGCAAGGAAAATCAGTCCGTGTTGCGTGGCGGATTCGGCATCAACGGAGACTACTTCGGACAGTCGCTGGCAACATTCTTCGACAACGAAAACACGCTGGGGTTCGGATCGTCGTTCACCGTCGGTCCGAATACGTATGATGTGGGTTGCTCGCCTTATCAAGATCCCACATCCGATTACTACGGCGCGGCTGGTTCGTGTGTGGCAGGCGCAAACCTTGGGCCGCTCTACACTAGCTTCGGTCAACCGATTCGCGGAGTTCTGCCTGCACCCGCAGTACAAAACAGCATCACGTTTCCGCAGACTCAACCCGGAGACAACTCTCTCCGTATTGAGTCTTCGCTGGACTCGAATCTCACGACACCCAAGAGTTACTCCTGGAGCGCCACCTTCGAGCGGCAACTACCCCACGGGTCAATGATCCAGGTCAACTATTTGGGACGCGCAGGACGGCATCTGCTGGCTCAGCGCGACGTCATGCAGCCGATCGATCTTGTCGATCCCAAGTCTGGAGTGGATTGGTACACGGCTGGAACGGCCCTCGCGAAGCAATTCCACTCGGCGGTTCCGACATCGAGTGTCGCTGCCATTCCTTATTTCGAGAACCTGTTCCCGGGTGCTGCGGCGAACCTCGGATATGATCCAACCTGGACATCCACACAGGCGATCTATCAGTTGATTAACGACGTGGGCGGTGACTACACCACCACACAAGCGATCATCGATGGTATTTCGACCCTTGGTCCCAACGCCTTCTATCAGCCGCAGTACGGCGCACTGGCGACATGGGCTTCGATCGGAAACTCCAACTATCATGCGCTGGCAGTCTCGTACAAAGTGCGTACGGATTCTCTGACCGCTGACGTTAACTACACGTGGTCCCACTCTCTTGACGACTCTTCCGGCTTGCAGAACGGTTTTGGATACAACGGTGAAGCGTTCATCCTGAACCCGTTCCG
>CAYWSM010000058.1:0-2299 GCA_964460935.1 uncultured Terriglobales bacterium | reverse complement strand
CCGGCTGCACACTACGTTCGACCAGACCAATGCAGCGACCGGACGGCTGTCGTCGAAGAACCCAAACCTGCAGAACATACCTATCCGAACGGAATTAGGCCGCGAGATCCGCGCAGCGTTCATCGCCGAACCCGGATGCGTGCTGCTCTCCGCCGATTACTCGCAGATCGAGCTTCGCCTGCTCGCTCATTTCACCGAAGATCCGCTGCTGGTGGAGGCGTTCCGCCGCGGCGACGACATTCACACGCTCACGGCCTCGCAGGTTTTCGGGGTGCCGCCGTTGATGGTCGATGCCGAACATCGCCGCCGCGCGAAAGCCGTGAACTTCGGCATCGTGTACGGGCTGTCACCGTTCGGGCTTTCGCAACAACTCGGCATCGAGCAGAAGGAAGCCAAGAAGTTTATCGACGCCTACTTCGAGAAGTATCGAGGCGTACGAACGTTCATCGATCGGACACTCGAAGCCGCTCGTCAGGAAGGCCGAGTCCGCACACTGTTCGGGCGCGTTCGCCCCATTCCCGACATCAACAGCAAAAACGCGAACCTCCGCGGATTTGCCGAACGCACGGCCGTAAATACTCCGTTACAAGGCACCGCCGCCGACCTGATCAAGCTGGCGATGATCCGTATCGACGCGGAGTTGCGCGAGCGGCAACTGAAGTCGCGCATGACTATTCAAATTCACGATGAACTGTTGGTTGAATCACCAGAAGCCGAAATCGCTCAAGTAACTGAATTGTTGCGGACTCACATGGAGAATGTGTATCAGCTTCGAGTTCCCTTGAGGGTTGATATTGGAATCGGCAAGAATTGGCGAGACTTAGCCTATGCTTGAATCTACAAGGATGATCGATGGCAAGGGCATTCATATTTGGAGCTGGCGCTTCCTTTTCTTACATGCAGTCGAAGACAGGTATTCGGCCACCGCTGGCTACGCGCTTGTTCGAGACTTATTTCCAGCTCCCAATAGCAGATGATCCATACGTGGTGGTTGGAAATCTTGTCAATTACGTTAGAGATTCGCGTGGGATACCACCAGAGCGTTTCGGTGATTTCAAGGAGAATGCCGAAGATTTCTTGACGGAACTGGATGATCGTGTCAACGAATTGGCGTGGGAGATACCTGCCTTATATGAACGAAAAAACAATCAGGGTGCCCGCAAATTCATGGAATTCATTCAGGCGAATGGTGCTTATGATCAGAGTGTTTGGTTATTTGCACATACATTGAATGAAACGCAAAACGGGTCCGTTTCCAGACAATACTCGACTCTCGTTAACGTACTCGAAAAAGATGACAAGCTCATCACTTTCAATTGGGATACATTGCTGGATCGGGCACTCATGGAGTATAGCAACTGGACTCCCGATACAGGCTACGGATTCGAATTCAATGCAATTTTCGACGAGGGTTGGAGAAAAGTGCGAGATAACGAGAGCACTCGCCTCCTTCTTAAGTTGCACGGTTCTACTAATTGGCTAGTGAACTATATAACTCGAGACATGCGGACTGGAGAGCGTGCAATTGTTGTACCGAGCACAGACAAAACGACGACCGGTATGTCTGTATCAGTCTCCAATCAAACACGATTGGACGAACGAGACGGTTTGAAAGTCACCTATACTCCTCATATCCGAACGCATCCGCCAGTAAGGTCTGCCCCAGTACCTTCCGGCGAATCCAGTGAGGTGCGCCCCTTTTGTTTTGTGAGCGGCGAGAAACCATTCCATTGCTTTAAAGATCGGTTCCGGCTCGGGTATGACCCATTCAGTTATTTCTACCCTCCAAACCACCCCAACTATCCAGAAGTGGCACTGATGCCGCTGATCATCCCACCTACGCGTAGAAAGCTATACCATGAGTTCGGCTACATCTTTTCGGAACTATGGAATCTGGCAGAGATAGCACTCGTTTCCTCTAACGATTGGGTCATTGCGGGATACTCCCTGCCCAAAACTGATTTGAGAACAATCGAGCTAATGCAGTCTGCTTTGGATCAGAGAGAGCAACCAGTGACAGTAACGCTAGTTAACCCCTCTGCAGATGAGGTTCAACAACGACTGATTGAAGCGTTGGGACCTGAACGGCTTACATTCTCGCCTCCATTTCGAGATTTCGATCATTATTTGGAGAGTCTGACAAGCTGATCGCTCTCACTTCTGTTTCGTTTTTGGTTTTCGAATGTTCACGTGCGGCGTCGCGTGACTCTCGCTCGGTGTCACACCTAACTGCCACCACAAGAAGCTGACCTCGTCGGTTGTGTCTTCGATCAGCTTCTTCACGGAACGTCCTTCTGAG
>CAYWSM010000057.1:0-12697 GCA_964460935.1 uncultured Terriglobales bacterium | reverse complement strand
GCAATATCCCGCCGTTATCGCGCTTCACGGCTCTACCGGGATGGAAGATGCGCTCTCGTCCGACCGGCCTGCCCGCATGCTTGCCGCACAGGGATATGCGGTGTTTCTTCCGCACTATTTCGATCGCACCGGCACCGTCGAACAACCGTCGCCGCAGGAGATGCGCGATCTGTTTCCCGACTGGATGGGCGCCATTTCCGACGCCATCACTTACACGAGTTCGCTTCCCCATGTCGCCGAGAACGATACGGCACTGGTCGGATTCTCGCTTGGCGCTTACCTGGCGCTTGCGATGGGTGCGACCGATCCACGCGTGAAGGCTGTGATCGACTTCTGCGGAGGGCTCCCCGAGGAACTTCTCGCGACCGATCCGAAATTGCCGCCAACGTTAATCCTGCATGGCGAAGACGATCGGGCTGTGCCGATTGTTGAAGCTCATAAGATCCGCGATCTCGCTGCGCGCACCGGTAGCGTATGCGAATGCAAGTTCTATCCCGACGAGAGCCATTACCTCTCCACGATGACCATGCTCGACGCCGCCCAGCGTGTCCCAGAGTTTCTTCGCCGCCACCTTAACGGCCATCGCTCGTGAAGATCGTTCCACGCGGATGATGCGGATAGAACGGATTTTCGCGGATTGTTTTGTAGATTGGTAGATGAATCTCTCCGTCAACGTAGAGTTACTTGCCTCCGTTCTTGGGCATGCAGCCGTAGGGATCGTAAAGGCCGCGCTTGGGTTCGGAGGCGGAGCGAGCTTTCTGGGCGAGATCGAGTGCGCGGGCGGCACAACTGCGTTCGTCAAGACTGAATGAGGTAAGGGCAGAAACGGCTGGCAGGGGCTCCGGCGCACGGGTCTGGAGACCCGTGCCCACATTCTGCGGGTTCACTGGTTCTTCCAACACTTTCTTCACCCGAGAATCTTCCGGCACATTCTTTTCCCGAAGTTCTTCTTTCTTCTGTTTCTCGATGGCGGTGATGGTTTTCGAAGCCAGGCGCAGCATCTGCAGGCCGAAAGTGGCTTCTTTCAGATCGATCTTCTTGGACAGAAAAGCTTGGTACAGATGAGTGATGGCTAACTGGATCGTTTGGTGGGATTCGAGAAGCGGCGCCTGGTAGTTCTTGTCTCCCGGCAAGGCTGGCGGTTGGTAAAACTTGCGGTGGAAATAGCAGTAGGGCGTGTTGTGAACAGGGATGGCGTTGCAGGGTGAGCCGTCGTCTTTGATGTGGGTACAAGTTGGGATTTCGTTCATTGTAATTTCTCCTTAAGAAAAAGGCCCGTAGTCTTGGAATCAACGACTTACGGGCGGTTCAATGCGTCCATATTTGAAAAGAAAGAACTTAGTTCATCCGTTCGTCAGTTCATCAGAAGGTCCTCGGTTGTCGGTTGTCGGTAAAAGAAAATCAATTTCTTTTTCCATTGTTAAAGCTAGCCTGCGGAGAAGGGTTTACTGCCAAAATCGAGAAACTTATATATTCTTTGTAACGAGTAGGTTAGGAGGGGTTTGTTACCTTCGTCATGCTTGACAAAAATTCCCGAAACGGGAACGAGTCGTTAAGTCCTGATAGTTTTGTGGTTACGTCTGCGGAGCGTGATCAACACAGAGAGCACAGAGAAACAGAGAGCCCGGCTGGTTCTTAAATTACAAATTACAAATTGCTAATTACAAATGGTCCCGTGTGCCTACTTGCTCGGCACGAACACGAGGCACACCGGCGCTCCGATCTCTAATTTCTTCCCGGTCGGTGTTAGTTTGCCGCTGGTCTGGTCGACCTTGAACAACACGATGTCATCGGACTTCTGTCCGGCCACGAGCATCCAGTGGCCCGTCGGATCAAGCGTGAAGAACCTTGGCTCTTTGGCGACCGAAGGGACTCGTTCCACCAGCGTTAGTTTTCCCGAATTCGGATCGACGGCGAATTGGGTGATCACATCGACGCCGCGAATCGACGCATAAAGGAAGTGGCCGCTGGGATCTATTGCGATCTCCGCGCCGGTATTCGCCGGATCGCGCTTCTCCACGGCTGGGATGGTCTGTAATTCCTTCATCGCTCCGGTCTTCGGGTCGAGCGAAAAGACCGTGACCGTAGTTCCCATCTCGGTAAGAACGTACGCAAACTTGCCGGAACGATCAAACGCAATGTGCCGCGGCCCCGATCCGGGCGTGACAGTCAGGAATGGCTGTCCCACATTGCTTTTCAACGTGCCATGAGCGGCGTCGAAGCGATGAACGATGATCTTGTCGAGACCGAGATCCGCCGACATCGCGAAACGGTTGTCGTTGGTGAGTTGGATCGAGTGCGCATGCGGACCTTTCTGGCGTTCCGGATCGACACTCGATCCGGAATGCTGGTCGAGCGCCGAATGTTCGCCCAACGTACCGTCTGACTTGATCGGAAAGACCGCAACGCTGCCAGAGGTATAGTTGGCGACCAGCACATTCTTACCCGAGTGATCCACAGCGATATATGCTGGATCTGCGCCGAGAGACGAAACTTGCTGCTCGAACCCAAGCTTCGCGGTCGCGGGATCGAGCGAGAACACGGATACCGCTCCCGATGAGCCTCCTTTGTAGTTCTCGGTCTCGTTCACGGCGTACAGAAAATGGTTCTTCGGGTCGAGCGCGAGGAACGACGGATTCTCGGTTACGGCCGCCAGTTCCGGCTGCATGAACTTGCCTGTCTCCGGATCGAAGTGGAAGACGTAGATGCCTTTGCTCTTGGGGCCGGTATAGGTTCCGACGAATACCTCGTAGTCGGCGGCAACGGCGGCGCTGAGCGCGATGAGAACGAACGAAAGGGTTAGGAGAAAACGGCGCAAGAGTTTACGCATGGCAAGCATTGTACGACGTGCGATAACGGAATTCTGAACTAGACTGGCAAAGACGGCGAGCACAGTTGTAATCTTTCCTCTATGAAGCCACGGCGGCCCACAATCAAAGACTCCACCCAGCGGCTGAATAGCGACGGCGCGAAACGCAAAAGCCAGCAGGTCGCGGCCAAAGCGGCGCGAAGGGCCGCGCGAAAGAAAGCACGGGAAGAAGCGGAAGCAGCCGCTAGGGTCGCCAAAGCAGAAGACCAAAACCCGAATGGCGACGCATCTGTTCAAGAAGAGGATGGCACAACAAAATAGGAGGGCGAGGACGCCCTCCCTACAGCCGGCGAGACGCCGGCGCTACTTTTTACCGCATCACCGGCGCGTAGCTGCTGAGCACTTTGACGTAGTTGGCGCGCTCATACGCCGCCGGATGAGCGACCGACTTCTGGCTCATTGAGCCCTGCATCTGCTCGATGGATTCGTACTCGTGCTTCTCCATCCACTCGCGAATTTCGCTGAGGATGAAGCGCAGGTAGTCAATGCCATTCTGGAGCAGCGCTGATGTGGTCATCGCCACACGGGCGCCGGCCATCATGGACTTGATGACATCTTCCGCGGTGTGAACGCCGCCAGTAATCGCCATTTCGGCCTGGATCTTGCCATAAAGCAGCGCCACCCAGTGCAACCGCATCCGCAGTTCGTTCGAGCGGCTCAGTTGCAGCGTGGGGATAACGTCGAGCTCTTCGAGGTCGAAGTCAGGCTGGTAGAAGCGGTTGAACAGGACGAGCCCATCGGCACCCGCTTTGTCGAGCCGCTTCGCGAAGCTCGCCAGGCTGGTGAAGAATGGCGACAGCTTTACCGCGACCGGAATCGAGAGCCCGCGCTTTACCTCTTTCACGAGATAGCTGTACTCGTTCTCGATCTGTTCGGCGTCGATGTTCGGGTTCGTCGGGATGAAGTAGATGTTCAGCTCGAGCGCATCGGCGCCGGCGTCCTGGATCAGCTTGGCGTAACGCGTCCAGCCGCCCGGCGAAATGCCATTCAGGCTGCCGATGATCGGCACGTTCACCGCGGCTTTCGCCTTCACGATCTGCTCGAGATATTCCTCCGGACCGAGGTGATAGTCCTCGGCTTCGGGGAACATGTCGAGCGCTTCGGCGGAAACGTGCTCGGCCGTGGAGAGGTAACGGTCAAGTTCTTCGCTCTCGATGTTGATCTGCTCCTCGAAGAGCGAGTGCATTACGATGGCCGATGCGCCCGCGTCTTCGAGCTTGCGGAAGTTGTCGAGCTCGCGCGTAAGCGGCGAGGCCGACGCGACCACAGGGTTCTTGAGTTTCAGTCCGAGATACTTGGTTGACAGATTAATCATTGCCCGATCCTTTCGCCGCTCCAACGGTCTCTTGTTTCGGTGCTACCGGCGCTGGTTTTGCGCCATTGCCGTTGGCAGGCATGGCCGCCCACGACTCGTACAGCTTCCAGCGTTCGTCGACGTCGTGTTGCGCTTCCTTCAACAGCTCCTGCGCAACCTCGGGGTTCGAGTGCTTCAGCATGGAGTAGCGCGTCTCGTTGTAGATGTACTTCTCGAGCGGAACCGTCGGCGCCTTGGAGTCGAGCACGAATGGATGCTTGCCCTGCTCCTTCAGCAACGGGTTGTAACGGAAGAGTGGCCAGTGTCCGGACTGGACGGCCAGTTTCTGCTGGTCGAGTCCATGGACAAGGTCGTATCCGTGCGCGATGCAGTGAGCGTAGGCGATGATCAGCGATGGACCGTCGTACGCCTCCGCTTCCTGGAAGGCTTTCAGCGTCTGCATGTCGGCGCTGCCGAAGGCGACGCGCGCGACATACACGTTGCCGTAGTTCACGGCCATCATCGCGAGGTCTTTCTTCGGACGCGGCTTGCCGCCGGCGGCAAACTTCGCGACCGCGCCGCGCGGAGTGGACTTCGACATCTGCCCGCCGGTGTTCGAGTAAACCTCGGTGTCGAGCACGAGGATGTTCACGTTCCGCCCGCTGGCGAGCACGTGATCGAGTCCGCCGTAACCGATGTCGTACGCCCAGCCGTCGCCGCCGATAATCCAGACCGACTTCTTGACGAGCACGTCGGCGATCGCGAGCAGCGCTTTGGCATCCGCTGAGTTGAGCTTTGTGAGCTTCTTCTTCAACTCTTCGACGCGAACGCGCTGTTCGGCCAATCCTTTCTCGGTTGACTGATCGCCGTTAAGCAACCCGTCCACGAGATTGGATCCGACTTCGGTCGCCAGCTTCTGGAGCAGTTCGCGGGCGAACTCGGTCTGCTTGTCGATGGAGAGGCGGATACCAAGTCCGAACTCGGCGTTGTCTTCAAACAGCGAGTTTGACCAGGACGGGCCGCGTCCATCTTTGTTAAAGGCGTACGGAGTGGTGGGAAGGTTGCCACCGTAGATAGAAGAACAGCCGGTGGCGTTGCCGATGACGGCACGGTCGCCGTAGAGCTGCGACATCAGCTTGATATATGGCGTTTCGCCGCAACCCGAGCAAGCGCCCGAAAACTCGAACAGCGGTTGCAGCAACTGCACGTCTTTGATCTGGCCCATGGAGAGCGCGGTGCGATCGGTTTCCGGGATGTTGAGGAAGAAGTCCCAGTTCGCAGCTTCCTGCTCGCGGACCGGAATCTGCGGGACCATGTTGATGGCCTTGTGCTTGACTTCGGTCTTCGATTTCGCCGGGCAGGCTTCAATGCAGATCGCGCAGCCGGTGCAGTCTTCCGGCGCGACTTGCAAGGTGTACTTCATTTCCTTGAAGTTTTGCCACTTTGCGGGAACGGCTTTGAACTTCTCGGGCGCACCCTTCAGTTTGTCGGACTCGTAAACCTTGGCGCGGATGACCGCGTGCGGGCAAACCAGAACGCACTTGCCGCACTGGATGCAAAGCTGCTCATCCCACTCGGGAATTTCGAGCGCAATGTTGCGCTTCTCCCATTGCGCGGTGCCGGTTGGGAAGGTGCCGTCGATGGGAAGCGCACTGACCGGAAGCAGATCGCCATTGCCCTGAATGATTGGACCGAGAACGTTCTTCACGTATTCGGGTGCAGCGGCAGGAACCGGCGGCTTAACATCGAAGTTACTAGTGGCAGCCGATGGAACCTTTACTTCAAAGAGGTTCTCGAGCGTGGAATCGACGGCGGCGTAGTTCTTCTGCACGACCGCTTCACCACGCTTGCCGTACGTCTTCTTAATCGCTTTCTTAATGGCTGCAATCGCTTCTTCGCGCGGAAGCACACCGCTGATGGCGAAGAAGCAGGTCTGCATGATGGTGTTGATACGCTGCCCCATGCCGGTGTGCTTCGCGACCTCGTAGCCGTCGATCACGTAGAACTTCAGCTTCTTGTCGATGATCTGCTGCTGCACGGTGCGGGGCAGGTGCTCCCAGACTTTGTCATGGCTGAATGGGCTGTTGAGGAGGAATGTTGCGCCCTTCTCCGCGCCTTTCAGCACGTCGATCTTTTCCAGGAACGTGAACTGATGACAGGCAACGAAGTTCGCCTGCGAGATCAGATAGCTGGAATGGATCGGTTTGGGGCCGAAGCGCAGGTGAGAAGTCGTCAGCGACCCGGACTTCTTCGAGTCGTACACGAAGTAGCCTTGCGCGTAATTGTCAGTGTCTTCGCCGATGATCTTGATGGAGTTCTTGTTGGCGCCAACGGTGCCATCAGCGCCGAGTCCGTAGAACAGGGCGCGAACGGTTTTGGGATCTTCGGTGGAGAAAGCGTGGTCAACGTTGAGGCTGGTGTGCGTGACGTCATCGATGATGCCGACGGTGAAATGGTTCTTCGGCTTCGCGCCGGAGAGATTATCGTAAACGGCCTTCACCATCGCCGGAGTGAACTCCTTCGAGGACAACCCGTAGCGTCCGCCGACGATTTTGGGTGTCTTCGCGAAGATGTCGGACTCGGCGAAGGCGGTGATCACGTCCATATATAAAGGTTCGCCGGTGGAGCCGGGCTCTTTCGTGCGGTCAAGAACGGCGATGGACTTTGTGGTCTTGGGAAGCGCGCCGATGAAGTGTTCGATCGAGAACGGCCGATAGAGGCGGACTTTGAGCAGGCCGACCTTCTCGCCCTTCGAGACCAGATACTCGACGGCTTCCTGCGCGACTTCGGCTCCGGAACCCATCATGACGATGACGCGCTCGGCATCGGCAGCGCCGACGTATTCGTAGAGCTTGTATTGGCGGCCGACAATGCTGGCGAACTTGTCCATCGCGTTCTGCACGATGGTGGGCACGGCGAGGTAATAAGGATTGACGGTCTCGCGGGCCTGGAAGTACACGTCGGGATTCTGCGCGGTTCCGCGGAGGACCGGACGATCGGGCGACAACGCGCGCTCACGATGTTGGCGAACGAGTTCGTCGTCGATCATCGCCTTCAGATCGTCAATCGTGAGTTGCTCGACCTTCGCGACTTCGTGCGAAGTGCGGAACCCGTCGAAGAAGTGGAGAAACGGGATGCGCGATTCCAGCGAGGCAGCCTGCGAGATCAGCGCGATGTCCATGACTTCCTGGACGGAGTTCGACGCGAGCATTGCCCAGCCGGTCTGGCGGACGGCCATGATGTCCTGATGGTCGCCGAAGATCGACAGTGCCTGCGCGGCGAGCGAGCGGGCGGCGACGTGCATGACGGTCGGCGTGAGTTCGCCGGCGATCTTGTACATGTTGGGGATCATCAGCAGCAGGCCCTGCGCCGAAGTGAATGTGGTGGCGAGCGAACCGCCCTGCAAAGCGCCGTGGAGAGCACCGCTGGCGCCGCCTTCGCTCTGCATTTCGATGACGAGGGGCACCGTCCCCCAGATATTCGGCTTCCCTTCGGAAGACCACTGATCCGACCATTCGCCCATGGGAGACGAGGGCGTGATCGGATAAATCGCAATTACCTCGTTGACTTTGTGTGCAACATACGCGGCGGCTTCGTTGCCGTCGATCGTAACCTTCAACCTGCTCATAATCTGTCCTCTTTATGAAGGCGTTCAGGTCAATTATTCGCCGGTGCTCACAAACAGGCTGTGACGGATGAACATGAAAGTGTGGGACGGAAACGAGGCTGTGGGTCAGTGGATTGGCGCGGCCCAAGACGCTGAATCGGCTGCATTTGTGGTGATGCGAACCGATTAAGAAAGGTGTGTTGCGATTGGGTTCGGATGAGTGGCGGCGTAAACTTGAAGTTTGGCTAAGGAATCAAATCCCAACACGTTGGCGCAGTTCCACCCGGCTGTCCGGCAGTGGTTCACCGAGGTGTTCCCGGCGCCTACTCGCCCCCAGGTTTTGGGCTGGCCGGCAATCGCGCGTGGTGATTCGACGCTAATTCTGGCTCCGACAGGAACCGGCAAGACTCTGGCTGCGTTCCTCTGGGCCATTAATCGGTTGATGTTCAACCCTGTACCGCGGCCGGAAGAGCGTTGCCGAATTCTGTATCTCTCGCCGATCAAGGCGCTGGCTGTGGACGTGGAACGTAACTTGCGAGCGCCGCTGGCCGGCATCGCCAATGAGGCGCGGAAGCTGGGCGTCGAGTTCCACGAGCCTGCAATTGCCATTCGCACCGGTGATACGCCGTCGGCTGAACGCGCGCGGTTTGCGCGGCATCCGGCGGACATTCTGATCACCACGCCGGAATCGCTGTACCTGCTGCTGACGTCGAATGCGCGAGCGGCGCTGACGTCTATTGAGACAGTGATCCTCGATGAGATTCATGCGCTGGTACCAACCAAGCGCGGATCACACCTTGCACTCTCGCTGGAACGGTTGGAACGCTTGGTGAAGCGGCCGCTGCAGAGAATCGGACTGTCGGCGACACAGCGTCCGCTGGAAGAAGTGGCGCATTTCCTGGGTGGAGCGGAGTCTGCACCGGTTGTGGCAAAGCCCGTCGCCGAAGAGGGACCCGAGCAGGCGCTGGCGGAATTTGAAGCATCGGGGACGGTGGCGTTCCGTCCTGTCACCATTGTTGATGCGGGCGAGAAGAAGCGGCTCGACTTGCGCATCGAAGTGCCGACGGAAGACATGTCGCGCGTCGATGAGATTGAACCGATCCCCAGCGGCCCGGCATCGCAGAAGCCGGTACGGCCGTCGATCTGGAGCGCGATTCATCCGCAGTTGCTGGAGTTAGTGCGTTCGCACACTTCGACGCTGATCTTCGTGAATAACCGCAGGTTGGCGGAGCGGATTTCTGGGGCGATCAACGAACTGGCGGGCGAGGTGCTGGTTCGTGCGCATCACGGCAGCGTTGCGGTGGCACAGCGGAAAGAGATCGAAGACCGGCTGAAGCTAGGCACGTTGCGCGGACTGGTCGCGACATCCTCACTCGAACTCGGCATCGACATGGGCGCTATCGATCTGGTGGTGCAGATCGAAGCTCCGCCTTCGGTCGCCAGCGGGATGCAGCGCATCGGACGCGCCAGCCACAACGTGGGCGCGGTCAGCAACGGCATCATCATCCCGAAGTATCGGGCCGACCTCGTTGCCTGCGCCGCCGTAACGACGGCGATGTACGAAGGCGAGGTCGAGTCGGTGCATTACCCGCGTAATCCACTTGACGTCCTAGCGCAGCAGATTGTCGCGATGGTGGGGATGGATGAATGGCCGGTGGACGACCTGTTCGCGACTATTCGGCGAGCAGCGCCTTATGCGGCACTTACGCGCGGCGTGTTCGAAAGCGTGCTCGACATGCTCGCGGGGCGGTATCCGTCGGATGAGTTTGCGGAATTGCGTCCGCGGCTGACATGGGACCGCGTTTCCAACAAGCTCACGCCGCGCGAAGGCGCGCGCAGTATCGCTGTCGTTAACGGCGGAACAATTCCGGATCGAGGACTCTTCGGCGTCTTTCTTGCCGGACAAACGAAAGGCGCACGCGTCGGCGAACTCGATGAGGAGATGGTGTTCGAGAGCCGCGCTGGTGACACCATTATTCTTGGCGCGACAACGTGGCGCATCGAGGAGATTTCGCACGAGCGGGTCATCGTTTCGCCCGCTCCCGGCGAGCCCGGCAAAATGCCCTTCTGGCATGGCGATACGGCGGGCCGTCCGGCGGAGTTTGGCGAACAGATCGGAAGGATGACACGCGAACTGCTGGCGCTTCCACGGCCGACGGCATTCACTAAACTTACCGAAGATCATTCGCTCGATCAGAATGCCGCTGAGAACCTGCTGCGATATCTGGAAGATCAGCGACTCGCGACACAGCGTGTGCCGAGCGATCAGGACATCCTGATCGAACGCGTGCGAGATGAGCTTGGCGACTGGCGCATCTGCGTGCTGACACCGTTCGGCACGCGCGTTCATGCGCCATGGTGCATGGCGGTAATGGCTCGGCTGTCCTCGGAGATGGGCCTCGAAGCGGAATCGATGTGGTCGGACGATGGGTTCGTGATTCGCCTGCCGGAGACCGAAGAACCGATTGCGAGCGATCTGCTCTTGCCTGCCGTTAAGGAATTCAAGGATTTGGTGCTGCGGCAGCTTGGCTCCACGTCGCTATTTGCGGCCCGGTTTCGGGAAGCTGCTGGACGGGCTTTGTTGCTCCCGAAGCGTCGGCCGGGATCGCGCGCGCCCTTGTGGCAGCAGCGTAAACGGGCGTCGGATCTGCTAGCGGTGGCTTCACGGTTTTCGACATTCCCGATTCTGCTGGAAGCCTATCGCGAGTGCGTGCGCGAGACCTTTGACTTGCCAGCGGCAACGTCGATTCTCCGCAAAATCCATGCCGGCAAGATTCATGTCACCACGGTTGACTCGCAGAAGCCGTCTCCCTTCGCTTCGGCGCTGCTGTTCTCGTATATCGCGAATTACATCTATGACGGCGACGCTCCGCTGGCCGAGCGCCGAGCACAGGCATTGGCCATCGACCAGTCGCAATTGCAGGAACTGCTCGGCGACACCGATCTCCGCGAACTGCTTGATGCTTCGGCGATTGAAGAAGTCGAGGCACAACTTCAGGGGCGCGATCCCGAATACCAAGCGCGACATGCGGATGCGATTCACGACATGCTGCTGCGCATCGGGGATTTAAGCGAGCAGGAGTTGCAGGCCCGTTGCGAATCGCCGACCGTTGCGGTGCAGATCCAGAAGCTCATCGATACACGCCGTGCGCTGCAAGTGCAGATTGCGGGGGAGCACCGGTACATTGCGGTGGAGGATGCTGCCCGTTATCGGGATGCGCTAGGTGTACCGCTTCCGCCGGGACTAGCGGAAATTTGGCTGCGTTCTCCAGCAGAACCTCCGGTGGACTTGATCCGCCGATATGCGCGTACGCACGCGCCGTTTACTGTTACCGAGATCTCTGCACGTTTTGGGCTCGACCATCTTGTAACGGAGCCGGTACTGAAGGCTCTACACGTTCAAGGGCGGCTGCTCGAAGGTGAGTTCCGTCCGGAAGGACACCATCGCGAATGGTGCGACCAGGATGTACTGCGGATGATCCGCCGCCGCACGCTGGCGCGCTTGCGGCGCGAAGTCGAACCGGTGGATCAGCAGGTGTTCGCACGACTTGTGACACGATGGCAGGGAGTGGTCACGCCGCGGCGCGGACTCGACGCGCTTCTGGATGCCATCGATTCCCTGCAAGGTGCGGCGATCCTGGCTTCCGACCTGGAGCGCGAAATTCTTCCCGCTCGCATCAGCGGATATACGGTGGCCGATCTCGACACGCTGGTGGCAGCCGGCGAAGTTGTCTGGGCCGGGATTGAGCGCATCGGAGAACGAGACGGTCGCATCGCGATGTATCTGTCACAGAATGTCGGCAAGCTTTTGCCGCCGGTTAGTTCTGCATCTCAGCTTTCAGATCATGCCCAACTTATCCTTGAAACGTTGAAGAAGGAAGGTGCGCTGTTCTTTCCTGCGCTGCACGCAGTGGCGGGTGGCGGATTTCCTAACGACACGCTTGATGCGATATGGGAACTCGTATGGGCGGGTTACATCACGAATGACACGTTTCACCCACTGCGATCGTTTTTGCGCCCGAAGGACGATCGGAAGGCGCGCGCCATCGGGGCTGACGGGCCGCCGGGCTCGCCGGAATTTCTGCGACGGTTTCGCTCGCGCACGCAGGGTGGAGCGCCGTCGCATGGACGCTGGTCGCTGATCGCCGACCGCATGTCACCGTCGGTGACAGCGACGGAATGGTCGGCCAATATTGCGCAACAACTGCTGGTTCGCTACGGGATCGTGATGCGCGAAACGGCTGCCGCCGAGAGCATACCCAACGGCTACAGCACCATTTACCCAGCACTGCGCACGATGGAAGAGAGTGGATGGATTCGTCGCGGCATGTTCATCGCCGCGATGGGTGCAGCCCAGTTCGCGATGACTTCCGCGGTGGACATGTTGCGCTCACTGCGTAATGTGCCGGAGACGCCGGAAACGGTCCACCTTGCCGCCGCCGATCCGGCGAACGTTTACGGTGCGCTATTGCCGTGGCCGCGCGAGTCAGACGAACAGGCGCATGGCATGGCACGTGCCAGCGGCGCCAGCGTGATCATGGTCAACGGAATGCTCACGGCATTCCTGCGCCGCCGTAATCCGAGTTTGAGGGTGTTCCTGCCCGAAGCGGAACCGGAGCGCACGCAGTTTGCGCGAGCACTGGCCCGCAAGTTAGCCGAAGTCGCCATTCAGCGCCAGAGCCGCAAAGGCGGCCTGCTCATCGGCGAGATCAACGGCGCCGATGCGCGCCAAAACTTCCTCGCCCGTTTTCTCGAAGAAAGCGGATTCGTTGTGACGGCGCTTGGCTTCCAGATGCGCCGTACGAACATCATCGAGAAAACCACTACGCCTGAGCACGATGAAGAAGACGAATCCGCGGAGACCGCCTGAGTGCCCGCACCTGCCAAAGCCAAAAATTCACCGGGCATTCATTCGGCAGAAACATTA
>CAYWSM010000056.1:0-2418 GCA_964460935.1 uncultured Terriglobales bacterium | reverse complement strand
CCCGATTCCGGAACAGTTACTTCCGTCCGTGAAAACAGCAGGTTTGTGTGTTAGCATCCGCCCTTCCGCTGCATTCTGGAGGGCCCCATGACGGAAGCGTTACGTCCGATGAGCACCGGGGAACTGCTCGATCGCACGTTTCGGCTATACAAGACAAACTTCTCCCTGTTTGTGGGGCTCGCATTACCTGCACCGGCAATCGTCATTCTGTTAGTTCTACTTTCGATGCTTGCTGAGGCAATACCTGCTGATAAAATATCTTTTGGTCCTGTTGCGACAGGCGTCAGTGTTGTTCTGGGGATTATCTTGGGATCCCTCGGGTTGCTGTTCGGGTTCGCACTGACTGTCGCTGCCACCATTCGCGGCGTTTCTGCTCTTCATCTTTCAAAACCAACAAGTCTTCGCCAGTGTTATGCGGAGTTACGTGGTCATTACCTACGCATTGTAAGCATCTTTCTTTCCGTCAGCATCCGGGTGCTTGGCGGGTCTTTCCTTTTGTACTTCGCCTCAATCTTAGTGGGCGTAGTGGCCGCGGGTGCAGCCAGTCTGCTGGGAACTATAGGCGTGGTGCTGGGCGTTGTGGTTGCAATAGCTGGCTTCATCGGTGGAATCCTGCTGGCCCTTACGCTAGTTGTACGGTACTCGATGGCAGCGCAGGCTTGCGTAGTGGAAGATATTTCTCCGAACCAAGCCATAAAGCGTAGCGTCTTCCTTGCAAAGGGAGATCGCAGCCGAATCCTAACTGTCTACGTTCTCTTTTCCGTTATCAGTCTTGTAGTTTGGACGTGTCTAGCGTTTCTGGCTGGGTTTGTTGGTGCTTTGTTGGGTTCAACTCAGGCGATTACGGTCTTCATGTCTCTGGCGCTTTTTCTTTCCCTGCTGTTGACAATGCCGCCAGCGACAATAGCAATGTCGCTGGCGTACTACGATGAGCGCGTCAGGAAGGAAGGATTCGATCTGCAACTGATGATATCCACGCTTGAGGCTCCGGCGCCAGCAGTGGTAATAGGTTCTCTCTAGAGAGGCGCGTGAACCACGTCTTCGACAGCTTTGTTGCACTTTCGAAGTGTTTCCGTATTAGCCCGGCGTTTGAAGCAGGAGGGTCTCGTGACTGAAATACTGCGACCGATGAGCACAGGCGAATTGCTTGATCAGACATTCTCGCTATACAAACGACACTTCATGCTCTTTGCTGGTGTCGTCCTGCCAGGTCCCGCCATTCTTCTCGCCGTTCAACTCGCTGAACTCGCTCTGACGAAGGGCGTCACCGGACCAATGGCAACAAATCCGGCTTTGATTTTGGCGAATATACCTCGGATTGTCTCAGGATTCATCGTCGGTGCAGTTGCATATATAGCCGGAATGGCAATCACTGCTGCCGCGACGGTTAGAGTTGTATCGGCAGTACACCTATCGCGGCCGATGACAATCGGAGAGGCGTATGGAGGATTGAAGGGGCGCTTCCTCCGCGTGGTGCTCATTGCGTTTTGTTGGTTCCTTGCGTCATCCGCAGCAGCACTTGTGATGTTTCTTGGGGCAGCTGTAGTTATGGGTTTAGCCACAGCCGCTGGAACATTCCTAGGTACCTTGGGGAAGGTGATATCAGCGTTAATCGATATTGCTGCATTGTTTGCCGCTTTCATACTATTCATCTGGGTAATGGCCCGTTATTCATTACCCATTCAGGCCTGCGTGGTGGAAAACACAAAGGTATTTGCTTCATTTCGGCGGAGCGCGGTCCTCGCGAAAGGAAGTATCCTGCGGATTGTTATCGTGTATCTGCTCTTCGTTGTAATCAATTTCGCAATAGGTGTAACTGTTCAGTTGGCCGCCGGCATCGCGGCCGCACCACTACATTCATCGCCTTTGGTCGGAGCAATACAGGCATTGGCAGGCTTCTTCGTCGGCGTCGTGGTGGCTCCGTTAGCTACCGTGGCCATGTCTCTGGTTTACTATGACGAGCGCGTCCGTAAGGAAGCATTCGATCTGCAATTGATGATGGCGGCCTTGGATGGTCCGCAGGTGAATACCGCGGCGGCCACTTCATAGATGATTCGTCGACTGAACGTCGTATTCGTCTTGCTGGTTCTTGCTGCGACAGCGGTGGCGCAGGTCGAAGCGCGTGGGCCAATCCTTTCGCTCGCGCAATTTCAGTCGCAGCTCCAGAAACTCGATACCCGCGTCGCCGATCTCGCCTCTCACCCGCAGAACGCTGAGTCGCTCCGCAAGTCCCTTCCGAAGTATTGGACGGTCGTGGGCGGCCGCCTTCCGGTCGATGTCAGCGCCGACTTCCTCGACCGCACACTCACGGACTTCCAGAAGCAAGGTCCGGCGCAGAAGAAGCTCCTCCTCCACGAACTGCACACCCAACTGGTGGTCATGCGCACCGGCGTGGACGGATATACGCAACCGGAAGTC
>CAYWSM010000055.1:0-11174 GCA_964460935.1 uncultured Terriglobales bacterium | reverse complement strand
TGGAGATTTTGGCGCGTCGGCTCCAGGTGCAAGAACGGCTGACCACCGAGATTGCCGAAACACTGATGAAAGTCGTGCAGCCGCAAGGAGTTGGAGTCGTCGTGGAAGCCCGTCACCTCTGCATGATGATGCGCGGGGTGGAGAAACAACATTCGGCAACAGTCACGTCGGCGATGCTGGGATGTTTCCGTAATGAAAAAGAAACGCGGGAAGAATTCCTGGCGCTGGTGCGGAATCGGCCGAGCAATGGACTCTAGCCCGGAGTTCATCAGTTTCTCAGTTCATCGGAGAAGCACAGGCTATTCCGTCTGATGAACTGAAATACTGACGAACTGGTGATCTGGCTGGCATACTTCTTGTCGTGACATCGACAGAATTCTCCGGAAAAACTGCAGTTGTTACCGGCGGAAATCGCGGCATCGGTTTCGCCATAGCCGAGGCGCTCGTGTCGCGCGGATGCTCGGTTGTGCTGACCTCGCGAGGCGCAACATCCGCCGAAGATGCGGCCGCGAAGCTCTCTTCCAGTAATGTCCATGTTCTTCCATTTGAATGCGATGTTCGCGACGAGATTGCCGTTAAGCGCTTGTTCGAGTTGGTTCGCGACAAGTTAAAGCATCTCGACTTTCTCATTAACAATGCCGGGATCTATGGACCGGCGGTTTCCGTTGACCAAGTCTCCACGGATGGTTGGCGCGAAGCCCTCGACACAAACCTCACCGGAACGTTTCTATGCACGAAGTATGCCGTGCCCGTAATGCGAAAGGGCTCCGTAATCGTCAACAATCTATCCGTAGCTACAAATCGTGTGTTTCCCAACTCCGCTGCCTACACCGCGAGTAAGCAGGGATTGTTGGGTCTCACCAACGTCACCCGCGAGGATCTGCGCGAGAAGGGAATTCGCGTGGTCGCCCTTATGCCCGGCGCCACTAATACCGAGATCTGGAACCAGTTCTGGCCGGACGCTCCGCGCGCGAAGATGATGCCTCCGTCAGACGTCGCTGAGGCTGTCGTAAATGCGCTGCTGATGCCGGAAGGCACATCGATTGATGAGATCCACATTATGCCAGCGGGTGGGGTGCTGTAGGGCTATCGACGATCAGCTCACGCATTATCTCGCAAAATATCGATATCTTCTCGGTCTGGTCGGGAACAGCTTGATTAATCCCAACCCTGTGGCGAATCCGCCGACGTGTGCCCAGAATGCGATACCGCCAGTCTGGCTAGCATAGGTGATCGAGGTAGCCGCGCCGCTGAGAAATTGTCCGAGGAACCAGAAACCCAGCACGATCCATGCGGGTAGCCAGATGAACACAATGAAGAACACCCAGGTCAGCACGCGTGCCGACGGATACAGGATGAAGTACGCTCCCATCACTCCGGCGATGGCGCCGCTGGCTCCGACGCTGGGGACAGTCGAGTGAGCGTTCATCAGGATATGCAGGGCGGAGGCCGCCAGTCCGGTAAGAATATAAAACACCAGGTAACGGAAATGGCCGAGGTAGTCTTCAATGTTGTCGCCGAAGATATACAGCGCCCACATGTTGAAGATCAGATGTCCCCATGAACCGTGAATGAACATCGACGTCAGTACCGGGATGAGCGCGGCAATCGGATCGGCAGCGCTGCCGCCGTGGAGCAACGCGGTGATGTGCGCCGGAACGGTTCCGAAGACGCCGATGAACTGAGTCAGAGCCCGCGGAGTGAGCGTCACCTCAAACAGGAAGACAAGTGTATTCAGTGCGAGCAGAAAATAATTGATGTAGGGCGTGCTATAGCGCGGCGCGTCGTCGTAAAGGGGAAACATTTTAGGCCTGCATGCTGACGGAACAGGCCTTGCGTCTTGCCTGATACCGAACTTTCACCGAGTTGACCAACAGTACCCTCAACGTCCACGATAACATCTGGAAATGAACGGAGTCATCGTCATCGATAAGCCCGCCGGAATGACCTCGCATGACGTGGTCAATCGCGTGCGGCGCATCTTGCAGGAGAAATCCGTCGGTCATCTGGGGACGCTCGATCCGATGGCAACCGGAGTACTACCACTGGTTGCCGGACGAATGACGCGCCTTGCTCAGTTTTATACCACGTCGAATAAGAGCTACGAGGGCGAAATGCGATTCGGATTTTCTACGACCACCTATGACGCGGAAGGTGACACCGTTGGTGACCCCAAAAAAGTTCATGTAACGCTTGAGGGATTACGCGAAGCCGCTGGAGGGTTCATGGGTAGTATTCACCAAGTTCCTCCACCATTCTCGGCGAAGAAGTTCGCAGGCGTTCCGGCTTACAAATTGGCGCGGAAGAATAAAGAAGTGGAGCTGAAACCCGTGGAGGTCGAGGTGAAGCGGTTTGACATCTTTGAACTCGCGGGAGACCGGGCGCACTTTTGCTGTGACGTTTCGTCGGGAACCTACGTTCGCTCGCTGGCGCACGACCTCGGCCAGAAACTCGGCTGCGGTGCGCATCTGACTTCGCTGCGAAGGACGATGTCGGGGGAGTTCCGGATCGAAGATGCGGTCACACTGGACGCTTTGGCCGAAGCGATGGAGAGCGGAGCGGCAGAGCATCTGTTCGTGCACCCGCGGCGACTGCTCCCGGATTTTCCCAGCGTCACGGCCGATGAAGAGAACGTAGCGAAGATTCGGCACGGTCGTGCGGTGAACTTACCGGAACTATCGCGGGCAAAGCAGGTGAAAGTCTTCCAGGGACAGTCGGAACTGATTGCCATCGCAACGCGCGTCGCTGGCACGTTGTTTCATCCGAAGGTAGTGCTGACGGAAGCGGCGCACTGACGGTTTACTCTGCTGGCTTCGATTTCGCGATCAGGTATTCGACTACTCGTCGCTGCTGCGGCACGATTTGTTGTTGCAACTCCTCCAGCGTTGCGATTCGCGCTGAACCCTCCCATGAGCTGCGCAAGGTACCTTCAAATCCAGCCTCGTACACGTAGGTATGGTTGGGAAACGGCAATTGTTCGCGAAAGTCGAATTGAAATACAGGATGCAAGAGCTGAAGCCCCGTTTCTTCGAGAACCTCGCGACAAGCGGTTCGCTCGGGTCGCTCGCCGATTTGAGCCAGGCCGCCTGGAAATCCGAGTCCGTAGCCGTCATTGCGTTCGATAACGATAAATCCGCCGTCATGGCGAAGAATTGCAATCGATCCACGAATGAAACCGAAGATAGGGAAGCGGCGATACAGTCCCTGGAGCGTATGGGAGATCAACCAGTACAGTCGCGCGCGCAGGGAAGACATGGGTGGCCATTAGTGTATCCGCATTTGTGAAAACAAAAAGGCCGTCGGCTTTGCCGGACGGCCTTTTTGCGAGGGCAAGGAATGAACTACCGCGTCATCAGCACAGCCACGGTCTCTGCCTTGTGTGACTGGGCGATGCGGCGCTCACGGTTGCCTGCGTTCACCTGGTGGCTGATCCCTGCGCTCCATACTTCGGTCAGGAAGTAAGTTTCCCCATAGCGCCGGAACACCAGCTTGTAGGTTCCCGCAGTGTCTTCCTTGCCCATGGGAAGGGTGTTGACCAGGAATAGTCCGCGACCGTTCTGGTCATACCAGCCCTCCACCTCTTGTCCAAACGATTTGATGGTGTACTGTCCGGCCGGCAGGCTGTGGTCGCCGATCATGAAATTGACGGGAACTTTCCCTTTCAACATCACCGAAGATTGCGCCTGGACGGCGACGACGCTCAGGGCAACCATCATTACCAGCATGAAAATGCTCCTCAGGTTTTTCATGTTGTTCTCCTCTCAAGCCGTCCGCGATTGCCTTTGCTTCGCTCGCCACGGCGCCTTAAGTAAATGCAAAGCGCGTGCCAAATGTGACGAGCACCCTTAAGCATGGTTGCGCTCGTCACAATTCATTGCGAGTCATAGGGTTAACGCGAACGCATTTCTTGCGGCACACGGAAGGGAACTGGTGGGTGTTGAAAATGGGCTATCGGTTTTATTAGTCGGTCTATCCGAAAGGATAGGCGGCCTCGCACTTGCCTGTCTTTGCAAGATAGCGCAAGATGCTGGCGAGGAGTGGCACGTGATTTCGGCTGAGATCGTTGGAGTACTGGGGAGCCTCGAGAACGCTTCCTTTCGTCTACAGAACGAGGTCACGATCGGTCGCGATGCAGCGAACCATGTCTGTATCGATGACTCGTCGGTATCGCGCCGGCACTGCATGATCGTGCAGGATGGCGACCACTACCTCGTCCGCGATCTTGGCAGCTATAACGGAACATTCGTCAACGGTGCCGCCGTGCAGGAACGCATCCTCGAACACGGGGACCGCATAGCGGTTGGTGGATCCGTTTTTCAGTTCTCGATTTCGTCCACGCGAACGCCCGCTCCAGCAGCAGTAGCTTTTGACGATGTGCCACTGGAACAGGAAACAACAAGCAGGCTTGAATTGCCGTTAGGTGCTGAAGCCGAGGAAGTAGCGTCAACATTTCCGCGACAGCGAATGTCGCGCGATTTCGCCATCCTGCTGAAGGTCGCTTCCAAACTGGGTGGGATTCGCAACTCCGAATCGCTGCTGTGGCAATTGACCGGCGTTCTGCTGGAGGTTATTCCGGCGGAGCGAGTCGCAATCCTGATTGGTGACAGCAGCGGCAGCGTCGAAGCTGGATTCGCATGGGACAAAATCACCGGTCCTGGACAGCCCGTCCGAGTAAGCCGGACCATTGTGGATCGCGCGATGGCGGAGCAGCGCGCCATTCTCATCAACGATGCACCCAAGGTCGCCCTTACTACGAGCGTGGAACAACTAAACGTCCACGCTGTGCTGTGCGCTCCATTGGCCAGCGCGGGGAAAAAACTCGGGGCCATCTATATGGATTGCCGCAAGGCCGGCACAACGTTTGACGCCGGGCATCTTCAATTAATCTCGGCCATTGCAGGTATGGCCGCTCTCGCACTGGAAAACGTTCGCCAGATCGAGTCTCTGGAAAGTGAAAACGAGCAATTGCGGGCGGAAGTCCGCGCGCAGTTCGACATGATTGGCGACGCGCCTGTTATGCAGGACGTGTATCGCTTCGTGTCCAAGGTGGCCGGAACTGACTCCAATGTGCTGATTCAGGGAGAAAGTGGCACAGGCAAGGAATTGGTTGCGCGCGCTGTTCATCGTCTGAGCGCACGGGCCGATCGACCGTTCGTAGCCATTAACTGCGCCGCAATCGCTGAGACGCTCATGGAGAGCGAGATCTTCGGACACGAAAAAGGCGCATTCACCGGTGCCACTATGCAAAAGAAAGGCTATCTGGAGGTGGCCGACGGTGGAACCGTGTTTCTTGACGAGATTGGCGAACTGGCATTGCCGCTTCAGGCGAAGCTGCTGCGAGTTCTACAGGAGCGCGAATTGATCCGCGTCGGCGGCGCAAGGCCGATCAAGGTCAATATCCGTGTGCTGGCTGCTACCAATCGGACCCTGGCCGACACCGTCAAAGAAGGCAAGTTCCGTGAGGATTTGTTCTACCGGTTGAACGTCCTGTCGTGCCGTGTGCCGCCCTTGCGAAATCGCCGTGAAGATATTCCGGTGCTGGCGAAGCATTTCGTCGAGAAATACAGCGCTACCTGTAAACGACAGGTGCGGGGATTATCAGCTGGCGCCATCGCTTGCTTGACTCGCTATGACTGGCCAGGCAACGTCCGCGAACTGGAGAATGCCATCGAACACGCCGTCGTCCTCGGCACGACCAGTGAGATCGAGCGCGATGACTTACCGGAATCGATTCTGGAAGTCGGCGCTGCCGACCATGACCAACCCGGTGGCTATCACGAAGCCGTTGCGCAGCGGAAAAAGGAGTTAATTCTGGACGCTCTGAATCGGACCGACGGCAGCTTCACGGAAGCGGCTAAGCTGCTCGGCGTTCATCCGAATTATCTGCATCGGCTTGTACGAGTACTCGACCTAAGAGGGGCGCTCAAGAAAGGAGCGAGCCGATAATGGAAAACCCGGCGACTGCAATCTTTGGCGTCTGTCGGATATTCAGCGATCGAATCAGTTATTAACATAATCCTTGTTATCGGACGTTGATGCCGTGAAGACACTAAGCCTATTTCTCCGGCTCAGGTGGCGGCATCTTCCATACAAATGGCTCACTCCCCGCGTCCACGACCTTGTAATCATTCGGCACTGTGAACAGCGATGGGTCGGGTTCCGAGGTATTGACGTTAGTCAACTGCGTAGTCAGTTCTCCCGCCCAAGGATCGCTGTGAATTGTTTTGACCATCGTCTTCAGTTCCGGCGAATACCAGTCTTCGGACACTACATTGATCGGTTTCTCGTTGCCCATCTTGCCGGCTGGAATTGTGGTTGTGATTCGAGTGCCGGTGGCATGAATCGAGCCGAACATCTGATCGCCCAGATTCTCGCTATCAGCCGGTGGTTCCTGGCCGCGCGCCACTTGGCGTTGAACGACTACTGTTTGTGCTGGAGACTCCCCAGACCCTCTCGTATTGACGTCCCGGGTGTAGAACATCACATTTTGACCCGCCTTCGGTGGGACTCCCATCGCAACACCCGGAGGAATCGAAGAAATTTGCCCCTTACGCGCAATCTTAGCCGACGAGTCCAAAACATACCGGACACCCGCAACCGGGTCCACAATGGTAATGAACGTCGGAGCCTTTGCCTCAGGAACAGCCCCCAGCAGGTTCACCTGCGATTCACGGCGAGTGCGCCCCTCACTATCGCGACACAGGGCTGAATTTTCGACGGTATGGATCTTGTTTCCATCGGCAAAAGTCTGCGTGTGCTCGTTAACGACCGTTGCGCAGAACGGACTGCCTTTGATTGGCGCGGTGTCCATCAATTCCGTGCGAAGCGCGATGGCGGGACCACGCATCGGCGCACCAGCTATCGCAACGCTAGTGGCCGCAGTTGGCGCCACTTGCGCTGCAGCGAAGGATACAAGGGTAAGTAGAACGATGGTTGCGATGGTAATCTTCTGCAACATTTTCAATCTCCTGGCTGTCTTTTTTCATGTATTACTTAACGATTCGAATGGCCCGCGCGATGCCATCCGAACCAACGACTACATCTGCTTGAACAAAACCGTTTTGCAATTGCAGCGATCGAATGCCTCTCATTGGCTGTACGGGAATCTCGAGCCGGATCACATCCATAGTCCCCGCACAACTAAGGGCATCGCAGTACATCAGGCTTTCAAAGCCACCAGTCGATTCCGCCGCAGCTACTGTGGAGGCAGTTTGCATCGATCGATTCCCTTTCTTCACTGCGGGCCTGCGAGATGTTCCGGTCGCTGTGGTTGCGATGAACTCGTGCTGCGTCCTTTTCGCAATCGGCGGCACGACAATCGCTGGCGGATTCCACGAGACCTCGCCGATTTTGGGAACTGAACGTAATGGGGCAAAGATCAGAATTGCCACAATCAGGGCTGCCGCAATTCCCGACCAAGCCATTGCCCTGAAGAGACTCGAAGTCCTCGAATGGCCCTCACTGCCGCCTTTTACTTGGTCTCGATAGGCCGCCAACACGGCGAAATCGACCGTCGACGGCACCGCCGGAACCCTCTCTTTGATTTCTTCCAAACGGCGGGACAGTTCGTGGCTGGCGTACCACGCTCGCCGGCAAGAGGCACATGTTTCCAGATGCATGGCCGCTTCGGATCCCATCTGTCCCGTTGGCGATTGCGTCGAATTATAGGAACTGAATTCTTTGCATGTCATGTCAAACATCCTTCCGCTCCAGCCCCGCGGACAGCTTCACCGGCATCGCCTTCCAACTTCAACGCTTGAGCCAGAAGCGCGTGAGCGCGATGAAGCCTCGATCTCACAGTTCCAATCGGACACTCCAGCCGCTGTGCCGCATCCGCGTAGGAGAGTTCGCACAAATCACACAGAACCACAACTTGGCGGTACGTCTCCGGCAATTCCGCAATCGCAGCCCGCAACCACGCGACACGCTGTTCACGGATGAGGTTCAACGTAAGTGCCTCGGGAGCGCCAATTTCTTGAGACTCTTCCGCCGGTTCATCGTTTAATCGCGACCGATAGATATGTTCCCGGCGACTCACGCGTCGAACGATGTTGCGAGACAGCCCGAAAACAAATGCGCCGAGACCGCCATGCTTCGGATTGAACTTGCTTCCCCTTGCCAGCAGCGTGATGAATGTTTCCTGTGTGACCTCCTCGGCGGTGTTCTGCGAATTGGTCATGTACAACGCGTAGCGAAAAATGCCCTGCTTCAAGCGTTCGTAGATCACAAGGAAGGCTTCTTCTTCGCCGCTTAAACTGCGCCGCAGAAGTTCCGCATCGGACATGGATTCGAACTCTGCCATCTAGGCTTCGTCGCTGGCTTCAAACAGTATTCACACCTGCAAACGAAAAAGTTCCCGGCATCTCGGTAAAGAGGGACGAAATGTGCCGCAGAGAGGTCATTCCGCGCCATTCCTCTGGTGTTTACTACTTGTACAACGTCACTCCTGCTGCTCGCATCCCTATCCGCGCGGAGGCTCTGCTTGAAGCGCCAATCGTTTGCCGTAATTCCGACAGGTTTGCTGCTCTTTCTCTTAATTACATTAGCTGCATGTGGTGGTTCCTCGATGGCTACGAATTCCGGCGATACACCATCCGGTTCCGACCGCAATGCTCCCGCCAGCAACGCTAATTCGAACGGAAATGTAGTTCCTGGCAGCGGAGTCGGAATTGCGTCGACAGCTCGATTTCTCTACGCGATCGAGAATCCCGGTGGACCATCTATCGTTGAGCCATTCATCATCACCCGAACGGGCGTACTTACGCGCGTAGAACCGACCGTCAGCGTCGGCGACAATGCGAACGATATTGCAGCGGACCCTCTGAGCAAGTTCATTTTTGTGGGGAACTCCTCCGGTTGCTGCACCGCGCCTCCACGTGCTCCGCAACTGATCTCCTACACCATCGGTAGGATGGGTGCTCTAACTTTTGCCGATCAGGAGAACCTTCCCAACGAAAACGCCGATACACTAGCGGGACTGTTGATCGATCCCACCGGTTCGGATCTGTATGCCAGTTGGCAACAGGTGCAGATCGAAGGCTCCATCTCATCATTTGGCATCGACCGCGGCACGGGCCACATGAATCTACTCGGGCCAGATCCGCTGAACACTATCATGCCCGGCCGTATGGCAATTACGCCCGACGGCAAGTTTGTTTATGCATCAATTCAACAGAGGCATGGGAGGCCTGACCTGGGCGGCTTTGACCTCTTCCTGCGTGATCCTGCTACTGGCTTGCTGACCGATACCGGACGGCAGTTCCCGGGATCGAGGGTGGGAGTCGATTTCTACACCGACCCCGTCATAGCGCTTAATGGCCAATATCTGCTTGCGGTGGTAGATAGCACCAAGATCACGGTTTGGGCGATCGATTCCACCACAGGAGACCTGACGATTGCTTCCGAACTGCAAGGGAATTTCAAAGGATTGACGGTGGATGCAGGTGGCACCTGGGCGATCACTTCACTGGGGGACGGTTCCGTTGCTTCGTATCGGGTGAACACCGATGGCTCCTTAACCGCTGGTGGGAATGCGATGGCTGCTCCAGGCGTGACAAATGTAGTAATTGATTCAATCGGGAACTTTGTGTATGCGGAAAACTCAACAGCTCCACAGATTTTCGGCTTCAGTTTTGATCCCTCGATGGGGGCTCTGACAACTTTGCCGGGCTCTCCGTTTGCCACTGCGGCGCAGCCGATTCGTATGGCTACTGTGCCGATGAGGTGAGTTGAACCTGTACGAGTTTCGCAGGCGGGCGATTCTCGTCTTCCATCCAGTCTTCGCCGAACAACTCAACCGGATGCTGTGTCCGGATGGTGCCGTTGCCACAGCGCAGATCGTCGGCGGGACAGTACAGGTCGCATCCCCAGCAGACCCGTTCCGGATGCTTCGGATGGAGAGGAAGTTTTGCCATGACTTCATTCTCCGCTTCGAACTAAGCCCTGGCTGTGACTTTTGGCACAATTGCCACGCAAATGCCGCTATTCCAAGGATCTACTCAGGTTTGCAGCACCGAAAGTTTCAGGCTGCCTGTTTGCTTCCTAAACCCAGTGCTTCCAAGCCTTTCACATGCTTCACTTCAAGTTGATCGTAGGTGCACTGCTTCGGGTTCTTCTCTGGACGCCAGCGCAGGAACTTAGTTCCGTGGCGAAAACGCCCGCCGGAAAAGTGGTCGTACCGAACTTCGCAGACGAGCTTGGGGTCAAGTGGTTCCCACTGGCTGCTACGCTCGGTTGACCATCGGCTAGGACCTCCGGGAGCATTACCAGTGAAACCAGATCCACCCTTGAGTGGATCCACGATCTTCCTCAAGGTTTTCTTTAACTCTGGTTTGAAACTCGAAGTAAAGCCAATATGGTTTAGTTTTCCGTTTTCATCGTAAAGACCGACCAGCAACGAACCTATTCCGCCGCCCTTCGAAGCGTAGCGGAAGCCGCCAACAACACAATCAGCCGTGCGTAGCTTCTTGATCTTCACCATCGCCGAGCGTTCTCCGGATGCATAAGCGGCGTCGCGCAGTTTAGCTATTACGCCATCGAAGCCGACGCCGGCCAGGTTCTGCATCCAGTGCTGGGCTTCGCCAAATTTGGTCGTCATCGGAGACAATTGGATCGCGCTTCCCTTCCGCACCTTCTTGAAAAAGTCTTCAAACTGCGCTCGACGCTCCGACAGTGGAACTTCCAGTAGCGACTTCCCGTGCTCGTCCACCAGAATGTCGAACGTCAGCAGGCTCGCCGGCGTTTCCTTCGACAGTTTGCGGATGCGGCTTTCCGCTGGATGAATGCGCATCAGCAGATCGTCGAACGAAAGGCGCTTGCCCCGGAAGATGACGATTTCGCCATCGAGCACGAACTTTCTTTGTGGAAGCTGTTTCAGTTCCTCGATGAGTTCGGGGAAATAACGGCCGAGTGGTTGACCGGCCTTCGATTGCAGCAGCACCTCGTTGCCGTTACGGAAAGCGAGACATCGGAAGCCGTCCCACTTCGGCTCATACTGCCACTCATCGCCGTGTGGAATCTCGTCAACCGACTTTGCCTCCATCGGCGGAAACGGCGGTTTAAGTGGTAAGTCGATGGGCGGGAACTCGGCTTTGAGTTCCTCGGCGGGAACGGCTCCGGATTCGACGGGGGTTTTGTGAGTGCGGCGTGGCATTCATGGTTCGATGCCGAGAGCT
>CAYWSM010000054.1:0-3093 GCA_964460935.1 uncultured Terriglobales bacterium | reverse complement strand
GGTGGCGTACACGCGACTGCCGGACGGGCGCTTCCAGGTAACGAGCTTCTGGGCCGTCATTACCAATCCATGGGGACTGCTGCAGTACATGCACACCATGAGTGGCGCGGTGATCACCGGATCGTTCGTGATGGCGGGGCTCGGCGCATTCTACCTGCTGCATAACCAGCACCAGGAGCAAGCCCGCATCTTTGTGCGTGTTGGGGTGATTGCCGGCATTCTGGCCACGTGTTTCCAGATCTATCCATCGGGCGACGAGCACGGCCGCTTTCTCGCGCATCACCAGCCGGCGACCGCTGCGGCGATGGAAGGACTGTTCGCGACGCAAAAGGGCGCGCCCATGGTGGTGATTGGGCAGCCGAATCCGGAGAACCGGACGATTGAGAATCCCATCGCGTTCAACGGGATTCTGAGCTTCATGGTGTACGGATCGTTCACGGCCGAGGTGCCGGGGCTGGATGCGTTTCCGAAAGAAAACTGGCCCGACGATATTCCGCTGCTGTTTTTCGCGTATCACATCATGGCGGGGTTGGGGACGATCTTCGTGGCGATCATGGCGGTGTGCGCGTTTCTGCTGTGGCGCAAAAAACTGTTCGACTCGAAGTGGGCGCTCTGGCTGCTGCTATTGAGCGTGCCGTTTCCCTATATCGCGAACATTGCGGGATGGGTTTCGGCGGAGGCCGGACGCCAACCTTGGCTCGTGTACGGACTGCTGCGCACGAAGGATGGATACTCCACCAATATCTCGACCGGCGATACATGGTTCACGCTGCTGGGGTTCATGGGCCTGTACGGCGTACTGTCGATTCTGTTTCTCTTCCTTATGCAGCGACTGATTGGCGAAGGACCGACGACGCCTGAGCGCGCGCCTGAGCCGCAGGCCGATGAGTCGGTCACGTATCCCGCGAGCCACTGATGCCGACTGTCTGGTTCATTCTCGTGGCGTTCATGCTCACCGCTTACGTGGTGCTCGACGGCTTCGACATTGGCGCCGGCGCGATTCACCTGTTCGTCGCGCAGAACGATGACGAACGGCGGCTGGTGCTTCGGGCAATCGGTCCGGTGTGGGACGGCAACGAAGTGTGGCTGATCGCCGCCGGAGGAACGTTGTTTTTGGCGTTTCCACTGCTGTACGCCAGCAGCTTCAGCGGATTCTATCTGCCGCTGATGGTGCTGCTGTGGCTGCTGATCGGGCGCGGGATTGGGATTGAGTTTCGCACGCATCTTGCATCTCCGGTGTGGAGGATGTTTTTCGACGGCATCTTCGCGTTCTCGAGCGTGCTGCTGGCGGTGTTCTACGGCGCGGCATTTGCCAATGTCATCCGCGGCGTGCCGCTCGATGCGCAACACATGTTCTTCGAGCCGCTGTGGACGAACTTCCGCGTGGGCCCGAATCCGGGCATTCTCGACTGGTACACCGTGTGCGCCGGCGTATTGGCGGTTGTAGCACTATCGTTACATGGTGCTTTGTATCTGACAGTCAAGACGGACGGCGCGCTGCAGGCACGCGCGCGATTTACGGCATACATGTTCTGGGCGGTGGCGCTGGTGCTGACGATCGTGGAGCTGCTCGCCAGTGTCGTGGTGGTGCGGCCAGAACTGGCACACAATTACTTCAACTATCCGCTGTGGTTTGTGATCCCGACGGCGGTGGGGATTGGGCTGATCGCGATACCAATTCTGTTAGCGCAGGGCCGAGAAGCTGCCGCATTCTGCGCTTGCGTCATCTACCTGGCGGGGATGGTGGTTGGGGCGGCGGTGGCGCTGTATCCGACGGTGCTGCCGTCGAGCGGCGATCCGCAGAACGCTATCACAATTTACAACGCCGTGAGCGGACCCGACTCGCTACGGCAAGCGCTGTACTGGTGGATTCCGGGGATGGTGATTGCCATTAGTTATTTTGTGTTTGTGTACCGGATGTTCCGAGGCAAGGCGAGTTTGAAAAGCGGGTATGGGCACTGAGGACGCTAGGTTTTTGGGCGACTCACTTCGTCCTGTGCCGGATGGAGATGATCCGGTCCAAGCCCTTGCTGAGGCCGACTTTCTTAACAGGATAGTGTTCCTCGTTGTTCAACCAAGCTTTACATCGGCGGATATTTTCGATGGTGAGCGGGTAATTGACTTCGGGAGCGGACCAGTCGGAAATCGTATCCGACACGAGTTCGTCGTCATCGGCATCCCAGACAAAGCGATCGGAGGAAACTAGGGCGAAACCTATCTCATGCAGGAGCTCGGGACTCAAACCACCGGCGAGTACGGCATCGCAGAGGGCGATCAACATCGTTCGATCGACGCGGAATTCCGAATCCATTTCTTCCACTCTTTGATACGAAACCACACCGCCCACATTCGTGGTAGAACCGGAAACGTCGGCGGCCAACTCCGCCGCGTTAACTTTACCTTCGAAGAATTGTTTGAGTACTTCTTCGCGCATGGTGATCCCTTCGAGATTCTCGGCAATTACGTGAGTTTCTGTATGGCTCCCTCTATTCGTTCCAGCACCTTCTCTTCACCGAGTACTTCTAGTGTTTCGAACAGAGGCGGCGCGTTCTTCTTACCGCAGACGGCGACGCGGATGGGCTGGAACATCTGGCCGGCTTTGAGGCCGAGTTCCTGGGCGGCGGTGCGCAGGGCGTGGTCGAGCGGGTCGTGCTTGAACTCCGTATTCGGCAGGACCTCGCGGGCTTTCTCCAGTGAGCGTTTGGCCATCGTGAGATCGCCCTTCTGCGGGATGAGCTCGTTAATGTCGTAGGGCGGGAGTTGGTCGACAAAGAAGAAGTCACCGACGGTGAGCACCTCTTTCAGCAGGCGGATGCGCTCGCGGACCAGTGGCGTGATCCGCGCCATCTTTTCCGGTGTGACGTTGTATCCGGCTTCGTGGACGACCTGTAGAAGTTCTTCGCTGAGCTTCTCAATGGGAAGCGAGCGCAGATGCTCGCCGTTCAGCCACAGGGCTTTAGGATCGAACGGGTCCTGCTCGCTGAAATTAACGACGGCGTTAGCGCGATTGATGCCTTCGAGCGTGAACAGGCCTTTGATTTCGTCGAGGTTCATGAACTCGCGATCGTTCTTCGGGTTCCATCCGAGAAGAAC
>CAYWSM010000053.1:0-6289 GCA_964460935.1 uncultured Terriglobales bacterium | reverse complement strand
CTAGGGTTCGCCCCTCATATCTTCCGCACCTGCGCTGCGTTACAATCCCCAGCATTGGTACTGCGGGTTTCGGATCCCGCGTGAACGGAGCGCCACAATGCCCGAATTCGGCTTCGGTCTTATCGCCGTAGCGATCATCGTTCTTTATTTTTTCAGTTCCATCAAAATCCTCGCTGAATATGAACGTGGAGTTGTCTTCCGCTTGGGACGTTTGCAACCGGCAGCGCTGGGGCCGGGATGGGCTTTAGTTTTCGCGCCGGTCGACCGCATGGTTCGCGTCTCCCTCCGGCAGGAAGCGATGGAAGTCCCCCCGCAGGACATCATCACCCGCGACAACGTAACGCTGAAGGTTAACGCCGTCATCTTCCTCCGCGTCATCGAACCGCGCAAAGCCGTGAACGAAGTCGCGAATTACCTGTACCAGACTTCGCAATTTGCCCAGACCACTCTCCGTTCGGTCCTCGGCGAAGTCGAACTGGACGAACTGCTCGCTCATCGTGACAAGATCAACCTGCGCCTGCAAACCATTCTCGACGAGCACACCGACCCCTGGGGTGTAAAAGTCGTGCGTGTCGAGGTGAAGCAGGTCGACATGCCGGAGACGATGCTCCGTGCCATGGCTCGTCAGGCCGAAGCCGAGCGCGAGAAGCGCGCCAAGATCATCCACGCGGAAGGTGAGTTTTCCGCGGCGCAGCGGTTGACTGAAGCCGCTCACCTGCTCGCCACCGAGCCGATGACGATTCAATTACGCTACCTGCAGACGCTGACCGAGATTGGAGCGGAGAAGAACACGACCATCGTCTTCCCCGTTCCTATCGATATCCTGCAGGGTATTCAGGCATTGCTGACGGCACAGACCGAGGCAACTGAAAATAAACATAAATCAGGGGCATAGAGAATGGCGGAATCGCAAGACACCGAAATCACGCTCGGCACCGGACGTCTCCTCGGTCTCTTTTTTGGCCTGGTAGTCGTGTGCGCGGTCTTTTTCGGACTCGGCTTCTCTCTCGGCCGTAACTCCGTAAAGTCCGGGCTCACCCTCCAGGAAACGCCCGCCAATTCTCAGCTTCCAGCCGACGCTGGAGGCGAGAAATCTGCCGCCGGCACGCCCGAGAGAGTGACACCGCCTCCCATCAATCAGATCCAGACGCAACCTGACCAGTCGCAGCCCGCGAACAGTCAAATTCCAGCTCCCGTGGTTGTATCGCAAGGCAGCTCTGCTCAGGCGAGCAATGCCCCCGCTCCCGAAATGGCCAAGGCGCCCATCTCCCCTACGGCTCTCGGTGGTTACTCGGTACAAGTCGCCGCCGTCAGCAAGGAGGAAGATGCCGAGGCTCTTGTCGATGCATTGAAGAAGAAGTCTTACCCGGTGTTCATCGCCAGCGCGGCCGCCGACAAGCTTTTCCATGTACAGGTTGGCCCGTTCGGCGATCTCAAGGACGCAGAGGCGATGAAGGTCAGATTAACTGGCGATGGCTACAATCCGATCCTGAAGCGATAACGCCTGCTCTTTCATACTCCGCAAGCAGGTCCGTGTAGTTCAGGAATCGGCGGGATCGGCTATTTCTGCCGCCGCTCGTGCTTGGTTCTGAAGCCGCTCGCACGATTGAATGAGTTCACGCCCTTGTACGATCAATTTTTGAGTGCGCTTGCGTAGATCTTCCGACGAGGCAATCAACCGCCGTACTGCTTCGGCTGCCGGAACTTGGGAATTCTCATCCATCGGGCTTATTGGATGAGTGAAATCACTGCCGCGGTAGGCCACGACTTACATTGACCGCCATTATTTGCTCAGCCGAACCGCTCCTCCCGCCATGGATCCCCATACATGTGATAACCGTTCTGCTCCCAGAATCCTGGCGTATCTTTCTCCATCAACTCGATTCCGCGCACCCACTTCACCGATTTCCACGCATACAAATGTGGAACGATCAGCCGCAGTGGATACCCATGCTCCGCCGTCAACGGCTCGCCATCATGATGCGTCGCCAACAGCACATTGTCGTGTTCGAGATCGGCTAGCGGAACATTCGCCGTGAATTCCTGCTCGGCGTGGACCAGCACATACCGCGCCTCCGGTTTAACCTGCACCAACTTCAGCACGTCGGTAAACTTCACGCCTTCCCAGTCGTTATCGAAACGGGACCACCGCGTAACGCAATGAAAATCTGAATGGATCTTCGATTTCGGCAGCCGGTTAAACTCCTCCCACGTCAGCTTCACCGGCTCTTCGACCAGTCCGTAGATGCGAAAATCCCACCTCGCCGCGTCGAACCGCGGCACCAACCCGTAGTGTAATACCGGCCACTTCAGAGTAGCCGACTGTCCCGGAGGCAGCCGATGTTCCTCGCGCATCCTGCGCTCCAACTCATGCCGTTCCTTGTAATCAAACAATGCCATCGCTCATCTGATTCTCTTAACTGGAATTGGATTCCAACAAGGGTGCCCCATTCAACCCGCTTTTGGTTGAGTGGGGTAGTACCCAGCTCGTCCTGAGGAGCGTGTGTCAGCGCGACGAAGGATCTATCCCCCATCCCCTGGCTTCTATATACTCTTCCCCACTCCCCGGAGGACATTTCAGAATGAAGAAAGCCGTCGTTCTTTCCCTGTGCCTTATCACCATCGCGGCCCTGTTCGCCGCTGCCCAGGATGATTTCCAGACCGCGCGCGTCGTCGCCTTCGAGCGTGTCCCTGGAGACGTCCAGCACCCCGAGAAATCTGACGGTTATAAGATGTCTATGCGCTTCGGCGATATGGTTTACAACTGCAAAGCCAATGCGCCCGTCGCCGTTTTCAACGACTGGACCATCGGCAAGGAATTTCCCGCCCGCGTAAATGAAAAAGCAAAGGTAATGCAGGTCAAGAACTTCGACGGCCAGCTCATCGATCTCACGATCACCGGGAAGAAGCGTCCGAAATAGTTGAGGCGACAGTTCAGAGCGGTATTTACGAGAGTCGATTAGCCGCAAGGTCAATGCGGAACAAGACAGTGCCATTACGGCAATAGAGCTTACAGTACATAACCCGGGACGTCAGTCCCGGGTCCAGAAGTGAAACTAGTCACCGAGTCCCGTTTAGGGACGACACGAGTTTCGTAATCGCCGTAGGTACGGTTTACACTTGCTCACAAATGCGTCGTCGATAGTATTGAGCAATGCGAGCCGCCCAATTACTCGCCGGAATCATTCTCGCCATAATTGGTGCGGCGCTTCTCTACCTTCGTAATCGCCTGGAGTTCTACTCCGTTCGGGCCGGTTCTCCAGCCGATGCTCGCTACTTCGGCAGCCCTATCTCACTCACTATCGCCGGCATCTGCTGCATCGCAGCCGCCGTCATCCTCATTGTCAGAATTTCGAAACTGTAATCATTCCTATATCTTATGCGGAAACTTGGTGGAAACACCGATATCCCGTTTGCACGCATGTTAGTCTCCGGCCAGCCTGCTGCTGCTAGCCGTAGGCGCATTGGGCCTGATAGGCCGACAGTCTATCCGTCGCAAACAGTAGCTTCGGTACAACCGTTGGGTGCCCCATTCAAGCCTTCTTTGGCTTGAGTGGGGTAGTTTGTGCTCTCCCATTTTGGGAAGTCACTGTCAAGTCCGATAAACGTCACAAATCGGGCCTAACTCGTTGGTTACAAGGAAGATATAAATTTTGGGAATTTGGCGGTAAAACCATCAATAACAGGCCATACTCACACTTGAGGCTGGTAAGAGAAATTCTCTGCCGGCCTTTTTCATCACGCCCGTCCCTCGCCGGACGGGCTTTTTATTGGTTGGGCAGAAAGGCTCATGAAATGAATATGTCACGTAAACACGAGCTGAAAACACTCAGTCCTAACTCCCACGTTATCAGCATTTTGATCGTAACTCGCCTGTTTCCAGGTACATAACCAAAAATCTGCCCCTAAGTCGTTGATTTCACCGATCGAGGGGGATAGGGGATATACAAAATGTCGAAAGCGATCATCCCAATCTGCGAGCACATCAAGGACGACGGTATCCGCTGCGGTTCGCCGGCGCTCCGTGGCCGAAAACTCTGTTACTTCCATGACCGCGAACGCCGCGGCCACCGCATTTCCAGGACGGCTCCCGCCAAGCTGATTCCCACTTTAAAGAACCAACGCGATGTCCGCGTTGCCACCATTAATGTCCTCCGTGCCGCCCGCCAGGGCCTGTTCACCGCCGAGGAACTCAAAAGCATGTTCTACGGACTCCAGGTCGCCCGTTCCACCATGCCGCCCAGCCGCCGCAAACGCCAGTCACGGTCACCTTGGTAACCGTTGATCTGGCCGGATCGGCACTGTGCTCGTGTAAAGTTTCAGTTTCGGGTTCCACATTTCGCGCGGAACCCGAAACTTGAAACGTTAAAACCTGAAACTGTTAAACTCCTTCCGGAGAACCAATGGCGGACAAGCTCTTATTAGGCATTGATATTGGAGGTACCAAAGTAGCGGCTGGGCTCGTCGATCATTCCGGCGACATCATTTTCAAGACCCGCAATCCCATGAATCCCCGCGGCACCGCTGAAGAAGGTCTCGCCGCCGTCAAAACCGCCATCGACGCAGCCTTGAAAGAAGCCAGGGGAGCAGTCAACTCGGTCGGCATCATCTCGCCCGGTCCGCTCGATCCCAAGACCGGCATTATCCTGAATCCGCCAAATCTTCCCTGCTGGCGCAACTACCACCTGGTTCAGCGCCTCGTCGAAACCTACCGCATGCCCATCGTTCTCGATAACGATGCCAACGCCGCCGGACTGGCCGAAGCGATCTGGGGTGCGGGCCGCGGATACAAGGAAGTCTTCTACGCCACCCTGGGCACCGGAGTTGGCACCGGAATCATCCTCAATCGCCGTATCTTCCACGGACGTACCGGCGCTGCAGCCGAAGGCGGCCACATCACCATCGATTACCGTGGCGGGAAATTCTGCAACTGCGGCAAGCCCGGATGCGTGGAAGCTCTCGTCTCCGGCACCGGTATCGCCCGCCGAGCCCGCGAGAAAGCTCGTGCCGCCGGTGCAATCGCGCAACCGCTGATCGAACTTGCCGGCGGCAACATCGACAACATCACCGGCGAAGTTGTCGGTAAGGCGTTTAAGACTGGCGATCCGCTCGCCACTGAAATTCTTGAGGAGACGGCTGACATCCTCGCCGTCTGGCTCGGCAACATCATCGACCTGCTCGAGCCCGAGGTCATTGTTGTCGGCGGCGGCGTAAGCGAACTCATGGAAAACTGGTTCGACCACGTCCGGGATCAGGTGCCGAACTGGTCGGTGAACCAGCGCGCCAATGAGATCCCGATCATCATCGCCCGCTACCGCGCCGATGCTGGAATCGCTGGGGCCGCAGCTCTGACACTGCAGGCGGCAAGCGCGGCGGAAGTTGCGCTGATCTGATTGCGATAACATGCTTGCAACTCGCCCCTGCGCAAACAACGTACTCGGGGCCGTACGAGTCAAAAGACAGATACCGAATCTTGAGGAGAGCTGAATGTCGAGTACGACCGCTGGTTTGGGCGCCCGCAGCCTTCACAAATTGAAGTCCCGCACCGCCGGCCAGCGGCAATCGTTGGAACAAGCAGGATTGTTTCTCAAGAATTTCTTTCGCCATCCGAAGATGCTCGGATCGGCGATTCCCAGCTCTCGTTACCTCACCAATCGCGTTCTCGACCGCACCGACTGGGAAACTGCGCGAACCATCATCGAATTCGGTCCCGGAGTTGGCACCTTTACCCGCAACATTCTCTCGCGCATGTCGCCGGAAGCGCGGTTGCTCGCCATCGAGTTGAATTCAGAATTCTGCCAAGCTCTTACCGAGACGATTACCGATCCACGATTCGAAATTGCGCAAGGATCTGCGGCAGAAGTGAAGCGCTGGATGTACATACGCTCGCTGCCCAAAGCTGACTTCATCCTCTCCGGAATCCCTTACTCGCTGCTTTCCCATGAGATGCGGCAGGACATTCTTACCGCAAGCCGCGATTCATTGACCGATGACGGTGTGTTCGTAGCCTTCCAGTACACGCGGTGGGTTCTTCCCGATCTGCAACGGGTATTCTCTCGTGTTGAAGAGGACTTCGAGCCGATGAACATTTTGCCCGCTCGCGTCTTCTATTGTCGTGTCTAGCTACTGAAATTGATGCTGCTGGCGGACTTCCTCGAGCAGACGCTCGAGTCCCTGGCTGTACTCTACTTCGTAGGTTTCTTCGTGATCGAGAGTAAGCAATCGTTCTGGCAAGTCACGAATTTGCTGTCGCGCGCGTCCGCGAATCTGATCGAGTGATTCCTGTGAC
>CAYWSM010000052.1:0-7003 GCA_964460935.1 uncultured Terriglobales bacterium | reverse complement strand
GCATTCGCCGGTATGGATCTCGAGATCGAGTCCGGCGACGGCTTCCAGCTTGCCGTCGTAGATTTTACGGAGATCGCGGCAGAGAACGGCAACACTCATAACGTCATGGATTCTATATGTGAATCGAAGATTCGCTCGAATAGCTTCCGGTGAAGATCCAATTCCTGCCGGTGAATAAGCTGCTAGCGCCGGTAACCGGCAGTCACGAGCGCTTCTTCAAAACAGTGGAGGAAATGGTTCACCCCATTTTCGCCCGCCAGCGGCCCCATAATGCCTATGCGGAAAACCTTGCCTGCCAATGGCCCAAAGCCTCCGCTGATTTCAATGCCGTCGTGCTGCAGTAGATGTGTGCGGACTTTGGCATCGTCCACGCCTTCAGGTACACGCGGAGTGTTCAGGTTCCAGATGCGATGTTCCGGCGACACCAGCATGGTTAGTCCAAGAGCTTCCATTGCGCGTACGAACTGTTCGTGCGCGTGACGATGCCTTTGCAGACGGTTTTCCAGTCCCTCTTCTTCGATGAGTGCGAGCGCTTCATGGATCGCGTAGAACAATGTGGCCGACGCGGTATGGTGATACCGGTGTGACTGCGTGAGGTAATCCGCGATAAGCGAAAGATCGAAGTACCAGCTTCGATTCGGCTGCTTCCGCTGTTTCAGGCGGTCCATCGCGCGCGGTGAAATGGTGATCGGACTCAGTCCGGGTGGGCAGCTTAAGCCTTTTTGCGTGCAACTGTATGCGACATCGATGCCGGTTTCGTCAACGTTCACCGGCATCGCTCCGAGAGAGGTGACACAATCGGCGATGACGATTGCGTCCACTTCGTGAGCCGCCGAGCAGATTTGTTTTCCGACGGTGAAGACGCCGGTCGATGTTTCCGCCTGCACATAGGCCACCACTTGCGGTTTTTCACGGCGGATCCAATCGGCTGCTTTCGCGAGATCGAACGGCTTGCCCCAGGGTTCTTCGAGTCGGACGACGTTGCCGCCATGCCGCTTCGCCATCTCGGTAATGCGGTCGGCGAAGAAGCCTCCGGCGAGAATGCATACCTTTGTTCCGGGCTCCACGAAGTTGGAAACCGCCGTCTCCATACCTCCGCTGCCCGTCGCCGAAATCGGGAAGGTCAGCTCGTTCTTCGTCCCGAAGACGTGGCGCAACATGCGTTGCACTCCTTGCGAGACCTCGAAGAAGTACGGATCGAGATGGCCCACGATCGGCTTCGCCATCGCTTCATATACACGCGGATGCACCTGCGTGGGACCAGGCCCGTAAAGAAGGCGCTTTGGAGGATGAACGGATAGATTCTCGGACTTATCGACAACTGCTTCAGAGGAGATCACGGCCAACTCCAATGGAAGATTTCAATGCGCAGTACGCATCTATGCTAAACCTTCGCGCGAAACTGGACAGCAAGGTTCGTCACAATACGGTGGTGAGTCCGTCTAGTCCTGAACCCAAACGGTCTTGGCGTTCATGAACTCGCGGATTCCCAGCCCACTCAGTTCGCGGCCATGGCCGGAGTATTTGACGCCGCCAAAAGGAAGCCGCGGATCGGACGCTACCATCCTGTTGATGAACACCATGCCCGACTGAAGTTCGTCGATGAACCGTTCGCGTTCGTTGGCATCATTCGTCCACGCGCTGGCGCCGAGGCCGAAGCGAGTGTCGTTGGCGATTCGGATCGCATCGTCAATGTCTCTGGCGCGAAACAGCGAAGCAACAGGGCCGAAAAGTTCTTCCCGATACGCCGGCGAACCCTTCGGGATGTTTGTCAGCACGGTTGGCGGATAGAAATTCCCGGCGCCATCCAGTGGATGGCCGCCGGTGAGCAGCTTGGCGCCGGCGGCGATGGTTTGTTGGACAGCCTGATGCAAATCCTGCACCGCTTGCGGATTGACGAGAGGACCAATGTCGGTGCTGGCATCGAAGGGATCGCCAACTTTCTGTGCTTGCATGCCCTTCACGAAACGGCGCTCAAATTCGTCGGCAATGGACTGGTGAATGATGAACCGTTTGGCTGCAATGCACGACTCGCCGTTGTTGATATTCCTCGCTTCTACCGCTGTCGTTACAGCCTTATCGAGATCGGCGCTGGGCATGACGATAAAAGGATCGCTTCCGCCAAGCTCCAGAACAACCTTCTTGATGTGCTTGGCGGCCGACATGCCAACCTGGACACCGGCGCCTTCGCTGCCGGTGAGAGTCGCGGCGACGATACGAAGATCGTTCAAGATTCCATCGACTTTCTTCGATCCGATCAGCAAGGCTTGGAAACATCCTTCGGGAAATCCAGCTTCACGGAACAACGCTTCGAGTTGCAACGCGCATTGGGGAACGTTGGACGCATGCTTCAGCAGGCCCACATTGCCGGCCATCAATGCCGGAGCCGCGAAGCGAATCACCTGCCAGAACGGGAAGTTCCACGGCATGATGGCAAGAACCGGCCCAAGAGGCAGATAGCGCACGAAGCTGCGCTTGGCGCCGGTCTCGACGACTTCATCGGCCAGCAGTTTCTCGCCGTTTTCCGCGTAGTAGCGGCACGCAGTCGCGCACTTCGCAGCTTCGGCAATGGCGGACTTGAGCGTCTTGCCCATTTCGAGCGTCATCGTACGGCCGAACTTTTCTTTG
Source organism: uncultured Terriglobales bacterium (assembly GCA_964460935.1). GTDB lineage: Bacteria > Acidobacteriota > Terriglobia > Terriglobales > Acidobacteriaceae > DATMXP01. Next base: position 4,375 of record CAYWSM010000052.1, on the reverse strand, counting down.
TCGCGCTCCAGGATTTCAGCCGCGCGACTCAGCAGCCGCGCGCGCTCAGCGAGCGGCGTCTTTCGATATTCCTGGTAGGTTGCCCAGGCACGACGGATCTTTTGCTCAATCTCCTTGTCGGACAGTTCCGGAAATTCCCGGATGACTTCTCCTGTGGCTGGATTGACAGTGGCAATCGACACGGGTAAGCGCCTTTCAATTTTTCTATTCATATCACAATTCGCATTCTGCTACAGATTGCACAGATGCCTGCCATCCCCACATGCGGTCACGCCATCCTCACTTGAATCGGAAAGAGAGGGAAGAAGGATGCGAGTACGCGAGGGAGATTTTGCCTACGATGTGGAACCTATGTACGACCGCACTACTCTGGTTCGAACGGGTTGGTGGTACGGCATATTTGCGTTGAGGCCGGAGCAGAAATTGGCGGAGGGAACCGCGGATACGCGGGAAGAAGCGGAACGGCAGGCGATCAGAAAGTTGGGTCAGATCAGAGAGAGGAAACAGGCAGCATGAGGAAGAGAAGATCAGGTTAGCTGGTTATTTGAACAAAAGTCCGTGGAATGGAACCGGCCGTGCTTGTTTCTGTATAACGTAATAGTTAGATACGATTTAAGGGTTTACGTCGTAGTTGATAACTTGTCCATGAAAAGGGGAATGAAGATCACCATAATCTTGATTGAAAGGAGATAGAACAATACCGCAAAGTTCTTCACATAATCGTTACGGAGGTTGCATCTTTCCAGTGGGTTAGCGCGGCGCTTGAATTGCAGTTGGCACAGAGAATTCTCCTCACTGTCTTCTTCTGTTGGGCTCTCAAATCAATGGTGAGGCAGGAGGCTTAAGTTGAAACTGCGCATTTCGATTCTATTCCTCACACTTGTTTGCCTGGTCATCAGCGCTCCGGCGTTTGCCGGTGTAATCTTCGACGATGGCCCGACAGATGGTTTCGATAACGGATTTTTCATTGACGGGCCGAATCCCGGTCCGTGGAATCAGTCAATTTCAAACGGATTTGTCGCGACGGGTGGCGGCGAGGCATACGCACTGGACTTCGGCGTCTGGGTGCCAAGCGGCAGCACGTTGACGACAATAACCTGGTGGCTCGGCACCTCTGCCTTCGCGGGCGACCTGGGCACGGGCACCGTTACCAATTTCACGTCGGATTTCATGTTTAGCAACAGCTTTGGCTATGACATCTATGAAATCCACATCACCGGTATGAACGGCGGCACACTGAGTGCCGGCAATATGTATTGGCTCACGCTGGGCAATGCGAACGACAGCTTTGGCGAGCAGTTCGATGGCTGGGACGTGACCAACGGCGGCCTCGGCGGTCCGGCGATCTGCAACTTCATGCAGGGCGGTGTCAATTGGGGTGACTGCGGTGCGGGTGGAGAAGCCTTCACACTGTACAGCAAAGGACAAGTCCCCGAGCCCGGCAGCTTGCTTCTGCTCGGCTCCGGCCTGCTTGGGCTGGCTGGACTTCTGCGGAGAAAGATGTAGAAAGCAGTAACAAAGAAAATGTGAACCGTGGCTTAATTTATAAAATTGGTGAGTGAAAGGCAGGGGCAGTTTTGCTCCTGCCTTTTTTGCTTGTCACTGTGTGGCTTTCAAACCTGCGGGACGCTTACGTCTTGTCGAAGCCAATGCCGCGGCGCTTAGTGCCACGCTCGTCGCGGTACACCTGGCCGTCCTTAATGTGAATCACGCGATGGGCGTATTCGGAGATGTCGTGTTCGTGCGTAACGAGCACGATGGTGTTGCCCTGCGCGTGGAGGCGGTCGAAGAGGGCCATGATTTCGTCGCCGGTTTGCGAATCGAGGTTGCCGGTGGGCTCGTCAGCGAGGATGATCGCGGGATTATTGACGAGGGCACGTGCGATCGCGACACGCTGGCGCTGTCCGCCGGAGAGCTCGTTCGGCTTGTGATTCATGCGACTTCCCATGCCGACGTCTTCCAGCGACTTGCGGGCGCGTTCGATGCGCTCCTCAGGAGGTATGCCGGCGTAGATCAGAGGCAACTCAACATTGTGAAGAGCCGAAGCGCGGGGCAGCAGGTTGAATGTCTGGAAGACAAAGCCGATTTCCTTGTTGCGGATGCGCGCGAGTTCGTCATCATCGAGTTCAGAGACGAGCTGCGAGTTCAACCAGTAGCGGCCTTTGCTGGGTGAGTCGAGGCAGCCGATGAGGTTCATCAGCGTGGACTTGCCGGAACCGGAAGGTCCCATGATGGCGACGTACTCGTTACGCTCGATACGAAGATTGACACCGCGGAGAGCGTGCACCTGCTGCTCGGAACCCATGTCGTAGGTCTTCCATAGGTCCTCGGTGGCGATCATACAGCTCTCGGGAGGAGCTTGCGGCGTGATTTCCTGCATATTGGCGAGTTGAGTTGCCATTTGGTTCTCCACAAAAATTGTACCGCCCTACGAACTATTACGCATGGAATCGAGCAGTAGTTCCGGAAAACGGGAAAACTGCATTTCCCTGCTATTCGGCCGGTTCCGCTGACCGGGCGTAGGGTGCCCGTCCTACACAAGCTTCTTGGACGAATGACGCCCTAATTAGTTAGGACTTTTCTTCTTCCTTCTTTGGAGCGGAGTTATCAACCTTAATGGCAGCACCATTGCGCAATGTGCGCAGGACTTTGTAACTGCCGGTCACAATTTCGTCACCTTCCTTGAGGCCCTTCGTCACTTCGATGTCCGTGGTGCCGGTTATACCGGTTTCCACAGGGACGAACTCCGCTTTCTTGTTGCGAATGATGAAGACGCCCTGGATCTCTTCTTTGGCCTGAGCAGGAGTGAGCTGCGGGCTGGCTGCCTGGACGGAATTCTTGTCTTTCTTCTTGTCGTCCTTGTTCTCGAGATCACCCTTTTGGCGAATGGTTAGCGCCTGGATCGGGATGGCGAGAGTGTCCTTCTTCGCGGCCGTGGTGATCTTGGCTGTAGCGGAGAGGCCGGGGCGCAGGTTATCGGGCGGGTCGTTGACGGTGACGACCACTTTGAAGTCCTTGGCTTCCTGGCTAGCGATATTGGATTGCGAGGTCGAGACACCAGTGGAGCGCACGACGGCGTTGTTGCCGATTTCAGAAACGGTGCCGTGGAAGACCTTTTTCGGCATGGCATCGATGGTGACTTCGGCGGGTTGGCCGAGTTTGACGTTCACGATGTCGGTCTCGTCAACTTTGACTTCAGCGGTGATTACGGACATGTCGGCGAGCGTCATGAGCGTGGAACCGGGAGCGTTCTGAATGCCGATAACAACGGTTTCACCCTGACGGACAGGAAGGTTCGTGATGATGCCGTCGTAAGGTGCGACGTACTCGGTTTTTTCGAGGACGTCACGCGAACGAACCAGGTTGGCGCTAGCCTGAGCAATGCGACGGTCGGCAGACTCCTTTTGCGCCTTGTATTGTGCGATCTGGGCTTTTGCCTGGGCGACCGAGGCGACAGCGGAATCGTAGGCCGCTTTTTTGACGTCGTAATCGGACTTCGCGATCAGCTTTTCTTTGTACAAACCCTCGGCGCGGTCGATGTCGAATTTCGCGTGCTCGAGGTTGGCCTGAGCGCTTTCGAGGCTGGCTTGTGCGGTCTTGATGGCGGCGTCTTGTGCGGCTGAATCAGTCCGGGCGGCATCGAGCGCGGCGCGATTCGCGTTGACGTCAGCTTCGGGCTGGACGTTTTCAATCTGCGCTAGCATCTGGCCCTTTTTTACCTTGTCGCCTTCCTTCACACGGAGTTCGGTAATTTTTCCGAAGGCGTTGGCACCGATGTTGACGTAGGTCTTCGGCTTGATTTCGCCGGAAGCGCTGACCGTGGAGGTTACGTCTTGTTTCGCGACTTTGCCGGTCTGAACGGCGGTCACATTGCCGCTGTTGTGCGCCACGGTGAAAGCGACAACGGCCACAATGACAACGACGGCACCAATAATGATGAATAGCTTCTTGCGGTTCTTCACGTTGCCTCTGGTCATAAGCGCTCGTCCACAGATAACGGACGGCGGGCAAAATGCCCCCATCCGACTTCATCCCCGAGGGTAATTACGAAATTTGAGCAGTGAAAGTTCGCACGCGCAACATCTCGGGATCGGGCGGCCAAAAGGGGGATGCCCCCGGTCAGAAGTGAGACGAGAGTTTCGAGTTGATTATACCGAATTGGGACTGCTTTCCAGTGCATTGGGAGCAATACTGTGAGGGAGGGGACGAAAAAACCGGAACAAAATAGGCGGAACTCCAGGAAAGCTGACGGGTTAAGGGGCAATAGAGGGCGAATTAGTGCGCCATCTCCTTGCATTCACGGTCTCCCAGAACATACAATTTCCACCATCAACTCGTGTCCCCAGAGAGGTTTAAGCGCATGGTCGGTCGGTCC
>CAYWSM010000051.1:0-3603 GCA_964460935.1 uncultured Terriglobales bacterium | reverse complement strand
CAGAGTTGCAGCTATACTGCGGATGATCTCGGTCGTATCGCGTCAGTCAGTTGTGGAAGCACCTGGGCGCAAACCTTCACCTACGATGCGTTCGGAAACATCAACAAGGATGGCAACCAAAGCTTTACTCCCGGCTATTTTCCTGCCACCAATCACGTCAACGACGCTGCCTACAGTTATGACGCCAACGGCAACGTCTTGTCGGATACCAACAACAACACTTTCAGTTGGACCGCTTCGGGGAATCCGTTTGTAGTGAATACGAAGACGGTGACCTACGATGCGCTCGGCCGTACAGTGGAAATCAGCTCTGGAGGCAGTTACACGCAGATCGTGTACCGGCCCTCGGGCGCAAAGCTGGCGGTGCTCCAGGGAGGTACTACGCTGGTCAAAGCAACCATACCTCTGCCGGGAGGCGGCGTCGCTGTGTACGACTCCAGTGGGTTTGCATACTTCCGTCATGCTGACTGGCTGGGCAGTTCACGAGTGGCCACCACGTGGGAGCACACCTTTTATTCGAGAGAAGCCTACGCGCCATATGGCGAATCCTATAACGAGTGGGGCTCGACGGATCGTTCTTTCACTGGGCAGGACCAAGATACGGCGAGTGGTCTCTATGATTTCCTCTACCGGCGTTATAACCCGGTGCCCGGACGGTGGATATCGCCCGATCCGGCGGGAATGGCGGCGGCTGATCCAACGAATCCGCAGACCTGGAATCGGTATGCGTATGTGGCGAATAATCCGCTTAGCATGGTTGACCCACTCGGCCTAGACGGTGATTGCAACGGAGAGCCCTGCACTGGCCATTGGGGTGACGACGGATTGCCATTCTGGTATGTGTTCGTGTTTGAGGGCGGCCCGTGGCAAAGTTGGCAGAGCATGTTCTGTATGTTGATGGGTGGCTGCGCCAATCCGCAGCAGAACAACACAACACCCGGTGGGGTGCTCCAGCAAACAATGAAAAATGCGACAGTTGCGCTTGGAAATAAGTTCTGCGCAGGGGCAGTTGATGGTGGTAGTGGAATTGCAGCATCTACGATCGCATCGAATTCTGGAGGCCCGTTCATAACTGCGAGTTTCGGAACCATAACGACGGATTTTATGAGATTTGGCATTGGCGGCACGACGGATGCTACTGAAGCTCACGTTGTGGTCGGAGGACAACGTGTCTTTTCAGGGTGGATGGCCAAAATCACTATGAACGAGAATCCATGGGGCTTCTTTATGAATCCCGATCTCGCGTCGCGCATGGCAACGGGCACCGGCACCGGATACAGTAATGAAACATTCCAAACGATTGAGTTTCTACATGAACTTGGGCATGGAGCGGCATTATATGGCAAGAATTCCGCAATTGTTCAGGACATGCCCGGCTCTCCTTTGAGCCAAGAAAACACACAGACTATCATCGACAACTGCTTTCCCCAGGGAGACTTCGGCGGGGACCAGGGTCCAATACCTTCCGAACCAACAGCAGTACCGGCGATCCGGCGTGTTCGACAATTCTGATTTTGGCGCATGGTAGTTTGATATTCTTATATAGTCGAAATAGGGAGTATGAGCTATCAAATCAAGGCAGCACTTTTGCTTTCCCTTATGGGCGCTCCATTGCTCGGCCAGAACCAATCGTCGGCTCAACTTGTAACTTTTCACGTTGAAGGGATGATTAGCAGTCCATGGCAGTCTCTCCTTCGGGGACTTCTGGTTCCGAGAAAGAAACTTGTCTTTCATGGAAAGCAGCCGATACGAACTGAGACCACCGACGAGAAAGAGTCCTATGTTGCTGTCCCTCGAACTGAGATAACATTTAATGGCGAACATGTAACGAGTACGCTAGTTGTAGATGAAAGCGGCTTTTTTAGTACGGATCTTCCCGTTGGTCTTTATAAGATGACGATTGAGACTCCAACGATCGGACATCAAGCGCTTACACCTTACGTTCGACAATTTCGCGTTACTTCCCCGATTACTGTAGTGCTGAATGGCGAACTACAGTTGGCCCGCATGACTTGTGACGTTGTCATGGGTGCTGACACGCCGGAGAAGAAGTCTGAAGAAATAAAGAATGCCTGTGGAGGAGAGGATTCTTTCGTGGTCCCTTCGATAGACGCTATCCCTTATCAGCTCTACATACAATACCCGCAGCGACAACCCACCGACCGCGGTTATCTCTACATTAGCGATAAGATCGGCCAATCGGATGTGCCTGTTTACGTAGCTTACAACCTTTTCTCACTTCATGCCGGAGCCGTCGTTCTCGATGCGAAGACGCGGACGATTGCGGCGACCGGGAAAGTGGTGATGGAAGACGGATCCGGCAAGACGCAGCGTTTCGACTCAATTAGTTTCAGGTTCGAAAACGGCAAGGCCATCCAATTGAATTAACGCTCGAAATCGTAGATGCATACTCAGGCTGATTAGATAACGTGTCGGCTCCAGAGCCTCTGAGTAGACTTGGATCGCTCAAAGAACCTAGGCTCGGAGGAAAGGAGCCGAGCACATGAAGATTGTAGGTTGTGATCTACACACACGCTACCAGCAGATCGCAATGCTGGATGATGAGACAGGCGAGTTGATTGAGCGTCGCCTGGAGCACGCCTCGGGAGAAGCGAAGCAGTTTTACACGAAACTGACGGGGCCGGTGCGAGTCGGGATCGAAGCCACCGGACACACGCGTTGGTTCGAGCGGCTGCTGGCGGAGTTGGGACACGAGTTGTGGGTCTGTGACGCGCGGTAGAGATCCGAGCTTCGGCAGGAAGAAGGCAGTTAACCCCGCATACGTCCAAATGTCGGTACACAATCGGGTACACGTTGATCTGATCAATTAACGTTTTCCAATGCTTTACCGTGCCGTCCGTGTCCTGCAAGTTGTTGTAAATCCTTGGTTAATGTGTTCTGTCACGGCAGAGGCCGCGGGTTCGAGTCCCGTCGACCCCGCCATACTTTTTAAATCAGCAACTGACAAAAGGTATGGCTCCCCGCTTTTGTGAAATTATCCCTGATCTTGTCCCCTCATTCTGGCGGACGCTCCCTACGAACGTTTGCGTTAGCATGAAAGGACAAGGGCTCTCAAGCAATCTTGTGAAGTCTGGAATTTGAGGAATCGGAGCAAGGGCTTGGTTTGGGATGTGCTCCGGGTCCATAATCAGCGGTAAACATGGCGTTATGATGAGCGGCGCTCCTCCGGCCACCTGTCCTTGTGGTAGGGTGCTGGGCGTAAGGCCACATGGGCCACCGGTGCGAGCCCCTCTAACTCGGCGCGGCCTTTCTTAGTAAAGAGTTGTTTCTTGCGACAGATGCCTTCGCCCATCGCCAACGCGTGCAGTTGATTCCCGACAGCGTTGCGCATCCACACCAGCTTCTGCCGATGCCACAACAACTGCCGCAGATCGCGCTCCTTGGAAGTCGGCCGCCACAGCCGCGGGAACCGCCCGCTTACCAGCAGTTCCAGCAACAATGCGGCGTCGCGCGCGTCCGTCTTCTGCTTGCGTACCTCGGCAGCACGAATGCGCGCCGCGTCACCGATCCACAACTCGTGTCCCAACCCGGCCAGCAACCGCTCGAACCAACGCGTGTGTCCGGTGGCTTCGATCCCGACTC
>CAYWSM010000050.1:0-8675 GCA_964460935.1 uncultured Terriglobales bacterium | reverse complement strand
ATCGACCGGAGCACGGGACACAGCTATCGTCCGACGCATGACGATCGGTATAACGACGGCGATGGCGGATACAACTCGAGCTACGGCGACAAGCAGGCGTACGTGAACTCGTTCCGGCAGGGATACCTGGCGGGATATCAGCGGGGCTACGGACGATAAAGGTAAGGTGGTGGAGTCGGCGAGGCGCCCTGCGGGGCGCCTTTGCTGTTTGTTCTCAACACAGAGATCGCAGAGAAACAGAGAGCACGGAGCAAATTAACCGAAGAATTTTGTAACGGCGATGTTCGTGATCAGCGCAGCGACGTAGGCGAGCGCGGTCATGTAGGTGAACTGGATGGCGGGCCACTTCCAGCTGTTCGTTTCGCGGCGAACGACGGCAAGCGTGGAGGTACACTGCATAGCGAAGGCAAAGAAGATGAGCAGCGCAGCGGCTCCGCCGAGCGTGAGTTGGCTGTGGAGAGCCTGTTGCAGGCTGAGCGCGTGCGACTCGGGATCGATGCCGTTCAGCGTGCCGAGTGTGCTGATGATCACTTCGCGAGCGGCGACAGAAGTGATGAGTCCAACGCCGATCTTCCAATCAAAGCCGAGAGGTCGGATCACCGGTTCAATGGTGCGTCCGAGCGTGGCGACGAGGCTTTCCTGGATGTCGGGGGCGTGTCCGTTGTGCAGCGGCAAATGCGTGAATGCCCACAGCCCTAGCGAGACGGCGAGAATGACGGTTCCGGCGCGGTAGAGGAATGCCTTGGAGCGATCGACGAGGCGCAGTCCAAGCGAACGGAACGTGGGCCAGCGGTACGGCGGCATCTCAAGGATGAAGGGCGAGTCGGTGCTCTTGAGCACCGACGACTTCAAGATGCGCGCGGTACAGACAGCGGCAAGGAATCCGAGAACATAGAGGCCGAGCATAGCCGCGGCGCGCGAGCCGAAGAACGGGCCCAGGATGCGGTGTTCGGGAATGAACGCCGCGATGATCATGGTATAGACCGGCAGGCGGGCCGAGCAGGTCATGAACGGCGCGATGAGGATGGTGGCGATGCGGTCGCGCTTGTCCTCGATGGTGCGCGTGGCCATGATCGCCGGGACGGCGCAGGCGTAGGCCGAGAGCAGCGGGATAAACGACTTACCGTTCAGCCCGACTTTCTTCATGGTGCGATCGGCGATGACCGCAGCGCGCGCGAGATAGCCGGAATCTTCAAGAGCTCCGATTACGAGGAACAGCAGCAGAATCTGCGGCAGGAAGACGAGGACAGACGTTACGCCGCGCCACGCGCCGTCAATCAGCAACGATTCCAACAGACCATTCGGAAGCAGCGCGCCGAGGCGAGTGCCGACGGCATCAAGCACCGATTTGAATAGATCCGAGAGCGGCTGGCCGAGGGTGAAAATGCACTGAAACACGCCAACCACAACAACGGCGAAGATGATGGGCCCCCAACGCTTGTCGAGGATGAGGTTGTCAAGGCGGCGCGTCCAGGCGGACGGCAGCGGCTTCTGATACGACGAATTCTTGGTGACGGTACACGCCCATTCGCGGCACTGGACGACATCGTGGACAACATTGATGACAGGAATCGTCGCCGGGGCGGTAGCGCTTCCGGAAACGAAGCGTTGAACGACGTCGATACCTTCGCCCTTGGATGCGCTGATGAGCGCGACGGGCGTGCCGAGTTCGCGGGCGAGGGCGAGTACGTCGAGTCCGCCACCGAGGGCCTTGAGCGAATCCGCCATATTCAGTAACACCAGCGTGGGCAGGCCGACGGCGATGACGCGCGCGGCGAGCACGAGATGGCGGTTCAGGTTGGTGGCATCGAGAATCAGGATGATGGCTTCGGGCTTGGGCGTGCCATCCATGCGGCCGTTGAGCACATCGACAGCAACGCGTTCGTCTTCCGACTTGGGCGTCAGGCTGTAAATACCGGGGAGATCGATGAGCGCGACTTCTTCATCGTGCTGGTTGCGGATGTATCCGATGTGATGTTCGACGGTGACACCGGGGAAGTTGGCGACCTTCTGGCGGAGTCCGGTGAGGCGATTGAAGAGCGTTGACTTGCCCGAATTCGGCGGGCCGACGATGGCGACGGAACGGAATCCGTTGCGCGGGCCGCCAGCGAGTGGCTTCACGGCCACATTGGTGTCACAGCACGCAGACATGTCAGCCCTGGGTTCTCCAGGTCTTTAGTTTGGAAATTTTGGGAGTAACGCCAAGGTTGAGCGAGACATCGCGACGGAGCGCGACATTGGAACCGTCCACGTTGTACACGCGGGGGTCGCCCCCGGGACCGCTCTTGCCGACGGTGATCTCGACGCCGGGGATGAAGCCGAGGCACATGAGATGCTCGGCGGTGTGGCTTGGCAGGTCGAGTTCGGTGAGAATGGCCTGTTCGCCTTCCCGTAAATCGGCCAGTCTTACCGCATCGTCGGACATCGGGACCTCCCTCAACGGGCGAAATTGAAAATCATTTTCAATATCATTATCCGCTCCGGTGCGAGTTTCGGCAACTACTGAAGTCACAGCCAATTGTGATCTGGAGCACTCCGGATGGAAATATGGAGGATCGGAGATGGGGTGGTGGCGAGCGAGGTTAGGTGCTTTGGATTCAGGGGGTTACGGATTTGCGGCGAGATTCGAATCGGTTCCGTTCTGGGAAATCCGCGTACCGTTCGACATGAATTTATTGCCATCGGAGTGAATGCCGTCACACTTCAAGATTTTGTCTGGGTGGCGAAATAGTGAACGTGAGCGGTCTCCGGCGTTGGGGATCAGCCACCTCGGTTGTTTTAGCGCTGGTTTTTCATCGCAGAGGGCATGGTGAAACAGAGGGTACTGGATACCGGAGACGGCTTTCGCTACACTGCGGCCATGCTCGCCGAATATGCCGTGCGGGTGGAGCGCACGCGCGGCCGACGCTATCCCGAATCGCCACATCCCTATCGCAACGACTTTCAGCGCGACCGCGACCGCATTATTCATGCGCGGGCGTTCCGTCGGCTGGAAAATAAGACGCAGGTATTTACCGCTCGCGTTAGCGATCATTTTCGCAACCGGCTGACACACACGATCGAAGTCGCGCAAATCTCGCGAACGATTGCCGAGCAGCTTGGGCTGAATGTCGATCTGGCAGAGGCGCTGGCGCTGGTGCATGACCTCGGGCATCCACCGTTTGGTCATGCGGGCGAGAAGGCGCTCGATACAGCGATGCGCAAGCATGGACTGTTCTTCGATCACAACCTGCACGCATTGCGCATCGTGGAGGACTTCGAACTGCGCTATGCGGCGTTCCGCGGATTGAACCTGACGTTTGAGGTGCGCGAGGGGATCATCAAGCATTCGCGCGATTACGAGGCGGCACGGTATCCGGATCTGCGCGAGTATCTGCTCGACCAGCGGCCTCCGCTGGAGGCACAGTTGATCGACCTGACGGACGAGATCGCGTACAACATGGCGGACCTCGATGACGGATACGAGGCGGGGATCCTCGAGATCCCGCAGATCTGTGAAAAGGTGCCAGCTTTCGCGCGGGCGTACCAGGTGGCGGAGGCGCGGTATCCGAACGTGATCGATAAGCTGAAGTTCAACGAGGCGCTGAAGCGATTCTTCAATCATTTGGTGACAGACCTGATCAACAACACGCGGGAACGGATTGCGGCGGCGGGCGTGAAGACGCTGGAGGATGTGCGGCAGCATTCGGAGCGGCTGGCGGCGTTCAGCCTGGCAGTGGATAACGAGCGGCGGCAGGCAAAGGAGTTCTTGTACGCGAATCTTTATTACAGTCCGGAGCTGAAGGGAGATAAGGTAAGGGCGGAAGAAGTGGTGGCCGACTTATTTGATTTCTGGATGGAGCATCCGGAGGAGCTGCCGAGGACGTATCGGGAGAAGGCGGAGGCGGAGCCACTGGCGAGGATCGTGTGTGACTACATTGCGGGGATGACGGATGGGTATATCGCGGAGCAGCATGGGAGATTTTTGGGAGTTAGGAGTTAGGAAAATCATCGGTTGGAGACCGGTTGACAGGTCTCAACACAGAGGTCGAAAGAGAAACACAGACTAGACTGCGGCGGCGGCTCGCCACTGGACGGTGAAGACGCTGATGGGTTGGGACTTTCCTTTTACTTCCACGGGCGGCAACGGAAGCATCGTGAATTGCCCGCCGACTTCGTTGAAGGTGGATTCAGTGATGAAAATCTGGCCGGCGGCGGCTTTGCCGCACATGCGCGAGGCGAGGTTTACAGCGTCTCCGATGACGGTGTAGTCGAGGCGCTTCGCGGAACCGATGTTGCCGGCGGTCACGACGCCGGTATTGATTCCCACACCAATCTTCAATTCCGGGTGGCCGCGTTCGGTGGCGTCACGGTTCAGTTCGGCGATCATCGACTGAATAGCGATAGCTGCATTCACGGCATTAACGGCGTCGTTACCCTTGCTGAAGGGAGCGCCGAAGATGGCCATGGCGGCGTCGCCGATGTACTTGTCGAGGGTGCCACCGTGGTCGAAGATGACGTCGGTGACGCGCGAGAAGTATTCGTTGAGGATCTCGACCACTTTCTCGGGAGCCATCGTTTCCGACATCGAGGTGAAACCCCGGATGTCGCAGAACAGAACAGTAACTTTCTGGTTCGTGCCGCCGAGGCGGATGCCTTCCGGATTCTGTGCGATCAGCTCGACAACTTCGGGCGCGAGAAAGCGGGCGAGGGCGCGGCGCTGCACTTCCTGGTCAGCGATGCGCTTGTGGGCCATCACGTTCTCGATGGCTGCGGCGGCCTGCGTGGCGACAACGGCAAAGACGTTCAGCTCTTCCTGTGAGAAGGCCATGCTCTTCGAAAGATTATCGACATAGAGCACGCCGAGAACGGCACCGGTATTCGGCGAGATGAGCGGAGCGCACATCGCCGACTGCATTCCGGAAACCTTGATGCTTTCGCTGCCGATGAAACGGTCGTCGGCGCTGAGGTCCGTGACGAGGATCGGTTCGCGCTCCTGCATGATGCGCTGGAGAATGGCGCGGCTGAAGGTGATCTGCGGCTGGTCGTCGGTCGGCGTGGTGCGGTAGCGCACTTCGCTCTGCTCGGTAATTTCGCCGTTTGGGCCGAGGAACATGATGGAACCGCGCTGCACGCCTTCGATGCGGAAGGTAAGCTGAACGACTTCGCGCACCAGTTCGGGCACAGTGCGATATTGATTGAGAACTTTGCCTGCGTCGTACAACATGCGCAGCAGGAAATTTTCCTTCGTCAGCTTGGAATACTGATCGCGCAGGGCTGCACTGTCGGCGATGGCGGGCATGGCGCCGCTTTTCGGTTGCTGTGGGAGGGCGTGACCATGCAGGACGTCGCGCAGGGCAGCGGGCATGTCCGCTTTCTGAACGACAAGGGCGGCATCGCGAGATTCGCGTGCGGGCTCGCGAACGGCTTCGAGTTTCAGATCGTAGATGCCGATCTTGACGCGGTCACCGTGGGAGAGAGGTGTTTCCTCGGCAACGCGAAGGCCGTCGATAATGATCCCGTTGGTGCTGCCGCGATCCGCAATCGAAATATGGCCAGCGGCGGATTTCAGGACGGCATGTAACCGCGACACGCTGGGATCGTTCAATACCAGATCGTTGGCGCTGCCGCGGCCGATGGTGATGACCGGTTTCCCGATTTCGAACACACTGCGTTTGCCGTCCGGAGACGTGATGATGAGTCGCGCCATTTTCCGATCTCACCTTTGGGGTGGGAGTATTTAGTCGCAGGCTAGAAGCGACGTAAATTTACCTCATTTCCCAGTCCTTGTCTTTCTTGCTGCTCTGCGGGCTCCGACACAATGGAGTTCCTGGCGCGCAAGATGGGGGACAAGGTGATCGACTGACCTGCAGCCACATTTGTCGTCGTTTCCGACGCGATAAAGCCCTCCAGTCGCAGGACGACGTGGTGCTGGCCTGGGGTAAGCGTCAACTGCGCGGGAGTGGTGCGCCCGGATGGAGCGCGGTCAACGAAGATCTCAGCGCCGGACGGGGTGCTGGAGATGTTGTATACGGCTTTGTCACCGACGAGTTGGAAATCGACAATCGTTTTCTGATCGGCGACAACTTCAACCTTGCGGGCTTGCGGCGTGAGCCCGTCGAGTTGCGCGCGCACGGAATGCGTACCCGACTTGAGCAGCGGCGTGTTGAATGGAGTGACGTACCATTCCTGCGAGACGCCATCGATTTCGATGGTGGCTCCGGGCGGACTAGACGTGATCCGCAGTCCACCGAAGCCTTCTACGACGGCCGGTTTGGGAGCCTCCTGGCGCGGCGTGTTCAACCTCGCGGAAGCGATCGGCACGGTGGATGACGCTGCACTGTGTGGCGCTGGTTTTGTTGGCGCGGGAGAAGGCGCCGGCTCAGCAGCAACACTTACGGGCAACGCAGCGTGTTGCGACCACTCGAAGATTCCGATAGCGCCTACTGCAACGGTCACGAGCAGGACAGCAACGATAGGCAGGCTTGAATTCCTTTTTACCTTTCGCGATGGAACGACCGTCTTGATAGTTGCCGTGGAGACTTTCTCCTGCGCCAGCGGCTTGCTTGCCGTGGCGACTCTTGCAGGAGCAGTGGCTACGGCCGTACCGGAAGTTGCGGTCCGCGGCGACATTGGACGGGCGGAGAATTCTGCGGCGCGCGAAGAAAACGCTGGCGCTACGGTCCCACGCGGTTCAGGGGCGGAGATGATCTTGTAACTTCTGAGTGCGATGGCGAGATCGGCGCCGGTCTGATAGCGATCATCAGGATCTTTGGCAAGGCACTTGATGATGATCTGGCTGAGGCCGGGATGGATGGAGACGTCCAACTCGCGGGGGGCAGGCGGCGCCTCATGGATGATCTTATAAATAATGGTGGTGACATTTTCGCCGTTGAACGGGCGCTCTCCGGTCGCCATCTGATAGAGGATGACGCCGGTGGAGAAGAGGTCGGTGCGCCCGTCGAGGTCCTTGCCCTTCACCTGCTCGGGCGACATGTAGTTCGGCGTGCCAAGCACTTCGCCGGTTTGGGTGAGGCTGGCGCCGGCTTTGGCGATGCCGAAGTCCATGATCTTCACCGTGCCGTCGGGGGCGATCATGATGTTGGCCGGCTTGATATCGCGGTGGACGACCTTCTTAGTATGCGCGTAGTCGAGTCCGGCGCAGATTTGGGTGCCGATGGTTACGATCTGGTCGGCGGAGACGGTGCGAAGTTCCAAAAGCCGTTGCGCGAGGGTTTTGCCGGGAACGTACTCCATGGCGATGTAGAAGACGCCATCGGCTTCGCCCGCGTCATAAATGGTGACGATGTTCGGATGATTGAGAGCGCCGGCGGCACGCGCTTCGTTCTGGAAGCGCTTGACCATGTCGGCGGAATCGTCGCCGTGAACGTCAACACGGGTGGTTTTGAGCGCTACGACTCTTCCGATATTGGGGTCGATGGCCTTATAGACCACACCCATGGCCCCTTTGCCAAGCTCCCCGGTAATTTCGTAGCGGCCAATCTTCTCAGGCATTGCTGGTCCCTTACCGCAGGCACACATCTGCACGTGCGCCAGAAGTGACGTTTCGCAAAGTACTTCAACGACGGGGGAGGGTCAACGAGGGAGAACCTCGGCCAACACCTGATAGTACGCCTTTCCGGGAGCGGCGTTGCTGTGGAGAAGTGACCAACGTAATCAGGTGGTCGTGTATCATCCATCCCACGATGGCGAATGGATTCATGTCGCGCACGGAACGGTTCCATGCCGTGACGGCGGGTTATCTCGGGTGGACGCTCGATGCATTTGACTTTTTCGTAGTCGTGTTCCTGATCGACACGCTGGCGAGGCAGTTCCAGGTGTCGAAGGGAGCCATCGTGGCGACGATCACAGCGACGTTGTTGACGCGTCCGTTGGGTGCATTGCTGTTCGGGGTGCTCGCGGACCGCTACGGACGGCGCATTCCGCTGATGGTGGACGTCATCTTCTTCTCTGTCGTGGAAGTGTTCTGCGGATTCGCGCCGAACTACACGACATTCCTGATATTGCGGACGTTGTACGGAATTGGGATGGGCGGCGAGTGGGGAATCGGCGCGTCGCTGGCGATGGAGTCGGCGCCATCGAAGTGGCGCGGGGTGCTGTCGGGATTCCTGCAGAGCGGATATTCGATGGGGTATCTGCTGGCGGCGGTGGCGGCAAGGATCGTGATGCCAACCCTCGGATGGCGCTGGATGTTCTGGATCGGCGGCGTCCCGGCGCTGCTCGCCATATATATAAGGACGAAGGTACCGGAGTCGGAGGCATGGAAACAGCACAAGTTGCCGACGGTGGGTGCGATCCTGAAGTCAACGGCGCACTACTGGAAGCAGTTCGTGTTCCTGATCGTGCTGATGACGCTGATGATGTTCCTGTCACACGGGACGCAGGATCTGTATCCGGACTTCCTGAAGACTGTCCACAAGATTTCGGCGGCACACGTGTCGTATATCGCGATCCTCTACAACATTGGGGCGATTGTGGGGGCGATCATCTTTGGGCAGTTGTCGGAGTATTCGGGGCGACGCAAGGCGATGGTGGCCGCACTGGCGCTGTCGCTGATCGTGATCCCCTTCTGGGCGTTTGGATGGACGCCAATCGTGCTGGCGATTGGGGCGTTCTTTATGCAGGTGGGCGTGCAGGGAGCGTGGGGAATCATTCCAGCGCATCTGACGGAAGTA
>CAYWSM010000049.1:0-10510 GCA_964460935.1 uncultured Terriglobales bacterium | reverse complement strand
GGAAGGCAGCGACTACCAGAAGAACCTGATGTCCGCGCCATCCTCGGTGGCGAACATCCTCCGTCCGCACGGCGATTACGCGATTATCGGCCCCGGTGGCGGTGTGGATGTGCTGCGCGCGGTCGCGAATGGCAGCCCGAGCGTAACAGGCATCGAGATCAACCCGATTATCGCCACCGACATCATGCGTGGCCGCTATCAGGATTACTCCTACGGTCTCTACACGCGCCCGAACGTTCATATGAATGTCAGCGATGGTCGCTCGTGGGTGCGCGCATCGCAGCAGAAGTTCGACGTCGTCCAGATGACCCTCGTCGATACTTGGGCATCCACGGCTGCGGGTGCATTCGCATTGAGCGAGAACAATCTGTACACCGTTGAAGCGTTCCGCGAGTACTTCGATCACCTGAAGCCGGACGGCTACATCGCGATCACGCGGTGGGAGTTTGCTCACCCGCGCGAAGCTGTTCGGGTCGTTGCACAGGCGATTCGTGCTCTGGGTGGCGGCGATCTGCGCCGAAACTTCATCGTGATCTGCGATGGCGATCTGACCCAGGATGGGCGTCCCGTCACTGTACTGGCGAAGAAGTCAGGCTTCACGCCGGAAGAAGAGGCTGCGGTGAAAGCGCACCTGGCGAATCACGCGAACTTGCATCCGCTCTATCTGCCCTCGGATGCCGATCTGCCCGCCGATTCGGGAGCCGCCCTCTACCAGCCAGACCAAAGCATTTTCCGCCATGTGATCCAGTCCGGAAACCCGGAAGAGTTCGCCCAGAATTACCTGTTCAACGTGGCTCCCGTGTACGACAAGTCCCCGTTCTTTTTCTTCACGCTGAAGCCCTCACAGGTCCTCGGCGCCGGCACGCAGCAGGGGATCGACTGGAAGGTCAACATGGGCGTGGTGGTTTTGCTCATGCTGGTTGTCATCTCGGCCGTTGCGGTTGGAGCTTTTCTGGTGTTGCCGTTGCTGCTGACGTCGCGGGCACGAACCAGCGGCAGTTGGCTGCCGCTGTTGTACTTTGTGGCGATCGGCTTGGGCTATATCGCCGTGGAGATCACTCTCATCCAGCGTCTGGTCCTCTTTCTCGGTCATCCGATTTATGCCATGACCGTCGTGGTCTTTCTGATGCTGCTATCGAGCGGCGTCGGCAGTTCGCTGTCGCGGAAATGGCTCGCCAATCCCGCCCGCGTCTGGACGGCTTTTGCATTCGTGATCGTCATGCTGGGGATGTATTACTTCGCCCTGTCGCCGATCCTGCATGCGCTGGTTGGACTTCCACAGCAGATCAAGGTCGCCATTGCGGCGCTGCTTATCATTCCCCTGGGATTCGCCATGGGAATGCCGTTCCCCAGCGGCCTGAGAATGCTTGGCGAGAGCCGGGGTAACGATAACCGCATCGAGTGGGCTTGGGCCATGAATGCCGCGTCGAGCGTGCTAGGCTCGGTGTTGTCGATGGCAATTGCGATTCAGTTCGGCCTGGGAGTCACATTGCTCTGTGGCATCCTCGCCTATGCCCTCGGAATGGCCCTCACCCGGACCCATCATTGGGTAGCTATATAGCCCCGTGGGTGGTTGCAAATTCCTGCATAGCAATCATTTACTGACGCTTTGGTGGGCCTTTTTGTTATCATGCGAACTTAATTCCTCTGTTAAAACCACGGATCGCACAGGTTCAGGGGGCAATGCCTAGTCAACGTCAGGTAAAGTGGGCGCAGTTGCGGGTAGGGATCACCGTCATCATTGCTGCCACAGTATTGGCAGTTTTGATCTTCCTCATGACCGGTTCCGGCGGCTTTCTCACACCCAAAGTCCAGATCTACTCATACTTCGATGACGCGCAGGGTGTGCGCGTGGGCGCTCCGGTGAACCTGCAAGGCGTGCCGATCGGTAACGTGACGGACGTCAAGGTAGTCCAGCACGGTAACACTCCCGTGCAAATACGCATGAAGATTTCGAAGAAGGTAGCCGTCGAGATTCCTTCTGATTCAACCGCGGCGCTGACGCAGGCCGGTGTTCTCGGCGAGACCTTCGTCAATATCGACCGAACCCAGGCAAAGTCTGGCGAATCAGTCCACGAAGGCTCGGTGCTGAAGATAGCGGACAATCCGAACTTTCAGGATGTAATCCGTACCACCCAGGGCAGTTTGCAGAACGTGGATATCCTCATCCGCCGTCTCGATCGTATCGTGAGCTTTATCGAGAGCGGTCAGGGATCCATCGGAAAGCTGATCTATGACCAGGAACTTTACAACCGCCTAAACTCCACCTTGAATGAAGTGCAGGGCATGGTGAACATGATCGCCGCCGGTAAGGGCAGCATCGGAAAACTGGTGGCCAGCGACGAGTTGTACAACAAGGCCAATGCGTCGGTGGATAAGCTGAATAAGATCATCGACGACATTCAGGCAGGCAATGGCACGGTCGGAAAGCTGCTGAAAGATCCAAGCCTGTACAACAACGCCAACCAGACGATCGCCAAAGCTAACGTGCTGATGGACGACATCAACCAGGGCAAAGGCGCCCTCGGCAAAATGGCGAAAGACGAGCAGTTCGCAGCCAAACTCGACAACACCATCACAAAGCTGTCGCTCATCCTGAATGACTTGCAGGAAGGGAAGGGCACAGCCGGAATGTTGCTGAAGGATCCTGCTGTCTACAACAATACCGACCAGATGCTCGTCGAAGGCCGCAAACTGGTACAGGCAATGCGCGAGAATCCCAAGAAATATCTGACGATTCACGTCAAGCTGTTCTAACGCTGTTGTTTTGGAAGACCGGCGGGCTTCGGCTCGCCTTTTGTTTTTGCCTCACCAAGTGCAGGCCTGATCCCTTCCGGGGAACGTTCCATCACAGCAGGTTGGCTTGCGGTGGCCAAAATTCGGGTTGGGCGCGTATATACTGGCGGGTTTCGAGAACTCATTTGAGGGGCGGTATGAATCGTATCTTCGTGCTACTTACCTTGGCGTGTGTCCTATGCGCAGGTGCATTGGGCCAATCCAGTTCGCCGGCGCCGGCGACTTCGGCCAAGTTCGATATCAACAACCTTGACCGCAGCATGGACCCATGCGTCGATTTCTACCAGTACGCCTGCGGCAGTTGGATGGCCAAGAATGCTATTCCGGCGGACCAATCCCGCTGGGGACAGTTCAATGTGCTCATCGACAATAACCTGACGATCCTGCGCGGCATTCTCGAGAAGGACGCGGTTGCGAGCAAGAAGCGCAACGCCGTCCAGCAGAAGATCGGCGACATGTATGCCTCCTGCATGGATGAAGCCGCAGTGAACAATCTGGGCGCGAAACCGATGGAACCGTTGCTGCAGAAAATTGCTGCAGTCAAGACGAGCCAGGACGTCATTTCCACCGTGGCTTACTTGCATACCCTCGGAATCAGGTCGCTTTTCTATATGGATTCGGGTCCGGATATGCACGACGCGAAGATGACCATCGCCTACGTGGACCAGGGTGGTCTTGGCCTCCCCGATCGCGACTACTACCTGAAGGATGACGACAAATCGAAGGAAACGCGTGAGAAGTATGTCGCTCACGTGCAGAAGATGCTCGAACTGAGCGGCATGACCCCCGAAGCAGCCAAAACGGGCGCTGCGAAGGTCATGGAGATCGAGACCGACCTGGCCAAGGCTTCTATGGCGCGCGCCGAGCGGCGCGTTCCCAAGAACCGCGATCACAAAATGACGGTTCAGGAATTGTCGGCATTGGCTCCGAATTTTCAGTTCATTCGATATTTCGCCAACCGCAAAGGTCCTGCGTTCACATCGTTAAACGTGACCAATCCAAACTTCTTCAAAGAGATCAACAGCCTCATCACCACCATTCCAGTCGAGGATTGGAAGACCTACATGCGGTGGCATGTAGTCCGTGCCAGTGCGCCGCTGTTGAGCGAACCGTTTGTTCAGGAAGATTTTGCGTTCGAGCGACAGTACCTGAATGGACAGAAAGAAATCCAGGCACGCTGGAAACGGTGCGTGAACCTCGTTGACGATGACCTCGGCGAAGCTCTCGGCCAGGAGTACGTCGAGCAAACATTCGGTAAAGACGGCAAAGAACGCACGCTTCAGATGGTGCACCACATCGAAGGCGCCATGTCGCAGGATTTCAAGACGTTATCCTGGATGTCCGACGACACCAAGAAGCAGGCGCAGATCAAACTGGAAGCGATCGCCAATCACATTGGCTATCCCGAAAAGTGGCGCGACTACAGCACCGTGAACATCAAGCGCGGCGACCTGCTCGGCGACAACCTGCGCGCGACCGCATTCGAGGTTCATCGCGAACTGAACAAGATTGGAAAGCCCGTCGATCGTTACGAGTGGGAGATGACTCCGCCTACCGTGAATGCATATTACCGCCCGCCGATGAACGATATCACGTTCCCTGCCGGCATCCTGCAGCCTCCGTTCTTCGATAAATCCATGGACGATCCCGTGAACTACGGTGGAATCGGCGCCGTCATCGGCCATGAGTTAACGCACGGGTTCGACGACCAGGGCAGCCAATACGACAAGGACGGCAACCTCAATTCCTGGTGGACGCCCGCCGACCGCACCGAGTTTGAAAAACGAACTGACTGCATCGTGAATGAGTATGCGGGCTTCACCGCCGTGGATGACGTTCACCTCAACGGCAAACTTACGCTAGGCGAGAACACCGCCGACAATGGTGGCGTCCGTATCGCCTACATGGCTATGCAGCAGGCATTGAAGGATAAGACAAAAGACAAAATCGACGGATTTACGCCGGAACAGCGCTTCTTCCTTGGGTTCGGCCAGATCTGGTGTCAGAATCAAACACCGGAAAGCGCTCGCCTGCGGGCCACCGTTGATCCGCATTCGCCAGGACAGTATCGCGTGAACGGCGTCGTGTCCAACATGCCGGAATTTCAGCAAGCGTTCGGCTGCAAGGCCGGACAAGCAATGGTCCGCGAGAACGCCTGCCACGTGTGGTAGCCGTTTCGTTTTTGTATCAGGGCATCGCTTCAGCGATGCCGCACACGCTGCTCAGCAAACGCGCCTTTAGGCGCTGAGCGCGGCATTGACTTCGCCGATTGCGAGCTGCACGTCACTCGCGACCTGCGCGACCGCAAATGGAGGAGCTTGCCGACGCCTTTATCGTCCTGCCCGGAGGCTTCGGAACTCTCGAAGAGCTGCTCGAAATCATGACGCTGAAGCAACTTCATCAGCACCAGAAGGCGATCGTGATCCTGAACGCCAATGGTTTCTTCGACCCGCTGTACGCCCTCTTCGAGCACGTCTATCAGCAGCGGTTCGCTAGGGACGCTTCCCGCGCTCTTTACCACTTCACCATTAACGTAAGCGACACGTTCGCCTATCTCGACTCATATGCTCCGGTTCCGCTACCCCCGAAGTGGTTCTTCGCCGAGCCAAAGTAACCCGCGTAACTATCTCATTGGGGGGACATTTGCCAGAAAGTCCCCATCGTTACACAATTTAACGGAAACAATATTCTTCTTAGCGGGGTTGTTACGAGCGGATGGAGACTGGCCCCGCGACGTGCCGCAGAGCACGCGCCCAGTGTAACGGGAACGGCCAGCCACGGGAGTTCGTCATGCGTCGAGTGCTCGTGTTGTTCTGCTCCGTCGTACTCACATCACTGGCAGCTTTGGCTGCCGATCCTCCGGGCCGCGTCGCGCGCCTCAACTACATCACTGGTCAGGTTTCGCTCCAGCCCGGAGGCGCAAACGACTGGGTTGCCGCCAACATCAATCGCCCGCTCACCACGGCCGACCGTGTCTGGACCGACCGCGATTCTCGCGCCGAGTTGCAGATGGGTCCTGCCAGCGTGCGCCTGAACGGCGAGACCAGCCTCACCCTGGCTAACGTTTCCGATAATGCCGTTCAGTTGCAGCTCGACCAGGGCACGCTGAACCTGCATATTGTGAAGTTGTTCGGCGGCGAAGTGTACGAGGTGGACACGCCCAATCTGGCCTTTACCGTCGAAAAAGCCGGCGACTACCGCTTCGACGTTGATAACGCTGGCGATACAACCGTCGTTACAGTCTGGAACGGCCGCGGCGAGGCCATCGGAGACAATCCCGGAATCAAAATCGGTAAAAACCAGCAATACACATTTCGCGGCGGACACTCCCTGCAATACGCAATGACCAACGCTCCGGGTTTCGACGGATTCGACAGTTGGTGCATGGCTCGTGCCGAACGCGAAGACAAATCGCCTTCTCTGCGTTACGTTTCACCATACGAAGTCGGATACAGTGACCTCGACGAGTATGGGCAGTGGACGACCGTCGCCCCCTACGGACCTGTCTGGGTGCCCGCCGGCGTTGCTGTTGGATGGGCTCCGTACCGTTGGGGACATTGGGTCTACATCGCGCCTTGGGGATGGACTTGGGTTGACGATGCACCATGGGGATTCGCACCCTTCCACTACGGGCGCTGGGTCAACTTCGGCAGCTACTGGGGATGGTGCCCAGGGCCTTATCATCCGCGTCCGATCTGGGCTCCCGCACTCGTCGGCTGGGTCGGCGGCCCTCACTGGGGTGTCGGCCTCTCCTTCGGTGTTGGTGGAGGCGTAGGCTGGTTCCCGCTCGGCTGGGGTGAGCCGTATATCCCCTACTACCGCGCTAGCCGCGGCTATTTTCGAAACGTTAACGTTACAAACACCCACATCACCAATATTACGTATATCACCAACAACTACTACGGTGGACGCAATGTTGACCGCATTCACTACGTGAACATGCATGCGCCGCAGGCAATCACCGCTGTGTCGAACACCACGTTCGTTCATGCGCGACCCACGCGCCACGCCATGGTTCCTGTGACCGCGCAGTCGCTCACAGGCGTATCCGTCGTCCATGACGTGTCCGTTCGCCCCACCCACCGGAGCATGTTCGGCCCCGGCCAGCGCACATTGGCTCCTCCGGTAACGGCGACCCGTCCGGTGGTGACTCGCATGAATCCACCAGCACGACCGGTGGCTCCGATTTTCCGTTCGGATGCCGCACGGCCTGACCGCGGTCCGGCCTCGTTCCCTGGAACCAATGCGCCACGGCCAAACGACTCGATTAACCGTCCATCACGCGCGATCCCGCGCCCATCGCAAACAAATCAAGTAACCATGGCGGACGAGATGCCGCGTGGCATTCCTCACCCGCCTGACTCTATCGGAAACTCGCCAAGATCGGGCAACATGCCGTCGCGTGTGCCGCGCCCGAATTCCGGGTATTCGCCAACTCCGAATGCTTCGCCGCTAGCATCCGCGCCGGCTGCTCAACCTATGCACGTCCCGCATCCCCCGGATGACATCAACCGAGTCCCTGCGGCCGCTAACTCCGTTCCCGGCGATCGCTCATCTCGTGGAATGACAACCAACGTACCGCATCCGCCCGCGTCCGTCATCACGGTTCCGGCGGTCAACCGCGAGTCGCGACCGATCACGCACACCGAGGCGCCTCCAAGCATCGCGGCACCGATGTCGCCACACCCAGATCCCACGCCGCACCAGCCCGAACCTCCTCGAAGCTCGATGCCCGAACGGAACAACGGCAGCGTCAATAACTCACATTCGGAGATGCATTATCCGCGGCCGTCCGGAAACGTGACGCGGCCTCCGGCGCCAGCCAGCTCTTCGGTATCGCGACCGGCTGCATCTGCACCGGCGGCATCTCCGTATCACGGGAGTTACACTCCACCGAGGGCCGGCAGCAACACCAGTCGTCCGGTGATGCAGTCGGCGCCGCCTGCTCGGAGTTCGTATGGTGGCGGCTCGCGACCGTCTCAACCCGTGGCGCACAGCTCAAATGGAGGCTCCCATCCAGCTCCACACGCATCGAACAGTGGCAGGTCAACGGGAAAACACTGATCTGATTTCTTGAATGTCTTGCCAGAACATCCGCTTCGCAGCCTGCCAAAAACAGGCTGCGAAAGTTTTTCTCTACGTGCAAGGCGCGCGTATCTCAGCTGCCAGGGATAAAACCCTGAGACCCCTCTACGGAAATCTCAAGCTGACATTCACGGTGTGCGCGCTGTGATCAACCGAGATCTCAGATAAAAAGTTCCCATGTTCAGTGATTGGCCGCAGAGAAGGATCGACTTTATCCGCCATGTAGGTCTTCCACCAGTCGCAAGTGTAGATTTCGCCTCGGTGTGCATTCCAACTGTCCAGTATTTGCTTGCCTGCTCCTGGAAATGGCTCTAGTCCATCTAGATCAATTCGTCCAACACGAAACTGATCACCTTCATCCAAGTCAAAGACCATGCTAACCAGCGAGTGTTCGTCATCGATCTCAGTGTTCGGAATGGGGATGAAATTTATGTAACCCTGTGTACAATACAAATGCTGCAACGCTTTGAACCCTTGCCGTATCTTCTCCACATCAAAGATCTCGCCAGATTGCATCGGTATTGCTTGGCGTAGAGACTGCACATCGACAACTTTGTTGTTCTTGAACCTTATATCACCCAGTCGATATCGTCTGCCTTCATCGACATTCACTGTCAATTGGATTCTCTTGACAACGCCTCTCTCGCGGAATTCCTTCTGTGTTGGGTCATAAACGTTTACTTTGAAGTATCCATACCTTTGGAATTCGTCCCGAATTCGTTCGCTCATCTCGTTCGGGATTTGAGATATTCCGGTAACACTGCGCTGAATCTCTTTGGTGATCGCCTGCTTGATCTCGGAGGGGACGGTGTATGCGCCGGTTATGACGACGTCGAGCGACACGTCACTTTGTGTGCGCTGCTGAGCTGCCGTCAGGCATGACAGCACCAGGAGAGTAGCAGTAACAGCGAATCTCATAGCAATTCGCCTCAACCCAAGATCATAACTCCTATGCAGGGAAAGAATGCTGCGGAAAAGGAAAGCTACTCCGTGGAGCACAGCGGTACCGCCGGACAAAAATAACCCCCGGACGTATCCGGGGGCTCGCAAAACATTAACGGCCTACTTCTTCTTCGCGGCTTTCTGCTTTCCAAAGGTGGTTTCGACGCTGGCGCCGAGGGCCTGCAGCATACTTTCAGTTCTCGAAACGTGGCGTTGTGAACCTCGGCTTTGAAGTATCCTCGCTGCTGAAACTCGTCCCGAATCCGATCCTGTAACTCCTCCTTGAATTGACACTCTTTCCAGAACATGTTTCTGCAGATCCGCGATCATCGCGTTGATTGAAGCTGGATCAACGCAGTCAGCACCTACGAATTCAACCAGCGCAATCGGAATATTGCTCGGTCCAATATGCTCGCAGGTCTGTCCCAAACATGCGAAAGAGGACGCTAGGAGCAGAGCGCAAAACGAATACTTCGCCATCGCGCAGCTATGATACTGTCAATTCGTTTTCCGTTTTGCCCGGGAGATTGTCAGACGTACTCGGGGCTAACGCTGACTTTGACTGGTTTCCTGTCCTGTCACCCGCAGCGCTGCTCCCTGGTGCAGGCTGTGTTCATACACCTCTTCGGGAAGCATCGGCAAACGTGCCGCGCCATAGATACCCGCATCGGACCCTAGCATCGCGCGCGTGATGCGCGTTTTGGGGCGGGGCTTCGAGCCGGCAGCGGTCTGAAGCGTGGCGCGGTAGATGAACGAGCGGGCTTCGACTTCCCCGAAGATGTACGGCGAAAAGGCGTCCCAGCCGCCGGAGCCTCCGCCCCCGATGATGTAGATCGGCAGGTTGAGCGCGTTGATCAGCGATGCGATGGTGACCCCGAGCGCCCGGCCGGCGCGTTCGAAGATCTTCTGCGATGCCGGATCACCTTTCATCGCCAGTTCGTACACGCTGCGGGCGCTGAAGTCGTCACGCTTGATCGCCTCGGCCAGCGCTGGAGCCTCTCCGGAAGCGGCGGCTTCGCGGCCGGCGCGCGCGATGGCGGTGCCGCCGCAGAACTGCTCCAGGCATCCGCGATTGCCGCAGCCGCACGGCGGGCCGTCGGGATCGACGGTCATGTGTCCGGGCTCGCCGGCCATGCCGGTCATGCCATGCCAGAGCGCGCCCTTGATGATGATTCCGCCCCCCACGCCGGTGCCGAGCGTGAGCATGCAATTGCTGTCGTACTCGCGGGCGGCTCCCAGCCAGAACTCGCCCATGGCCGCGGCGTTTGCGTCGTTTTCCAGCAGCACACGCGTGCCAAGCCGTCGCTCGACTTCATCACGCACCGGATAGTCGTACCAGCCCGGCAGATTAGGCGATTCACGCAGCACGCCGGTGTCGAGGTCGATGATGCCGGGGATCGAAATGCCGATACCGTGCAGCGGCCCGCTGGCCTTGTATCGCGCCATGAGCTGCTGGATGTGCTCGCACATGCGATCGATCACCCGCTCGCTGGTGCGCAACTCGCTAACCGGCGTGTTCAGTTTCTCGAGCAGGCGTCCGCGCTCGTCGACAAGGCCGACACGCAGGTTACTGCCTCCGAGATCGACGCCAATAGCGTGGGCGGGCATGAGAAGAGATAGATTACAGGAAGACAGAATGGACTGGATCTGGAACTGAAGAGATACAGTGCCGTGAGACTAGTCTATC
>CAYWSM010000048.1:0-9008 GCA_964460935.1 uncultured Terriglobales bacterium | reverse complement strand
AATCTTAAGCATGGCACGCGACATGGGGTTCTCGCATGTCCAGGCGGCGACGAACGGAATCATGTTTGCCGACGAAGAGTTTGCGCATGCTTCGAAGGCAGCGGGGTTGCAGACGCTATATCTCCAGTTCGACGGCGTGACGGACGACGTTTACAAGCGCACACGCGGCCAGGTGCTGCTCGAAACGAAGATGAAGTGTATCGAGAACGTCCGTAAGGCCGGATTGAAGATCGTATTTGTGCCGACAATTGTGAAAGGCATCAACGATCACCAGATCGGCGACATCGTGCGAGTGGCGATCGAGAATATTGACTGCGTATCCGGCATCAGCTTCCAGCCGGTGGCGTTTACGGGGCGCATTAACCGTCGCGAACTCGAACAAAAGCGGTTCACGCTGGCTGACCTGGCCCACTCGGTAGCGGACCAGACGGGCATCACGGACAAATACAATGACTGGTTTCCGCTATCGGCGGTCGTGCCGTTCTCGAAGCTGATCTCAGCGATGAAGGGTGACGAGACCGTAACGCTGACGTGCCATCCGCACTGCTCGATCGGGACCTATCTGTTCGTAGATGAGAAATCGAAGACTGCGGTGCCGGCGACGAAATTCCTCGATCTCCCTGGCCTGCTGCAGGACATGGACGAAATCGCACGCAAGACAGGGAAGTCGATTTTCAAAGTCTTCAGCGGTGTGAAGGCGTGGAACTCCCTGAAGAAGCATTTCAAGGCGCAATTCGCACCTCCAGGGCTGGACTTCCAGAAGTTCCTGCAAACCGTACAGGGCTGTGTGGACAAGAAGTACGGCCGCGATGGCATGGACGGCACCTTCACCTATCGCACGCTGATGGTAGCCGGCATGCACTTCATGGATTCATACAACTACGACATCGCCCGCGTAAAGCGCTGTCTGATCCACTACGCAACGCCGGACGGAAAGCTGTATCCGTTCTGCACCTATAACTCGGGTCCAGTATTCCGTGAGGCGACAGAAAAGAAGTATTCGATTCCGATGAGCGAGTATCTGAAGCAGCCGTCCGAACCGTCATTCTCATGCCCGTCGAAGACGTCGGGATGCGGTGGATGCGGGATGGCCAACGACTAGTAGTTGGGAGTTGGGGGTTAGGAGTTGGTAAGACCGAGGCCACTGCGAATGCGGTGGCCTTTCGTTTTGTTACGCACTTTGAGGTGTGGAAGCCTTCCGTTAGAATGCCGGGCATGCTCAAGCGCACCTTCAGCGTTTTCCTTGCGGCCATCTGCCTTTGCCTGCTTGCGTCGTGCACGATGTATTCGAAACCGAAGGTGGGATTTGCCGGTGCAACCGGAGGAGAGCAACTGGAGAAACAGTTCTGGGACGATATCAAAGCGAAGAACTGGAAGGACCTGGAGCCTCGGCTGGCTCCCATGATGGTGTCCACAACTCCCGAAGCGACGCGAGATCGGGCGGCAACTCTCGAGCACTGGCAAAAGTGGGATCTGCAATCGGTGTCAGTGAACGATGTGCAAGTGCAGAGCGCTGGGGCTGATTTTGTCGTTACAGCCGTCGTGACGGTTACCGGGACGATGAATGGACAGCCTGCGCCCTCACAGCCGTTTCATACCATGACCGTGTGGCAGCAGGTAAGTAAAGGATTCATAGTAATAGCACACAGCGATCCACTGCCCTAGCTCAATGCGAGCTGGTGGTAAAATTCGTATCCACGCCATTCTTGCCATTCGCGCCGGCAAATCCATCAATATCGTCGTTGGCAACTGGGCCGTCGAGCGGTTCGGCGGTAACCGTGTACGTGTCCGCGGGAACGCCCCGGATGGTATAGCTTCCGTTCGGATCGCTGAGTGTGCCGATTGGGCTTTTGCGAATATTCGGGCCAAGCGGCTGATTTGCGCTGGTGGATTCAGCGAATACGTGTGCGCCGAAAACGGGTGTTCCGGATGCGAAGCGCACGTGGCCGGAGATGCTGCCTGCGGGGTAGTCGGGTGTGCTCTTGCGATACATCGTCGAGATCGCTGCAACGTCATCGTAGCTCAGCGTTGTCAGGTCACTCGCAAACGGGAACATAACGGCGCGAATAACACCAGAGTGGTCGAGTCCGAAGAAGTGACCGACCTCGTGTGTGGCGACAGTCTGCAAATCCTCTCCGACACCACCAGGGTCGGTCGTGAACTGTACGGTCGGGTTGAAGATGATGTCCGCCTTGAGAATCTGGCCGGCAAAAGCAGAAACGCCTCCGTGGCCATCGTTTTGTCCGCGGGCGTTTGCGGTCGTCGTAATTGTTACTGCTAGTGTGGTCGTGTCTTTGGCAAAGTCGGCGTCGGTACAAACGAAGCAGATCAGGTTGATGCGCGCCGGCGAATTTGCTTCCGAACCGACGTCGCTTTCGCGACCTTCGCTGATATTCAATGTCGTGTTGGGCGCTTGCTGCCAGGTGGCAAAGGACGCGGCAATTACGTCGTGAACGCTACGGCTGCCCTGGATATTGGCGCCAGTCTTGGGATTGAGGTTCCAAACCACAGGAAACGACGCGAGGTTCCAGCGATCCGGCGCTGGTGATGAGGTCCCAGTGAGTTCCGGTACCCAGGCGAATGCCGATGTCGCTGCCACGAGCAGCAAGAGGAGAGAGCCAAAGAGCCGATGCTTACTCATTGCCTGTCTGCCTCACGCGCTCTTCCAGTTGTCGCAGGGTGAGTTTGGCGCCGTTGTAATTGGAAATCCCAGTGGCGGTGGACTGATGCACGTCAGCAACACCGTTATTTACGATCACCCGGCCGGTTTTCGTATCGCGTTCGATACGGAAATTTCCCTGCATCAGTCCAACGATCACCATGGTGCCGTCGTGGGCTTCGCTGGGCCGCAAGAACAGGACCGCGTTATCGCCGCTGTGCATGGGATGAACACCGGCGACCTTTTGTGTGTATCCGCCGGCGCTTCCGCCTAACTGTTTGACCGTGATTGTTTCATCCGCCTTGCCCTTCAAGGTTTTTGAAACCCTTACATGAGTAAAGGTGTAGATCAGCGTATGTTGCGCGTTCCATATCGAACGGGAATCGGTGATTTGGCCTTCCACAATCATCGTTGCAGACGACGTCAGCTCTTCAATGGTCATGGGCTTAACTGTCGTTGCAAACGCAATGCCGGCAACGAGTAGGGTCAACACCGTCAGGAGACGCTTCAAGGAAGCACCTCCAGACCGCCGGTGAAAGAAGTGGTATCACCGTTGATGCTGCGGAGAAGCACGGTTCTTGCGCCGAGCGATGCATTTGGTGCAACCGTTGCGACAAAAGCGACTCCCGGTGTGTTGTCTGTGGCCTGGATTCCCTTGACGTCGGTGATGGTGATGTCCGCCGGACCGCCAACGCTAACCGTCATACCACCGTTAAGTCCGGGACCGAAGAGCAAAATCCGCATCGTGGATCCGCGACGAATCGTCCCTCCGGTGTTACTGGCCATGCCCTGTGCACCGACAGAGTTGACGCCAAGGTCTTCCGCGTTGGTCAAGGTTTTTGAAGCTGGTTGCGTAACGACGACGTCAACACCGGTAAGCGATTGTCCTGCGGCTACGATAACTGGACGGCCAAAAGTTGTGCTGCTGTTCGCAGTTGGGGCAGAGGGTGATGATCCCGGTGAAGGTGAATCGGAAGGGCTGGTGTTTCCAATGAGACCTCGTCCACCGCAGCCAGCAAGGAGTCCGAACGCCAGCAAGATACTTCCTACGCGCCACACGCCAGATCGCTGAGCCTCCGGAAAAATTAGACTGGAGGGAAAATCGCGGAGTTGTAATCCGAGTGCCACAATGCTGGAACTTGCGTCCTTTCGGTAGAATGCAATCAATTCTGCATGAACTCCGAACAGCTTACCCGATCGCGTACCTGCGAATCGTTCCGCAGAAAGCTTTTGCGCTGGTATGACGCGCACCGGCGCGATTTGCCGTGGCGCAAAACAAAAGATCCGTACCGAATTTGGATTTCAGAGATCATGCTGCAACAAACGAGAGTGGGGGCGGTCCTGGAGCATTATCGCCGATTTTTGGATAGATTTCCTACCGTCGACGTTCTGGCTCGTGCACGTTCACAATCGGTGCTGGCGGCGTGGAGCGGACTTGGGTATTACCGGCGCGCGCGAAATCTTCATGCAGCGGCGAAAGTAATTGCCGTTGATCGCGGCGGAGTGTTTCCGCAGACCGCTGAAGAACTGCGACAGTTGCCGGGAATCGGACGATACACCGCAGCGGCTATCGCCAGCATTGCATTTGGAGAACAAGCGGCGGTGGTTGACGGCAATGTTGAACGGGTCTTGCAACGGATCACAGGCACGCAAGAGCTCAGCAACCGTGAGCTATGGAACTTGGCAGAGGGCCTGCTCAGTCCCAAACGGCCAGCCGATTTCAACCAAGCCATGATGGAGCTGGGCGCCGTGGTGTGCTTGCCGCGAGAACCGAAATGCCTGGTGTGTCCTGTTCTGGATTTCTGCCATGCGCGCGGATCGCAGGCACGTGGGCGAAAAGAAATTCGAAAAGCGCGGCCGGTGGCTTATGTGCTCTCGCGGCAAAACGGGAGCGTGTGGCTCGTACAACGATCGAAGGACGTCAGACTGATGGCTGGAATGTGGGAGCTACCGCTGCTGGAAGGCCATGTGCAAGAGTCTCCGGCGGCGCGGTTCAAACACTCCATCCTCGATACTAACTACGACGTGGCGGTGCATGAGTTGGATGGCACTGTCGGAAACGGGCACTGGATAAGCCATTCGCGCCTGCGGAGTCTTGCCCTTACGGGATTGACGCGCAAGGTTTTGCGACACTTTAACCTCCTCTAGAATCGAAGAATCGTTGGAGGATCCATGGCTGCTCTTGAATCCGGCAAGATAGCACCGGCTTTTGCACTTCATCTGATGTCGGGTGGAGAGTTTTCTTTGCAAGACGCGTTAGCACACGGTCCCGTCGTTCTAGCGTTTTTCAAAATCTCGTGCCCAGTGTGCCAGTTTACATTTCCTTACCTCGAGCGGATCCATAAAGCCGCAAAGGGGAAGGATGTGACGATCGTGGGAGTCTCTCAAAATACGGCAGCCGAGACGGCGGCGTTTGCACGACAGTTTGGGATTACCTTCCCGATTGCGATCGATGATGAACGGACCTATCGCGTTTCTAACGACTACGGCTTAACCAATGTCCCGACCGTGTTCTACGTGGCGGAGGACGGGGAGATAGAGGTTTCATCAGTAGGCTGGTCACGGCAGGATATGGAACTGATCGCCCAGAAAATTGGCGAAAGAGCGCGTTCAGGAAAAATCGAAGTAATTCGGGCAGGCGAAAAAGTGCCCGAGTTCAAGGCTGGTTGAGGGTCGCTGAACTGATCCGCGGTCGCGGAAATAAAGAAGCCCGGTGAGGACTCCGGGCTTCTTTCGTTACAGAGGCGAATTGCTAGTGCGTTTGAGCGAAATTGTATCGTAAGACGATGCTGTGTCCAGATTACTAGCAACAGTAGTTTTTTCTGAATGGGGCGATCTAACAGGATTCGGGGACGAACACGTCCGTCACCCGCGCGGTTCAAGTCCAACCCGGAACAAACTTGCGAACTGCACTTCCAACCAGCTAACCTCGTCGTGTGATCCTAGCTTTAAGACGCAGTTTTCCCTGGTTGGGCCTCTTTCTTCTTTTCAGTTCCTTTGCTCTCGCACAGACACGTTGGGTGGCAGCCGAACCGGTAATCAACATGTATTCCGAGGCGACCACCGACGCGGAGGTCGTATCGCAAGCAATCTACGGAACGACAGTCGAGCAAATTACTCCTAAGGACAACGCACAAGCGCCGGATGGCTGGATTTACATCAAGACTTCGGACGACTATCCCGGATGGGTGCGGCGCGACCAGTTCTTGCCACTCCACGACCATGATTACGCTGGACCCGGCAAACACGTGGTGACGGTTACGAACCGCGCTGCCAACGTGTACCGCGAGACAGACGTCACCAAGCATGCTCCGGTTCTCGTACTTCCATTTGAAACAGCGCTAGAAGAGACTGTGACGGAAGGAAGTCGCTGGATCAAGGTAAGGCTTGTCGATGGCAAGGAGGTATGGGTTCAAGCCGGAGACGTACAGGAGCGCGCTTCCCGCCCACTCACCATTGACGAGACAATCGCGCTGGCGAAAAAGTTTCTCGGCGTCACCTATACGTGGGGCGGCCGTTCGAGCTTTGGGTACGACTGCTCAGGTTTTACGCAGATGCTGATGCGCCAGCACGGGGTGCTCATGCCTCGCGATGCAGACGTGCAGGCGGCGTGGAGCGGGGTTGTAGCGGTTGAGCGAAAAGACCTCAAGCCCGGCGATCTGTTGTTCTTTGGAAGTTCCCCCAGCCACATTACTCATACCGGAATGTATATCGGCAACGGACAATTCATACACGATACGACGCATAGCCATCCCATGGTGCAAATCAGCACGTTGGACGATCAACCGTGGACCAAGCTGCTCGTCGCTTGCAGGAGACCGAAATAATCATCATGAATCGACGCGATTGGATGAAGGCCGCGGGTGCGCTCGGCGCAGCGGCATCGCTCCCACTAGAGGCCCTGGCATTGCCGAATGCGGAAGGTCCGGCGAAAGTCGAAACAGAAATCAAGCGGCTGAACCTGCGCCACACGTGGACGACCACAATGTCGTCGAGCACGTATCGCGATACGCTGCATGTGCGTTACATCCGCGACGGTATCACGGGTTATGGCGAAGGAGCGCCGATCGTCCGCTACAAGGAAGATGCGGAGTCGGGACAGAAAGCCGTGCAGTCGGTGATGGACTTGCTCACGTCAGTCGATCCGTTCTACATCGAGAAGCTGGATAACGAAATCTTGAAGCGTGTGCCGGGCGAGTGGGCAGGGAAGTCGGCGATGGACATCGCGCTCATGGATTGGATCGGCAAGAAAACCAATCAGCCTATCTATCAGATGTTCGGGCTTGATCCGCATGATGCACCGATCACGACGTTCTCCATCGGTATGGATAAGCCGGAGATCGTGCGGCAGAAGATCAAAGAGGCGGAACAGTATCCTGTCCTGAAGATCAAAGTCGGTCTGGACACCGATGAGCAGATGATCGACTCGGTTCGCAGCGCGACGGATAAACCGCTGCGCGTGGATGCAAACGAAGGCTGGACGAATCGCGAAGAAGCGGTGCGCAAGATCAACTGGCTGGCGACAAAAAATGTCGAGTTCATTGAGCAGCCAATCCCGGCAGATCGTTACGACGACATCCAGTGGATTCGGGAACGTGTGAACATGCCGATCATCGCTGATGAGGCATGCGAGCGTCCGCCGGATGTGATCAAGTGCAAAGAAGCCGGGTACGACGGCGTCAACGTCAAGCTCGATAAAGCAGGTGGAATCCGCAACGCCTACAAGATGCTGGTGATGGCCAAGGCGCTTGGCATGAAGACGATGCTCGGATGTATGGTGTCGAGTTCGTGCACGGTGACCGCGGCAGCCCACCTTTCGCCGCTCGTGGATTACGCGGATCTGGATGGGGATCTGCTGATCGCGAATGATCCGTACGAAGGGGTGAAAGTCGTCAAAGGAAAGCTGGTGCTTCCGAATGGGCCGGGACTGGGATTGAGAGTTCTGTAGCTAAGCTTTGGCTTGTTCTTTTCTTGCGATCGCCTTGGCGGGACCTTCGACGAGCCGCTTCTGACGACGTCCGAAGGTCGTTTCCGCAACGACGAAATAGATAGGAATGAGCCAGTAAATCATCCCTGACAGACCGGCTATCCGGTATGGCAGGATCACGGCCAGAATGCTTGACAGCAATCCAAACGACATCATAGCCATATGGTTAATCATGCTGCGCCATGTCAGAAATTTCTCAATCTCGTCCAGCTCGAGCGCGTCGCGGTGACGGTAGGCGTACCTGAACATCAGCACGAAGATAAGGTAGACAGCGGCAACCCCCAGTCCGTACATCACCATTAGCATAGGGATTTGTTGCTGTGTGATCACAGGTTCCACGGACTGCGTCACCGAAAGCACCCCGCCGGAAAACTCGCCCACGATCAGCCCGAAAAGAAATTTCAATGGATACACATAAAGTAGAACCACGAAAAGCAGTGCGGCATTGAGGAACAAGATGAATGGCGTCTGCAAGCCGTAGCGGCGGAAGAAGATCGTGTGTTCCTTCCAGACCAGAATAAGCATGGCAAAGCAGATACCGAAGGCCACGAAGCCTTTCATTACGGCTACCAATTCATTGAAACTCTTTGGCACCTCGAGCGAAACCACGAGGAGAGTGACAGCGAAAGCGAATACGGCATCGCTGAAGGCTTCGAGACGGGTGATTTCGCCGGCCCGCCAGCGAAAATGCGGTTCGTATAGCAGACTGGATTTCAGCGACGACGACATAGGTTTGCCGATCCCCAAGCTCTAAAGTAGTTGGGATAAGATATCGTGCCCACGGTAGGATCGCCAGCGTGATTAGAAGCGGTAACCGTATTCGCCGACACCGGCCGCGAATTTCGCGGCACGGAACAGATTTTCCGTCAACGCGGCAACCGTGACCGGTCCTACACCGCGTGGAACCGGCGTAATGGCGGAGGCGATGTGCTGGACGGCTTCAAAATCGACGTCACCGTGCAGCTTGCCTTGGGAATCGACACGAGTAGCTACGTCGAAGATGGCGGCCCCAGGCTTCACCATGTCGGCAGTGATCTGATAGTGCGCGCTGCCGACGGCAGTCACGATGATGTCGGCCTGGCGAATCAGCTTCTTCTGGTCTCCCATTGCGATGTGGCGGTGGACCCAGATCGCAGCGGCGTTACACATGCGTCCGCCAAGCATGAGCATCATCGGCTTGGAAGTGATGTCGTTGCGTCCGACGACGATGGCGGTCTTGCCTTCGCTTTGAACTTTGTAGAAAGCCATAATGCGCCGGACCGCAAGTGCAGTGCCGGGCAGCATAATCATGCGGTCGGGTTGCGCGCGATAAAGGGAAGCGATGGCATCGTGTCCGACGCCGTCCACGTCTTTCTCGGCCGG
>CAYWSM010000047.1:0-3709 GCA_964460935.1 uncultured Terriglobales bacterium | reverse complement strand
GAAAATATAAATCTCACGATTTTGGCAGTAAGCTCCTTCCCCGCACGCCATACTCAAGATAGTGGCAGAAGAGGGCTTTTTCAGCCGGACGGCACCGTGGAACAACCGGCTGCAAGACTCCCATTTCGCCCGTAAGTCGCTGATTCTGGTGAACTTGCGTACAACTGGTTTTGGATTCGGCGGTTTGCAGACATCACCGTCTGTAACCTGCTGATTCCATTGAACAATGCTCGAAATTTTGATCTGTTTCCGAACTTCCGCGGCCGATCAGACATGGCGACGAACAAACTTGAAGCTGATGAACTGACAAACTGATGAACTGATGAACTCGCAACCTGAAACTCGAAACTCAAACCCTGCGTATCTCATTCAGAAGCTAAACTAGTAAGACCTGCGTGAATATCGTCGAAGCCATCCGA
Source organism: uncultured Terriglobales bacterium (assembly GCA_964460935.1). GTDB lineage: Bacteria > Acidobacteriota > Terriglobia > Terriglobales > Acidobacteriaceae > DATMXP01. The sequence continues at coordinate 3,290 of CAYWSM010000047.1, read as the reverse complement.
ATCTCGCTCCACTCGCTCTGGGCGAACAAACTGCGTTCCGTTCTTACGCTGCTCGGAGTGGTGATCGGCGTAGCTGCCGTGATCGCCGTTGTCACGTTCGTGAACGGCATTAACGCATACGTTGCCGAACGCATCTTCCGTCTGGGCGCCGACGTCTTCATCGTCGGTAAAATGTCCGCCGTTATCACCAACGCCGACCAGTTCATCGAGGGACAGAAGCGGAAAGACCTCACCATGGACGACTTCCGCGCCGTCTCCGAAGGCTGTATTCACTGCACCGCCGTGGGCGCCGGCATCACCCGCTTCAACGGCCATATCAACTACAGCAATCAGTCGAGCAGCGACTCCTTCATTCGCGGATTTGATACCAACATGCAGACCGTGTACGACCTCGACGTCGTCGAAGGCCGTGCGCTGAACGAAACCGACATTGAACATGGCTCGGCCGTTGCCGTTATCGGGCAGGATATTCTCGAAAACCTCATGGGCGGAGCCGATCCTGTAGGCAAAGAGATTCGCGTGGACGGCGAAGTCTATCGTGTCGTCGGCGTCGGCAAGCGGGAAGGGAAGACGCTCGGCCAGAGTCTCGACAACTACGTCATCATCCCGATCACCGCTTACCTGCGGCAATATGGCACTCACAGCAACAGTATTCGGATTTCCGGAAAGGCCGCCAGCGTTGGTCCGCCGCTCGAAGTTGCCATGGACGAGACTCGCGCCATCCTGCGCGCGCGCCGCCACGACCGTCCAGGCCAGGAAGACAGCTTCGCCGTCGAAACCAACGCCAGTTTCCTTGGCATGTGGTCGGCCATCAGTGGCAGCTTCTTCATTGCCATGATCGCCATTGCCGCCATTTCACTGGTCGTCGGCGGCATCGTCATCATGAATATCATGCTGGTCTCCGTTACCGAACGTACGCGCGAGATCGGCATTCGCAAAGCCATGGGCGCGCGCCGCCGCGACGTATTGCGCCAGTTTTTGATTGAGTCGAGCACGATGGCGCTTGTCGGAGGCGTGCTCGGGATCGTCTTCGGTATCGCCGTCGCGAAGGGAATCACGCTGGCGATCGGCATGCCTTCGGCGATCAAGTTGTGGGCCATCGCCGCAGGCCTGATGGTCTCCGCTAGCGTAGGCATTTTCTTTGGCGTCTATCCCGCTAAACGCGCCGCGAAACTCGACCCCATCGTGGCGCTGAGATATGAGGTCTAATTGAATCTGATGATCAGGTGATCTGACGATCTGATGAACTGAAGAACTGAAGAACTGATGAACTGATGAACTGAAGTGCTTTAATTGACCACCGCTGTTGAATACTTGAATGCTGTTTGCTGTCTGCTGACTACTATGCGCCGCGCCGACTACACCGAAACCATCGCCTTGGCCCTGAACACCATCGCCAAGAACAAGATGCGCTCCGCGCTGACCGTCCTCGGTGTGGTTATCGGTGTTGCCGTCGTCATCGCCATCTCGTCAGTCGTGCGCGGGCTTAACTCTAACGTGACAGCTTCCATCGAAGACATGGGTTCAGACATCATCTGGATCTACCACATGGATGTCTTCCAGTTCAGCCGACCATCGGAGGAGATGCGCACCCGCAAGGAACTCACGCTCGAAGATGCCGAAGCGCTCAAGGGATTGCCGCATGTGCAGGCCGTCGCGCCCGGCATGCGCCTGACGGAGCTAAACTTTGGCACCGGTACGTACACCGTTAAATACGAAGGCCGCAAGATCAAGGGAACCATCCTTGCCGGTGAAGCCGTGAATGTTCCTGACGTGTACGACATCAAGCTGAAGGAGGGCCGCTGGTTCGACGAGATTGACGACGAGCGCCGCGCGCCGGTGATCATCCTCGGGTCCGACACCGCCGACGAACTCTTCGGCGACAGCTCGCCGCTTGGCAAACAACTCAACATCGAAGGCCAGTTGTTCACCGTTATCGGTGTATTGCAGCACTGGAAGAGCGCCTTCTCCGGCGGTAAGAATCCAGAGGACAACCAGGTTCGCTTCCCCATGCAGACCTTCCGCAAGTTGCATCCGGAACTGAAGGACGTCTGGATCTCCGCCAAGGCCACCTCGCACGACGACATGACGAAGGCCGAGGACGAGATTCGCGAAGTCCTGCGCCGGCGCCGCCGCGTGGCCGTGAGCGCACCCGACAACTTCGCGATCATGACCCAGTACTCCATCGGCGATGCCTGGAACCAGATCACCGGCGCGGTCTTCATCTTCATGTTCGCCGTGTCCAGCGTGGGCCTGATCGTTGGCGGAGTCGGAGTTATGAACATCATGCTTGTCTCGGTGACCGAGCGAACCCGCGAGATCGGCGTCCGCAAAGCGATTGGCGCGCGCAAGAAAGACATCCTGATGCAGTTCACACTCGAAGCTGTCGTACTCACCGCGCTCGGCGGATTGCTCGGCATCGTCGTCGGTGCCGGTCTCACCTGGATGGTCCGCACCATCTGGGAATCGATGCCCGCCACCATGTCTCTCTTCTGGAGCGTACTCAGCTTTTCGATCGCCAGTTCCATCGGTCTTATCTTCGGCATCTATCCTGCCTGGAAAGCGGCCCATCTCGACCCGATCGAGGCGCTGCGCTACGAATGATCAGCTTTGTGTACTCTGTCTCTCTGTGTGCTCTGTGTTTAACTCAGGTGCTCACCCAAACTTGTAACTTGCAACTCGAAACCCGAAACTCGAAACTTGAGCAATGCACGTACTCTCGATCCTGACCGCCATCGCCGCTGTGTGCGGCATCGGGTATTACGTGCTGTGTCTCTACGCGATTCGTGACTTCGCGAATACGCAAACGGTTCCATCGGGTTTTATCCCTGGCGTTAGCATCCTGAAGCCGCTGCGCGGAACCGATCCCGAAATGTATGAGGCCTTCCGCTCGCATTGTCTTCAGGACTATCCGGAGTACGAACTCATCTTCGGCGTCAGTGACCTGGCCGATCCTGCGGTTGAACTCGTAAAGCGTTTGCAGACTGAGTTCCCTGATCGCCAGATTAAGCTGGTGCATTGCCCCACGTTGCTGGGTGCTAACGGGAAGGTTAGCAATCTTGCACACGTGGTCAGGGAAGCGCGTTACGACTACCTTATTGTCAGCGACAGCGACATCAAGGTTTCGCCGGACTATCTCCGCCGCGTGCTGGCCCCATTTGCTAATCCCGATGTCGGAATGGTGACCTGCCTTTACCGTGGTATTCCGGGCCGTACTCTCGGTTCGCACCTCGAGGCCGTCGGTATCGACACCGACTTCACCGCCAGCGTGCTCGCGGCGCGCATTGTGC
>CAYWSM010000046.1:0-9017 GCA_964460935.1 uncultured Terriglobales bacterium | reverse complement strand
AAGATCGGTGATACCGACGATATGAAAGTTCTCTTTCTTCAGGTCGTCTATCAGTTGCTGGAAATTAGGAAAACGATCCGGATCAACCGTGAAAGGCCGATGTTCCTTTTGGAAATCGATGTCGAGGTAAAGACCATCTGCAGGAATCTTATCCGCTCTCAGCTTCGAAGCCACCGCTCTTAGTTCGGCTCCCGTTTCGTAGCTGAATCGCGATTGTTGATAGCCTAGTGTCCAAAGCGGCGGCAAAGGAACAGGCCCGGTAAGCCACGCATAACGGCTGAGGACTTGCTTCGTATCGGCGCCATAAAGCAAGTAGTAGTCGATGGGGCCATTTACAGCGCCAAACGAATAAACACCCTCTGTCTGCTTGCCAAAGTCGAAACTGCTGGACCACGTATTGTCCAGCAACACTCCGACAGTGCGTCCTGCCCGAACTGTGAGGAAGAATGGAATGCTCTTGTAAATAGGATCGGTTGATTCCTGGAAGCGATAGGCATCCGTATTCCACATCGTGAATGCCTGATTGCGACGGTCGAGCGGACCAACTTTGTCCCCAAGCCCGAAATAGTGTTCGTCGTCGGGCATTTCCTTATAAATGCGGAAAGCCTTGTCGTGGAACTCTACGGGCCATCCTGCAGCATCCTGCTGAAGGACATTTCCTTTCAGATCGAACAGAGAAAGCCGAAGCGTTTGACGATCGATGCGGACGCGCAAAAGCTTCGTCCGGAAACCGACGGAATCTGCATCGTTTTCGGCTGTGACGCTGACTTGCGCCAGCCGTGATTCCGGCACTACTGCCCACGAAGCATCTTCCGGCAACACACCATTCCTGCCGATTCGCACACGCAATACATCGTCGCGCAGGGCCGTCACTCGCAGGATTGCTTCTCCACTGCGAACTTGAATTCCATTGGACACCGCTTCCGAACCGGAAAACACATTCAGCAGGAAGACATCCGAAGTCGTCCGATGGGTTCCAATGCCGGATGTTGTTTCAGAGCCGGCGAACGCCAACAAGGCGCAAAAACAAAGCACTACCACAATCAGGAACCGCGAGCTGCCCTCGATCATCTTTTTATCCGTCGTTTTGGGGATGACTTGAGAAGCGGAGCAGGCGCAGCGAATCAGGATTCTTGACCTAAGAAATCTTCGCTGCGCCTTACTCACAGCCTCCGCCTTTGGGGGTGGGTCTTACCAGTAGAACTTCGCCGCCAACTGTACGTCTCGAGACGGGTAAGCCTGGGAAATGGTGCCAAATGACCCGTTGCTTACGTCGCCCAAGTTAGTGTCTGGCGCAAAGAAGTTCGGATGGTTGAGCGCATTGAACATTTCCAGCCGGAATTCCAGTTTCTTTGCTTCCGTGAAGTTCCACCACTTCTGGATTCCCATGTCCCAGTCCACATAGCGGGGCGCCCGGAGATTGGCAAACGTGCGTGGAGCATCTCCGAAGGTGAACGCTGCGGGCTGAGCAAAGGCATCCGCATTGATCCAGTTATGGATGTTCTGGTTCTGCGGCACCGGATCGCCGATAAGGTTAGGACGCTGGTTACCGCCAAACGAATCGGTGTTGTTCTGTGCTGCTGTGATCGAGAGTGGGAAGCCGCTCTTGGCGTAGAAGATTCCGGTGAATTGCCATCCGCCGAGGACCGCATTCACTGGCTTCGTCCAGTTTCCGCCAAACTGCTTGCCATGTCCAAACGGCAGTTCGTAGATGTAGTTGACCACCAGACTATGAGGAATATCGCTGGTATCCACCGATCGTTCTGCCGCGAGGTTGTAGGCATCACGCACCTGGCTACCCGAACCGGGGAATGCCCAACCCGAAGAACCCTGCACGTTGTCGAGGAATTTCGAGTAGGTGTAGGAAACGTTCAGGTTAAGACCCGAATGCCAACGGCGCGTGTACGTCGCTTGCAGAGCGTTATAGCTGGAACCGCCAACTGCTGGAGGCGCTTCGGTGACGCTGCAATATTCCGGGAACGGCCGCAGAAGTTGTCCGCGGATCACCGTAGGCTGATCCAAGCCGCAACCGCTCGCGGCAATATGCCCGAAGAACGGGTTCGGCACCTGGTCGTTCAGGCTGTTGCCCAGCGCGAGATCCTCCGTTGGAAGCTGGTTCCATTCCAGGTATTGCGCAAGCACGTGCACACCGTGATTTCCAACATAGGTGATGTCCAACATATCGTTGGCCGTCAACGAATACTGGAAGCCTGCCATCCACTGCTGCACATAAGGTGAATGACGAATCGGGTTAACCACCGGATTCAATCCAAAGCCCACATCCGTCAAGCCGCCTTGCGCGCTACCCTGCGGGAGAATTTGTCCATTCGGGAACGCGTCGCTAAGCGTGTTGTTGACGGTGAGCTGATTATCCAAAGTTCCTACCCACGGAGTCGCTTGCGAATAACCGGTTGTGGGTCCGTTTCCGTAATAATTCGGCGTGAAGAAAACTCCATAGCCGGAGCGGAAGACCAACTTGGGCAGAACCTGATAGGTCAATCCGATGCGAGGAGCGAAATTCTTGTACGACGTTTGGTACAGCCCGCGGTTGTTGTCATCGTTGAAGACAAGCGCACCGGGAACGTTGAATCCCACATCCTGGCTAATCGGGTTTACCGCGTTGAAGTCGAAGTATTCCTGGACATTGTGACGTTCCGTAGGAGCGGTCTGAATCTCATAACGCAGGCCCAGGTTCAGTGTAAGCTTCTGCGTCGTTCTCCAGTTGTCCTGCAAATACCATCCCAATTGATATTTCTGCGTTGCCGGGAAGGTGTTGTAGCCGGTTTGCCCGTTTCCTACGCCGAGCAGGAAGGAAGCAAATCCCGACCCGGTGCCGGCGCTCTCGTTCTGCGGATCAGGCCCGCCTGTGAAGGAGGTCGGGAAAGTCAATGTCGTGTTGAAGTAGTGGCCGCCATAAATCTGGTTCAACACACCCATCCAGCCGAAAGACAGGTTGTGTTTGCCGACAATTTTGTTGAGGTCGACTGCCGCGGTCCATAAAGTACGCGGCACTATGTAGTCATCCTGGCTGACGTTCGGTCCCAAACCTGAGAAGCCTTGTGGCTGAACCTGTGGGAAAACTGGAGAGATACCGTCGATGAAAGAAGGCAAGCCAAGTTGCGAGGCTTGATAGCCGAAACTCTGTACCAGCGATCCTTCCACCCAGCGGTTAACTCCGGTGTTAGCGCTGATCAGGAAAGTGGGGCTGAACACATGGTTGTAGTCAAGGTCAAAGCTATACCGGTTGTTTGGGTTTGTTGCGCCCGGACCTGCCGGATCGTCCGATCCGTAATACTCGGGAACGTTGACTTTGCTTTCGAACTTCTGCGACCAACGCGCGAACAAACGTGATTTATCGGAAAGGTTATGGTCCACGCGGATCGAATACTCGTCGGAATGAGCTTCCGCCGCGGCCGATTGACTGAAGTTATTGGCAAGAGCCGAAGAGGTGGCTGCCGGCCAGAAATTCCCGTTCAGAATGTTCTTCGAGATCGCATCCCATCTTGAGTTGGAAATAATGTTTCCCTGAAACGGATCGCGAATATATCCACTCTTGCTAGCGGTAAGTCCAGTGACAGGATCTACCTGGCCCGCTGTAACGGTTCGTGTACTGAAAGGGTCGTAAATCTGCCCGGCTAAGATCGGACGGCCCAATGCATCTGTCCCAATTTGCGAACCTAACAGAGCGGAGAAGTTGCCATTGCGGAAATCGTCGGTCGGCATCGTACCGCCAAAAGTTACAGGCGTCTGTTGCCGCAATCCTTCGTAATAAACAAAAAAGTAAGTCTTGTCTTTGCGAATTGGCCCGCCAAAGGTTACGCCGAACTGGTGGCGATGAAAATCGGGCTGCTTGTCATTATTGAAAAAGTTTCTCGCATCCAGAGCACTGTTGCGATAGAACTCGTATGCGTCGCCGTGGTAGCCATTCGTACCCGACTTGGTCACAACGTTAATAACGTTGCCGCTGCTCCATCCGTACTGGGCCGTAAAGGCGTTAGTCTGGATTTTGAACTCCTGCACATCATCGACGGCAGGAACATAAGTGACGCCACCCCAGTCCGCCCCGGTATCCCAGGTTCCGTCCAAAAGGTAAGCCGCTGTATTGAAGAAGGTTCCACCAAAATTGAAAAACGATATGTCCTGGTCGGCGCTGCCGGAAATACCGTTGCCGCCGACGATCTGGAACTCCGCGGTGTTGCTGACAGAGGAGTTCAAGAAAGCTAGGCCGTAGACATTCCGCAAGTTCAGAGGTAGTTGCTCAACCTGTTGCGCCGAGATATCGGATGAGATGTTGGCGTTATCCGTATTGACGAGTGGGACTTCCGAGGTCACCACGATGCTTTCGGAAGCAGTTCCAATCGCCAGAACGATGGGTTGTTGCGCTGTCTGACCAGCAGCGAGTGTAATCCCTTCTTGCTTGTAAGTTTTGAATCCTTGCGTTGTAACTTGCAACGAATACACGCCGGGGGGCACCTGGGAGAATATGTAGCTCCCGGAAGACTCCGTTGTGTACTCGCGTGTGATGCCGCGCTCAGGACTTGTCAGGGTGACTTTCGCACCTGACAAGAACGCGCCCGTGGGATCGGATACCGTTCCACTTAGCGTGGCTGTGTATGCTTGCGATTGAGCGTGAAGCGCGGGGCAGGGGGATATCAGGCTGAGCACCAGGCCAACTGCGACCATTGCTGCCAACCGGACCAGAGAGTTGCGTGCCATAACGATCCAGCCTCCAGATTTGCGGACACTGTCTTAAAGGTTCAGGACAGTTTGGCGACCGTATGGCCGTCAACTGCCAGGTGGCTTTCCCGACCAGGTTTGTCTTTATTTCAGGTCTCAGATCCGGACAGGTGTATCACTTTCAGTCCGGCCATATAAGCCGAACGAACTTATAGTGAGGAGGTAGAGATGGAAAAAAGCTCTTTACCGTAAGCGATTAACGTAAATGCAAAAATTGTGCTTGAAACGCCTTGTAGGATTTAGATAAAAAGGGAGTTGCCGCAGACCGAGCCACCCGGTTCTTTACCTGTAAAGAACCTTCTGGAGCCGGGATCGCCACGACGCGAGAGGCCCCGAAATCACTTACCGCTGAAAAATGCGGTGATGATATCCCTTCCTCTCAGGATTGGAAAGGGGCATTAGGAGCCGGATCGAATGCTGTCGCACCAGATGGACCTCTGGACACCATCCACCGACGAAGACAGGACGGCCGTCCTCCAACAACTGGACCGGCTGCTGCAGAATCCGCATTTTCATAAGAGCAAGCGCTTCCCTGTTTTTCTTAAGTTCGTGGTGAACGAGACCCTCGCTGGGCGGGCCGAGAACCTGAAAGAACGTACTCTGGGAATCGAAGTGTTCGGCAGGGACCCCGATTACGACACTACGGAGGACCCGATCGTTCGCGTTACCGCCGGCGAAATCCGTAAGCGAATTGCCCAGTACTACCAGGATCCCGGTCACGAGCATGAGTTGAGGCTGATGTTGCCTTCCGGCTCGTACGCACCTCAGTTTTTCCCTGCTGAGCTTTCGGGACCTGCCATCGATCAGCAACCGGACCATTTGGAAGTAGCAGATTCTCCAGCCAGAACATCGGCTGTTCCGCATCAACGCGCGATACCTATCTCCAAGTTGATTATCGCGTTTGCCGTATTAGCAGTAGTCGCCGGGGGCATAGCTCTATGGCGTTATCTTTCTCCTTCGGCCATCGATCAGTTCTGGGCGCCATTCGTAAAGTCTCCTGATCCGGTCTTGTTTTGTATTGCCGATCAGAACCAATATTCCACCATGGCTCTCAGGGATGCTGCCGATCCCGCCCGACAGACCACTCTTAACGATCATATGGTCACAGTCATCATTGATGATGTTGGGCCGCTGGTGAACATCGCCGGACTTTTGCAAACCTACGGAAGAAGCTACCGGGTGGAAGGCGAGGCGGTCACTACCTTAACCGACCTTCGACGCAGCCCAACCATATTTATTGGCGCTTTCGACAACAGTTGGACCCTGCGCCTTACCTCGCCGCTGCGATTCCATTTTGCGAATAATCCAGAGATGACGAGTTTCTGGATTGAAGATCGAAACGCCCCGAATAAGAAAACGTGGGTTCTTGACCGCACACGACAGGACACCGGAACCTACAAAGATTATGCGATCGTGGCTCGCCTCGTAGACTCCAATACCGACCGCTATGCCGTTGTAGCGGCCGGCATCGCTCGGGGAGGCACGGTAGCCGCCGGAGAATTCCTGGTTGATAATCGCCGGCTCGAAGAATTAGCGCACTGGACTTCCCAGGATTGGTCGCACAAGAACCTCGAAATTATCCTGGAAACCCAGGTAATCGGCGGCCGTTCCGGACCTCCGCGAATTGTTGCTGTTCATGCCTGGTAGCAGATGGATTCTTCAGCACTGCGTGCTATGCCATGAGGAAGCGAGTTCGAAGCCGTCTCACGCTGCACTCCGCCGCTGCACCGCTCATTGTATTTTGGTGCGTGCAATTCAGCTTCGCACAAAGCAATGATCCATTTTCCATTCGTGTTGAATCCAACCAGGTACTGGTACGTGCACAGGCTTTTCGGAACGCGTCTGCGAATCTGTACTACGTTCAGTGCATGCTCGCGAACTGGGAACTATCGTTCAATCTGCCCTTATCGGAGCCTTATATCGCAGATCAGGACTGCGTCAAAGATTTCGAACTTAACGATCTAAGAGTTACCGACTTCCATGTTTTGGAAGACGGCGTGGAACAGACGCTGAGCAGCTTGTTCATGAGCGTGCCCCTTGGACTTTAGAGCGCGACATGCACGTTGAGCGGCTTGCGTCTCACATTCCTCAGAATGACTTCGTCGAGCTACACAGAATATGGTCTTATACTCCACGAGGTATTTGGCGTTCCACTGATCTGCCATACTCTGCGCGCTTCAGCGCGGATTACTCATATCGGGTTGCTTACGTTCCGCGAAAGTTGCAGGCAGGTTCATGCCACCACGTCAAAGTCTCGGTTGACCGGGCCCATGCGAAAGTAGTTGCGACACAGAGATACTGCTATATTCCTCATCCTGCAACCGATCCGTTGGCCGGGACCGAACTCAGCAGGAGCATGCAACCTGAACTGACTTCGAACTTCGTCTATTCCGACTTCCCTTTGTCCGCTCAGGTCGGTTTTTTTTACAGTGGTGCAAATGAGGCTACGGTTGAGATCACGCTCGAATTCCTGTTCGAGAAATTGAGGTGTAACTGGAGAAACAGCGAACACGGAAATTGGTCTTATGGGTGCAGCGTTGGCGATGGATGGGAGCGAGTTCGCTCATTTCAGTGATGCTGCTATAGTCCGCGGAGATTTGTATCGGGAAGACGAGTCGCAAGGCCGTATAGGTGCGGATTGCCCTAGTAGATATGAGACACAGCTTGATTTGCCCGCTGGGCGTTACGAAACTGCGCATTGTGTTGAGCGATGGTTCAAAGTTCGGACGCGCGGTCGTTCCCGTTCAGATTGAGCCTTATGATGACACGAAGCTCATGCTTAGCTCGATTTTCTTGTTCAAGCGTTACCGTATTGCGGCCGTCGCTGCGAAGGAAGCCGAAAAAATAAACCTCGCGCCCGCTTATGTGCCCCTGGTGAGCCAGGACATCGAAATAACTCCCACCGACAATCCGACATTCAGCGGCGGAGGAAAGATTCCCGTGTACTTTCAGATATATGGCCCCGGACGAGAGCCCGCACAGACAGTCGAAGTGAACTTGAGAATTGTCGATGCCAAGACAGGAAAGTTCAAAAGACATTTCTGCCGTTTGATGCTGCGCCATATCGAGAAGCGGGAACAAATCGGTTCGCCGTGCATCAGTTTCTACAGATTGGCAACGTCGCTCCGGGAGAATATCGGCTGGAAGTACAAGCAAAAGATTCATCAGGACACATAAGTGATTGGCGTGGCACCTCATTGACGATTCAATGATGGCGATCAGGAGAGAATCCATCCTTTGGGCGGCCCGGCCAACCTGGAAAACTATTCTTTGACCATAGCCGCTCTAACGCTCCCGTTCATTAGAGAAATCTCGTACGGGAACTTTTGGGCACCAGAACGTATCGACACAGCGGCACAGCTCGTACAGCAATAATATCGACTTGCCTGATTCGATAACCGTGTCGGCTCCAGAGCCTCTGAGTAGACTTGGATCGCTCAAAGAACCAAGGCTCGGAGGAAAGGAGCCGAGCACATGAAGATTGTAGGTTGTGACTTACACACGCGCTACCAGCAGATCGCGATGCTGGATGAAGAGACGGGAGAGTTAATTGAGCGTCATCTGGAACATGCCAACGGCGAAGCGAAGGAGTTCTATTCCGGTCTGGCGGGACCGGTGCGGGTAGGGATCGAAGCCACCGGGCATATGCGCTGGTTCGAGCGCCTGCTGACCGAGTTGGGACACGAGTTGTGGGTGGGCGACGCAGCTCGCATCCGGGCCTCGGCAGTACGCAAGCAGAAAACAGACTCGCGCGACGCCGCGCTGCTCCTGAAACTGCTGATGAGCGGGGAGTTTCCGCGGCTGTGGCGGCCGACGACGGAGGAGCGCGATCTGCGGCAGTTGTTGTGGCATCGGCAAAAGCTGGTGTGGATGCGTAACGCCATTGGTAATCAACTGCACGCGTTGGCGATGGGCGAAGGCATCTGTCGCAAGAAACAACTCTTCACCAAGAAAGGCCGCGCCGAGTTAGAGGGGCTCGCACTGGATCCCTGGGCCAGCCGGCGGCGGCAAGAGTTGCTGCGCATGCTCGATCAACTGGAGGCTTCGGTCAAGCAGTTCGATGAAGCGGTGAACGAACAGGCCGCACAGAGAGCAGAGGCAGTGCAGTTGATGACGCATCCGGGAGTCGGTCCGGTTACGCCACGTCATAGGCGGCAAACCGTGCCAACTTCTCCGCATCGTTGGTATCGTTCTTCGATTCACTCCCCGTGATCGCGCGGATCTTACGTGTGTTGGCTACCACCACTTCGTGTCGCATGCTTTCCAGTAAGCGGCTCACC
>CAYWSM010000045.1:0-2653 GCA_964460935.1 uncultured Terriglobales bacterium | reverse complement strand
TCGATCCAGTTAGCCGTCACCCATCTGTATCAGGCCTTCTTGTCCAAGAAGATCGATCTGAAAGAAGCCACCTTCAGCCTGCAAATGCTGCGCCTGGCTTCGAAAACCATCACCGCCATCGAGAAGCAGAAGAAAGAAGAGAAGCAGAAAGAACGTGATGAACGCAAAGAAATAGAAAAAGAAAGTGATGGAGGCCGGTCGCCCTCGACCGGCGAGATGGCCACTGCACTCGGCTCTTCCGTGCTCATTTCCAGCAATCCCCAGGAACGCAGCAGCGCCACCCGCGCCCTCGACCTCGCCCAGAAAGCTCGCTCCTCCGAACCCAAGCGCGGCATCTACGATCCCTACGGCTGCATGCCCAAGAACAACAGCAAGGAACCAATAACCAGATAATCAGATATCCGGATAGCCAGATGTCTATCGCTTTTCAAACGGCAGATTTCAAATTACAAATTCTCCATGATCCCGATCAAGGAAACGGCCGATGGCGCAACTTTCTCCGTCCGCGTTCATCCGCGTGCGAAGAAGAACGCTGTCTCCGGAGAACTCGGTGATGCCCTGAAACTCTCGCTCAGCGCTCCACCGGTCGAGGGTAAGGCGAACGAGGCGTGCATCCGTTTTCTCGCGGAGCTTTTGCAGGTACCGCGCTCATCGGTTACGATTGCCGCCGGAGACACCAGCAGAAACAAGGTGATCCGCGTGCACGGCCTCACCGCCGCGCAGGTGGAAGAAAAACTGCGGGAAGCGATTTAGCCCGCCAGGAGCAAACTTTGGGATTCTCCCAACGCTGGCAAGACGTCCGCACCGGATTCGAGCGACCCTTCTGGGTCGCCAATATCAGCGAACTATTCGAGCGCCTTTCGTACTATGCGGCGTTCGCCTCGCTCGCGCGCTACCTCCACGAGGTGCTCCAATTCCCGACCGAACGTGTCGGCGCCCTCACCGGACTCTTCGGCGGACTCGTCTGGTTCCTCGCCGTCTTCGGTGGCACGCTGGCCGACCGCATGGGCTTCCGCCGCGCCCTGTCGCTGGCCTACCTGATCCTGGGCTGCGCATATTTCTTGCTCGGATCGATCGCCGCGCCCTGGCTCGCGCCGGTGCGCAATGCGATCCCGCTCACCGCATTTGTAACTTTTGTGTTAATGCTGCCGGCGTTGGGTGTCGCGTTGGTGAAGCCCTCTGTTGTGGGAACCACCGCGCGCGCATCCAGTCCCAATGTCCGTTCGTTCGGATACTCGATTTACTACACCCTGGTGAACATCGGCGGGGCCGCAGGCCCGCTGGTTGCATCCTGGACGCACCGGCACCTTAGCGTTGAGAACGTCTTTCGCGTTGCGGCCCTTAGCGTTTTCCTGATGTTCGTGCTCGTCATGGTTCTGTACAAAGAACCGCGCCGCTCCGACGAGAGCCAGACCACCAGCCTCGCGCAAGCAGGCCGCAACTTCCTGACCGTCCTTACGAACTTTCGCTTCGTGCTCTTCCTTGTCATCTTTACCGGCTACTGGATCGTGTACTGGCAGGAGTTCATCGCGCTTCCCATTTACATCCACGACTACATCAACCCGCAGACCGATACGGAACGCCTGCTTGTAACCGGACCGTTAGTAGTGATCTGCCTCACGATGATCATCACTATCGCCACCCAGAAGATCAAGGCGTTCACCGCCGTGATTCTTGGAACCCTTATTACCGGCATCGCTTTCATGTGCCTGATCATCAACCCGACCGTGCCTATGGCAATCGTCACGCTGGTGATCGTGGCGCTCGGCGAACTGACGCAGCAACCCCGCTACTACGACTACATCTCGCGCCTTGCCCCTCCGGGTCAGCAGGGAACGTATATGGGATTTGCCTTCGTTCCGCTCGGGATCGGATCGTTCATTGGCGGGCCGTTCGGTGGATGGCTCATCCATCACTTTGGCGAGCAGCAGCATAAGCCCGCGATGATCTGGTGGTGCGTAACCGGCGTTGGCGTCGCGACGACGTTGCTGCTGTGGCTTTACGACAAGCTGCTCCGCCCCAAATCAGCCGACGAACAAGCACAAGCCGTCGCTAGGTCATCCTGAGGAGGGCGTGAGCCCGACGAAGGATACATGCATTATCACAGCCACCACTTTGCGTTTTCGTGTACATTGCTTTCCGCTAATTCCTGATTCCAACTCCAATTGCCCATGAAAAAGACTCCCGCCTACATCGCCGCTCATATCCGTCGCGTGCTCATTAACGGCGCTTCGGCTCCGCACACGGCCGAAGTTGAATGGTTCTTCAAGGAAGAGATCAAGTCCCGCGGCTGGTACACAAACGAACTGCGCAAGGTGGCGGTTCGCTTCCGGCGTTCGCTATTGAACGAGGTCGGCCAGGATTTCCTGCTTGCCGTTGCCGACCGGCTGTTTCGCGGGCGAGTACTGGAAGAAAAAGTCTTCGCCGTCCTGATGCTGCAGGGAATCACCGGCCAGTTCGGCGATGCCGAGTTCAAGCTGTTCTGCTCATGGCTTGATCGCATCTCGACCTGGGCCGACCACGATGGCCTTGTCTCCTACCTGATCGGACCCATGATCACCGCCGAGCCCAGGCGCTCCAAAATCGTCTTTCAGTGGGCGAAATCGAAAGACCGTTGGCATCGCCGCGCGGCCGCCGTCGCACTTATTCGCGC
>CAYWSM010000044.1:0-2142 GCA_964460935.1 uncultured Terriglobales bacterium | reverse complement strand
TCACATCGACTCCGTTCCACTCAAAGCCTTGCCCTATGCGATACTGGATTAACCTTGCGTACGCCCGGATGGCGAAATTGGCAGACGCAGCGGACTTAAAATCCGCAGGACCGAAAGGTCTGTGGGGGTTCAAGTCCCCCTCCGGGCACCAAAGCGACAAATCTCTTCGCGACGACCGAGCAACAGAACTGTTCCACGCACCCACGTTGCCCTCCAACGACTTCTTTGAGAACGTCCCACTTGACGATGACGAAAGGGCAAACGACTTTAGTGACCTTCAGGCCAGTGGTACCCCTGCACTATTCTCGCAATGACATGTTATCTATTCGACGTTTCTTTGCCTTTTTTCTTTTGATGTTTACCTCGTATGCGTGTTGGGGAATCCCTCCGGAATCTGTGCTAACAGGATCGCGCAAAGTAATTGAAAAGAGTGATCCTAGCTATCCGGCGATTGCACGCAAGAACCACCTGACGGGAACGGTTAAGCTCCGTGTGGTGATCGGCCCTGAAGGACATCCCCGAAGTGTTCAGGCAATGGGCGGAAATCCGGTATTCGTGGAAAGCGCCACGGACTCCGTAAAGAAGTGGAAGTGGGCCACGACTGAACATGAGACCACAGAAGTTGTCGAAGTTAAGTTCGAGGGTGGCAGTTAAACAAGGCTATTTCGCGCCAACCGCCACAGCGGCAAACAGACCCATCGATAAGTAGCGAGCAAGCACTGCTGCGAAGCTGACGCCCACCGCGAATAGCAACCATCGGAACTGTTGCCATTGTGAGCGGAACGCGGACCTGCACTAAGATGTCCACGATATACGCTGCGCAATAAGCCACATTTGCGAGAACGGCGAGCAGGAACAGCCAAAGAACGGAATCGATGGTGATCGAAGCTTTCGATGCTGGAAGATTGAGCCAAAAGGTAAGTGCCACCACTACAGCAAGCAGGCCGTTGTAGAGGAGCCTGCGAGGTTCCCAGTACCGAATCGCCTCGGTGGCGTAATTGCGGAGTGACGCTTCTTCCATAACGCGACAGTATCTATAAACACGGATGAGGCTGCAATCGCATTGTCGCCTGCCCGGATACCTTAATCATCATCTGCCTGCCGAGCCTTAGAACAACTTATTTTCTCTTCTGATTCCCTTGATCGCTTTCGTTTGTAATTCAACCAACCGCGCTGTGATAGAAATCACAGCCGATAGTTAACTCCGAAGTGCAGCATATCGTTTGGGTGAGGTTGAAGTCATGAATAACAGATTGTTACAGCTTTACGTACAACGCGACGAAATCGAAAGCATGATCATGCGTCCGAACTTTGCTGCCAGTGAGATGGATCGCGCCGAGTTGATCCTCGAAGGAATCGAGGAAGAGATGCGCGCGCTCATTAACGACGGTATGCTGCACTTGCGAAACCAGGCATAAGACCGTCGCGTCCAGACAGTATTTCCTCATCAATTCATTGTTCGTGCACGCCTCTTGATGGCGCGCCAGGATTGGTGTGATCTCGTACTTCTCTTGATTCCCCTGTTTCTTCCGGTATTGTCCGGTTTTCCTGGGTGTTTTACAGTCGCCTTAATGCCGATGCGGAGTTCGACATTACAGGCTGGCGATAAGGCTCCGGATTTTACCTTGCTGGCGGCGAACCTGCCACAATCGGTGTCGCTGAAGGAATGCTTGAAGTCGGCGCCGATGATCGTCGAATTTCTGCGTGGTACGTGGTGACCGAACTGCGTGAAGCGCATGGCTCAGTTAGAGCCGTTGGCGAGCGAGATTCAAAATTCGGGTGGTTTGGTGTACATCGCCGCGCAAAAGAAGGAAGGGATGTTCAATCCGCAGAAATTTCTGCAGGAGCATCCGGTCTCATTTCCGTTTCTGCTCGACGAAGACCGTAAGGTCACGAAAAGTTACGGTGTTTATCACCTGTTGGGAATTGATGCGATCAACATTGCGCGTCCCGCGACGTTCGTCGTTGGACGCGATGGAATTATTCGTTATGTCTGCGTGGGATCGAGTCAGGTGGATCGTTCTCCCGTGAAGGAAGTATTAGACGCTTTGCGAAGGGCCGAGAAAGGCTAACGACTCCCCCGAATCCGGCGTGCCGGATTGAGCTTCCGAAAGGAGCCTTTATGAAGAAGCTGACTATCGT
>CAYWSM010000043.1:0-6343 GCA_964460935.1 uncultured Terriglobales bacterium | reverse complement strand
CGGCGGATTCTCAAACGCCTCCGCGAACGCTTTCTCTTTTGAAATTTTCAGCAGGTCGAGAACGAAATTCAGCCCGAAGGTATACGGAAATTTCAAATCCTCACGCAGGTACAACGGAGCCTTGCGCATGATCGGTGCACCTTCATCGCTGAGCATTCCAGCCTGCACGGCCCGCGCAATCTCGGGATTTGTCTGCACCGACTGTCCCTGAGGAGCAAGAAGATAGTCAACCATCACGGCTGCGGCCTGACCTTCCATCAGCGCCACGCGCGCCGACATCGCTTCGCTGGTCGACACATCATACTTGCCGGTCTTCTTCTGCTTTCCGTGCTTCATGAACTTGTTGAGGTCGAAGTTCTGATCCTGCAGCGCGTGTGTAAGCTCATGCGCGAGCACTGGCTTCTGGCCATCGGGATCGACCCAGTCGAGCAGGTACACGGTCTTCGTTTTCGGATCGTAATACCCAGCCACGGCCTCGGTGTACAGCGCCAGTAATGTGCCTTCCAGCGAGGAATCCCTGGGGATCAAGCCAAACTTCTTCAACACAACTTCGGCTTGGGTCATGCGCTTGGCCGACTCATCGTCTTTGAAACTGTCAACGAAATACTTTTGGACCTCCACCCGGCTGGTTAACTTGCGTTTTACCGGGTGTTTGATCGGTAAGCCTGTTACCTTGCTGTCGAAGGCCATGATCTCGTCCACTGCTTTGAAGAGCTCTTGGGCTTCAGTCGGTGTGATGTGGTGTTCCAGCTCCTGCGGGGGTTGCTGTCCAGGTTGTGGCTGCTGAACAGATGGTGCTTGTTGCGGTGCCTGCGTTTTCTGAGGCGCTGGCGACGTCCCCTGTTGTGGCTGCGCCGGAGGTGTTTGTTGCGTCGGTGTCTGCGCGAGCACCGAAGCGACAAGCAAAAGAATGGCAAAAAAAATACGTAGACTTTTCACGATCACCTCTAGCATGGCACAGCGTGGTTACGAGTGTCATTTCTCGCTCTTGCGAACCGGCGCCGCTCTCGCTAAGATTTGCCCATAGTTCCTATGCAGGGATCAGACCAAAGAGACGCCGCGGTCCAGTACTTTCGGCAGGCCTACGCCCTTCAGATGCAGGGCGAATATCAGAAGGCGATCGAACTGTACACGCGCTCGATCGAAGCCTACCCAACCGCCGAGGCGTACACGTTCCGCGGCTGGTCGTATTCGTTCCTTGGCGACTACAACAAGGCAATCGACGAATGCCTGCAAGCAATCAAGGTTGATCCTGACTTCGGCAATCCCTACAACGACATCGGCGCCTACCTCATCGAGCAGGGCAAGTTGATCGAAGCGATCTCATGGCTGGAGAAAGCTACCCGAGCGCCACGTTATGAGTCGTACTGTTTTCCCTGGTTCAATCTCGGACGCATTTACGAAAAGCAATACCAATGGGACAAGGCGCGCAGATGCTATGCGCGTGCGCTGGAAGAAAGCCCCGATTATCAGGTAGCGCGAGTCGCGCTGAAGAAGTTGCGCGTCATGTGGAACTAGCGCCTGTTCATTCGATTGGCTCCACCAGAACACTCTGCTGACCACGCTTCTCCGGCATCTGCACCAACAACGTTGCCGCAAGCACCAGCACCATTCCGATCACCTGCATTGGCCCTACCACTTCACCGAGCGCCATGGCTGCGATTGCGATGGAACAGACCGGTTCTAAGCAGCTCGTGACGATTGCTCTTGTTGGATCGAGATGGTGAAGTCCGGAAAAATATAACGAGAATGGCAGCAAAACGGATGTAATGGCGAACACCGTCAGGAAGCCCCACTGCTTCCCTGAGTAATGCGCGGCCACCACTCGCCAGGGTGGATTCACAAATAGCCAGAAGATCACCGCTCCCAGCAGAACATACGTCAGCGCCTTCCAGCGATCATGCTGCTGGACCAGTTGCCCGCCGAACACGTTATAGCAAGCGAAAGATAACGATGCGAGCATGGCGGCGATCACGCCCACGCGATTCAGCCGCAGTCCCCCACCACCGAACACGTCAATTACGAGCGCGATGCCGAGCAGCGCAACCCCAATCGAAATGATCCTCTGTATCGTTGCACGTTGCAGACGCCGTGCGACCATATACAACAGAACCCATACTGGCGCGGTGTATTGCAGAATGATCGCGGTCGCAACGTTCGTTTTCTGGATTGCAAGATAGTAGAAGTAATTGGATGCGGCGACTCCCATCACTCCAATGAGCATCGACCGCCAGAAATCCCGTCGTGGAATCCGCACTCCCGCACGTCCGCGAATTGCAAACAAAATAGGGACCAGCACCAGCAGCGAAATTGTTGTGCGGCTCTGCGCAAGAATGAGGGGATCGATGGGAGGAAGAACCTGTCCTGAACTGAACAGGCGTCCCGTAAACGCAGCCCGCCCCAGCGTGGCGGAAATCCCCCAGCAAAACGCCGCCGATGCGATGAACAGATAGCCGCGAATGGGGTGTTTATTCGGCGAGGATTTGTTCAACTCGGTCCGGGTCAAATCCGATCATCACTTCGTCGCCGATCACCAGCGTGGGCGTCGATCGACTTTGGTATTTGTAAACCAGATCTTCTACCGCCTGCGGATCCTGGCTGATATCCCGCTCTTGAAACTCGATCCCTTTCTCCGAAAGGTAGCTTTTAGCCCAATGACACGGCGGGCAGCCCGGTTGTGTGAAGAGAATTACCATTTTTGCCATATTCGATTGGAAGCGCGAACCATCCCTAGCGCTGCAGTATATTCAGTCGAGCACGATTTCGTAACTGATTTCCGCTGTCTTCTTCAACATCGCCTCAACCGAGCAGTATTTCTCCATCGAGAGCCGCACCGCATCTTCCACTGATTTCCGGCGCACCGGCCCTGCGACGCGATACACCAACTTGATTTTGGTGTACACCCTTGGAGGCTCAGGCGCGCGCTCGGTGTCGGCATTCACTTGCACTGCCGTAAACGGCTCCCGCTTTTTGCGGAGAATGCTAACTATATCGATAGCTGTGCAGGAACAGAGCCCAATGAGTACCAATTCCATCGGACTGCTTGCAGTCTTATCGGAGCCCGCATCGATAACAACAGCATGTCCTGAAGAAGCAGTGCCGATAAATCTGTCCTTGTCTGTCCAAAGAGCGGAAGCAGTAATCTCAGCCATGACTATCGGAGATTATCAGTGCTGGGCTCGGGATGAATCAAGACTCGGAATAATTCAGGATCAAGTTGTTTAAACCGAATTTCCAACGCCGTCATGAGATCGTGCACTTTCGAAAGCGGCAACTCATCCGGCATGGTGCAGTGGCAAGAAACATACAACTTGTCCCCGACTCTCTTGAATATCACTTCATGCATGTCGAGGATTTCTGGAAACTCACGCACGGTCTCCTTCATTCGACGTTCTAATTCGACATTCGCCTCAAGCTGCTCCGCCGTTTCGATTGTGGCTGGCTCGCTTTCGATGTGCGTCAGAATCGAGACAATTTCCGGCACCTTTTCCCGCATTTCCGACTCGAGTTCTGTTACTCGATCATGTGCTTGTTTGAGCGACAGCTTCTCGTCGAGTTCCAGATGTTGTTCCACATGCAGGCGGCCGTGGAAATCCTGAATGCTGATGTCGTGTACGTTGAGATTGCTGGAAGTCGCCACAGCCCGTATGCGGTCAAAGATGTTCTCGGTCGAAACCGCTCTGGCCACTGGATGTACGACAACGTCAGCATCGGGCAAGATCTCACTGACTCGGTCCGCGACTTCATGGGAGACCTGTTCCGATTTTTGAAAGGTTACGCCGCGATTTAGTCCAACCGACAGGTCAGCGAAATACCGATTCCCTGCCCGGCGGATGCGAACGCGATCGACCTCCAGCACGCCGTCCACACCAGAAACAGCATTGATGATTTCGTTGCGAATTCCTTTTGGCGCTGCATCGAGCAGGGCATCGATTGTCTGTCGCGCCAAGCGCCAGCTCACTGAGACGACGACGCCTGCTACTACCAAGGCAGCCAACGGATCGGCAACCCGCAGCCACCCTAACCCAAACTGCCTTCCGATCAAAACGAGCGCCAGCCCAAGAATGACAACCGAACTCGACCAGATATCCGTTCGGAAGTGCAGCGCATCCGCAAAAAGCGCTTGGCTGTTGAATTTGTCCGCCACCCGCTTCAGGGCCTTGGATCGCCACGAATCCACCACAATGGAGAAGCCCATGACTGCAAACGCGGCGATTGAGGGCTCTATCTCTACGGTATGGAAGAACAATCTCTTCCCCGCCTCCCACACGATCCACACACAGGTCAGCAAGAGAAGTCCGGTTTCCAGGAACGCAGAAAAGTTCTCGAACTTTCCGTGTCCATACTGGTGATCGGCATCGGCTGGTTTATCTGAAACCCGAACTGAAAAGAGCGTAATCACCGCAGCCACCAGGTCGAGACCGCTGTGCAGTGCCTCAGACAAAATGCCCAGAGAACCTGTGGTGATCCCCACCGTGATTTTCAACAACGTGATTACTACCGCCGCCCAGACGGAATTCCGCGCGACGGCACGCTTTTCTATGCGCATCTCATCGGCGCTGAATATGGCTGACGCGGACATGACCCTTGATTATCTAATCTCACCTCACAATGCGCCAAGAACATCAATGCAGAGGAACAGTGCCGTCGGCTCTCCCCCGTCCCATTTTGAGTGTGCTACGATTCCCAACGAACTACTTCCCCCAACTACAGGAATTGCTGGAGAAGTGAATGCGTAGACTTGCGCTGGTTGTCCTACTGTTAGGCTCCTTTGCCTTCGGCCAAAACCCGCCCAGTAAGGCGATGCCTGTTCCTCCGCGTCATCACCGAGCGGCCAACATGGCAGCGGACCAAACCCCCGAATTTTCGCGACCCGATGTCCCTGCGACAGCAGCATTGATCACGATGCCCGGGTTTTGCCCCGACGCGCCGGCGGGTACCGACCCGAAATCACCTGCGTGCAAAACGATTGTGACTAAGGCTGAGTTCGAAAAGCTCGTGGATATTCTTAGCCCCAAGATGCCGGTCCAGACACGCCAGAACCTGGCTATGGACTACGGCAAAATGCTGGTGCTGTCGTACGAAGCAAAAAAGCACGGCGTGGAAAACTCCGATCGGTTCAAGGAACTGATTCGATTCGCCACCCTGCAACTCGAAGCGCAGGAATTATTCCACCAGATTCAGCAGGAATCGAAGCCCACGGATGCTGAGGTCGAGAAGTATTACCAGGACCACATCTCGAAATATGAAGAAATCTCGGTGAAGCGCATTTTTATTCCACGCAACCGGGCTGACGCGACCGGCGAAACCAAGATGCCTACTGACGAAGACCTCCAGGCGGAAGGGGCAAAGATAAAGACCCGGCTCCAGGCTGGCGAGGACTTCGAAAAGATCCAGAAAGAGGTATACACGGCGAAAGGTTACAATTCACCTCCGCCTCCGACCTCGGTTTCCCATTGGCGTCGCGAAAGCGTTAATGCGGATCAAGTTTCGTTGTTCGACTTGAAGCCGGGCGAATTTTCCCCTGTCAAGGTTGAGGCGGCCGGAGCTTATGTGTACCGCATTGAGCAAAAGCAGACAACGCCACTAGCTTCAGTCAAAGCCGCTATCGAAGGTGACCTCACCAATCAGAAGTTCCGCAGCAAGGTCGAGGAAATGACCTCCTCGATCAAACCTGAGCTCAACGAGGCTTATTTCCATGCCGATCCTCCGCCTGCCGCTCCTGCCGAGGGCGTGAATGCACCTCTAGGCGCTCCCGAGTCGCACCAGGTAACTCCGATGACGAATTCATCTTCGGCTGAGAACCCGGCAACTTCGAAACAGTGACCACTGGCCACAAGCCGGCAGTTATCGTTACGGGGGTTTCAGGCAATCTGGGTCGCCGGACTCTCCCGCTTCTCGAAGACTTCAATGTAATCGGGGTGGATACCGTTCCACCCCGATTTGACTTGGTTGCTCGCTTCGAAAAGATCGACCTCGCCCGCGAAGTTGCGTGCCGCCAGTTTGTTCAATTGTTGAAACAGACCGAAGCCCGTGCCATCGTGCACCTCGCGTTTATCGTTGATCCCATGCAGTCAGGAGTACTCGATGTTGACCACATGTGGCAGGTCAACGTTGCGGGGACTGCGCGCGTGATGGAAGCCATCAGCGAAGTGAACCGCCTTGGCGGTGTGATCGACACATTCATTTTTCCCAGCAGCGTTTCGGCATACGGATCTGAGACACCCGGCCCAGTCAAAGAAACGCACCCTCTGGCCGCGCACACGCTTCCCTACGCGATCCATAAGCAACAGGCCGACGAAGCCGTCCATTTCCGTGCGGAAACTCTCGGCAGATGCAGCAC
>CAYWSM010000042.1:0-12680 GCA_964460935.1 uncultured Terriglobales bacterium | reverse complement strand
TTTGGCCTGGCCTCGCTTTTCGAGGACGCGAGTGACGCGGCGGGCATCGGCAGAGGCCTCACGAAGCATATCGACAAAGTCGGACTCGCCGACGTGGTGCGAACAACTGCAGGTGACGAGAATGCCTCCGGGGCGAAGCATCTTTAGCGCACGAAGGTTGATTTCCTTGTAGCCGCGGAGGGCAGCGGCGAGATCTTTTTTAGTCTTCGCGAAGGCGGGGGGATCCAGCACGATGGTGTCGAACTGCTTGCCGGATGAGGACCAGTCCTTCAGCAGGTCGAAAGCGTTGGCCTCGAGCCATTCGATTTCGGTGCTGTTTGCCTCGCGATTGAGAGATTCGTTTCGCTCGGCGACTTCGAGAGCAGGCCGAGAAACATCGACTCCGGTCACGGAATGGCAGCGGCGAGCGAGGTGTAGGGCAAATCCGCCCTGGTAGGTAAAGACGTCGAGGGCTTCCCCGTGAGCGTAACTGGCAGCGGCGGCATAGTTTTCACGCTGATCGAGAAAGGCTCCGGTCTTTTGACCGCAAAGGGCGTCAAAGTGAAAACGAACGCCATTCATCTGGAAGACTGTAGAGGTCTTCTCTCCGACGACGGGACCCGACTCGCGAGCGGGTAGCTGCTCGAGTTCGCGGATACGTTCTTCCACACGCTCGACAATGGCCGCCGGCTTGAGCTGTTCCTGGATGGTTCCGATGAACGAGCGGCGGAACCAGTCCTGATCGGCGGCCTGGGTCAGGAATTGCAGCGTAACGATATCGTTATAGCGATCGGCAATGACTCCGGGAAGCTGGTCTGCCTCGCTGAACACCAGGCGATAGCTGTCGGTATCGTGGACCCATGATTCGCGCAGAGCAATTGCGGCATGAGTTCGCTGGAGAACAAGGCCTTCCACATCCCCGACAGGGCCGGAAGAGATGAGCCGCAGCGCGATTTGCGAGGATGAGCTGTAGAAGGCCGTTCCGATGAGATTCTGGTGGTGGTCAGAAACACCGACAACAGATCCCGGGCCGAGACCGGGAACGTCCACCATGTCAGAGCGATAGACCCAGACATGACCATGGCGCAGGCGGGCGGCCGCACGCTGGCTAATTGTAACGATAGGGTGATTGGATTCGGTTTTCAGTTCGTTTTTGTCTGCTTCGCCTGAATTTGTGCCATCGCCGTACGGACTTTCGCCGCGTTCGGGCTGTCCGGATATTCCTTCAGATACAGCCCGTATTCCTGAACGGCTTCGGCATTTCGATTTTCATGCAAGAGCGCCTCGCCTGCAATGAGGTGGACATCGGCGAGGTGATCGTGAGGCAAGGAGTGGACTTTGCGAGCACTGGCAAGCGCTTTGTCATAGTCGCCCGTGAGAAGTTCCTCTTTCGCGAGCAGTGCCAATCCCTCGGCGTTGTTGGGATCGGCAGCAAGGCCTTTGTTGATGAAAGCGGCGGCCTCGGGCATCTTGTGCTCCAGCATGCTGAAGCGGGCAAGGTTCAAGTAGCACGGGGTGAATTTGTCGTCGGCCTCGACGCACTTCTGGAACGCTTCGCGGGCACCGTCGTGATTGTTTCCCCGCATACGAACGACGGCCAGATTATTCCAGGCACGCGCGTACTTGGGATAAATCTCAATGGCCTTCTGGAGCTTCTCCTCCGCTTTCTGAAGATCGCCTTTGCTGAAGAACTCCATCCCCTTTTCCATTTCACTCTTGGCTTTGTCGGGGACATTCAGCTCGGAGGCAGAGACCATCGGACCCGCGCCGGGAACGTTGTTGGCGGCTTGTTGCTTGGGAGAAACGTGAACCCATTCCATGTGCATGCGTTCGTTCTGGTTAATGACAAAACTATCGGTAACCATTTCCTGAATGTCGGGACTGTCGATGCGCAATCGATAGGTCCCCATCGGAACATTGTGAAAGGTTACATAGCCGTCCTGACGAGAGAAGGTGTCCTGCACTGGCGTACTGCTGACACTCAAAAGCTGCACGTGGACGGACTGATCAAGAGTGCGCTCGTTGGGCCAGGAGAGACGTACCTGAAGCTCAGCGCCTTGGCTAATGTTGGGAATAAAACCAGGCTGCCCAAATCCAGGGCCGGCATTGCCTCCGCCGGTATTACCACCACCGCCTCCGGTATTGCCGCCACCACCGCCGGGTTTCTGCGCAAACGTGAGCGAACAGCAGGCAAGTGCCAGGACTACCGCGAAGAGGAAACGGGAACACATAAGCCCTCCTTGGGGAGGAAGCTACTGAGCTGCTACGTTGCCGGCTTGCTCGGTCTCGTCCTCTGCGATCTGCGGCGCCCTAGGCACGACGGGGTTCGAGTCGTGAGCCGGATCGTAATAAAGGATGCGCTGGCAAGAATCGCAGATGATGAATTTTTCCGTGCTTCGTAATTCGTTGTAAACCTGGGGTCGAACCAAGACCTGGCATGCGGCACAGCGGTGATCGATCGCCTCGGCAATAGCGCTGCCACGAAACTTGAGAACGCGGTCGTAGTGCCGGAGAATCTCGGCGTCGATGGACTGGCGAATGGAGTTACGCTTCTGCTGCCATTCCGCCAACTGCTTCTGATCTTCCGCCGTACGCTGTTGTGCAATCGTCTTTTCTTTCTCGATCTCCGCGGTGTGAGCCTTCAGATCGCCCTCGGCACGCTTGAGCTCGGCGTTCTTGCTGTCGGCATCGACCATGGTCTCGAGAATCTTGTCCTCGAGCTTGGAGATGTCGCGCTCCGCAAACGTGATTTCATTGCCCAACGCCTGGTATTCCTGGTTGGTTTTCACGTTGAGCATCTGGTCGCGGTACTTGGAAATCTTCTGGCGGAAGGTTTCGATGTCGGCTTCGTGCTTGCGGCGGGCGGTTTCGTCAGCCTTGAGGGCTGCCTTCGCCTTTTCTGCGCGTTCCTTGGAACCGGCGAGCTTGGCCTCGATGGCCGCGACGCGCTTGGGAAGAGCAGCGATTTCCGCCTGCAGGCGGGCAATTTCCGCGTCGACCTTCTGCAATTCGATCAGGTTGGCAAGATCGGAATTCATAGGCGGGAACTATCTGATTGTAACACGCTAGAACGGCCAAAAACGGGCAGTCAGCAACTCAGATTGATTGCCGGTGGGTGATAAGGCTAGGGCTTTCCTCGGATTGAGCCCTTGCGCCGGGCTGACTAGCATGATCGGCATGGCGTTCGAACTCCTACGTCTCCTGCTCGGCTTTGTGATTGCTGCCTTCCATCGGCCGATTGCAGATTTCATTATGGAGCGCGAACGCGTGCTGGTGATTGCGTTTCGCCAGCGCGGGATACCAGCGCCTGTGCTCACAACTGAGGCCGCACGGAATGTTTATTTTTGTCTGGGCATGTTCATTGTGCTGCTGGAGATGGCGCGAATCTGGGGCCTGGCTCACCCGCAAAGCATCTTCTTTTCGTTAATCATGCATTAAAGCCGCGCTGGTGACGAGCGTTCCTAGTGTGCGGAAGGTTCGTCCGTGTAAACTGCAAAGTTTCCATGGAGAGGCGAATGCTTCGCAGGCTTCCGCTCATCATCATCTGCTGCTGCTTTTTCACGCTGTTCTCGCTGGCTCAAACAGAGTCACAACCACCTTCGCAATTGACGATCGAGGCCATTGCTTCGGGACGCCTCACCGGCCGTCTTCCTGAGTCGCTGAAATGGAGCCCGGACGGCGCCAAGGTGACGTACGTTCTCCGCGACGAAAACGGGGAGCACGGGGAGTTGTGGTCGTTGGACGCGGCCACGGGGCAGAAAACGGTTCTGGTCAGCGAGAGCAAGCTGTCATCGCTGGCGCCGTCGGCGAACAAGTTATCGAATGAACGAGCGCAGGAGTGGCGCCGGCGCTATGGAGTTTCGGCATATCACTGGTCGCCGGACTCGAAGTATCTGCTGTTCGATTCCAACGGACAATTCTGGCTATACAACATCCAGACGGGCACGGCCGTTGACGCAACGGCGTCGCCGGATGCGAGCAGCGATCCGAAATTCTCTCCCGACGGAAAGACTCTGGCATTTGTTCGGAAGCACGACCTGTGGGTGCGCGGCATTCCGGACGGAAGCGAGCGTCAACTCACCAAAGGCGGGGAAGACGATCTGCTGAATGGCGAAGTGGACTGGGTGTACGAAGAAGAGTTGGACGTGCGCAGCAATTACTTCTGGTCGCCCGACAGCAAGCAGATCGCGTTCCTGCAGATGGATGAGAAGAAGGTGCCGCAGTATCCGATTGTGGATTACAGCGGAAATCATGCGAAAGCGGATGCGCAGAAATATCCGAATCCGGGCGATCCGAATCCGGAAGTGCGCGTGGGCGTGCTGGATGCGGGCTCCGGACATACCAAGTGGATCACGTTGCCGGATATGAAGAACGGGTACGTGCCGCGGTTTGGGTGGGTGAAGCCCGGAGTGCTATGGATCGAGGTGCTGAACCGCGCGCAGGACAAACTAGTGCTTTATTTTGCCGATGCGAACCACGGTGACGCTCGCATGGTGCTGACGGAAACCAGCGATGTGTGGGTCGGTGAGCGGGAGGAAATTTACTGGTTCAAGAGTGGAGATCGATTGTTGCTGCCGAGCTGGCGGGATGGGCACACGCACTTATATCTGGTTTCGTGGGACAAAGACCATCCGCTGGCAGGCGAGGCAAAGTTCGTCGCTCAAATCACGAAGGGTGACTTCGAAGTCAGCAAGATCAACTTCGTCGATGAAAATGCTGGCGTGGTGTACTTCACGGCCGATCCAAACGATCCGCGGCAGAGGCAGATGTTTTCAGTCAAGCTCGACGGCAGCGACATGAAGCAGGTGTCGCAAGAGCCGGGTACACATGATGCGATCTTTGGGTCAAAGCCAGAATTTTATGTAGACCGTTATTCCTCATTAATGAAGCCGCCAGTTTTATCTCTTTGTAACACCAGCGGTCGATGCTCACCGTTCTCGCAGTCGAAGGACATCAGCGGACTGCATCTCACGCCTCCACAACAATTCAAGCTGAAAGCGGCGGATGGCACGACCACACTGTATGCAGAATTGTTCATGCCATTGGGGACGATGGATACCAGTGTGCGATATCCGGTGTTGTTGAATCCGTATGGTGGGCCATCGGGGCAGTCGGTAAGGGATGACTGGGGCGGCGGCGGGTTCCTATTGCATGAGTATCTGGCAAGGCGCGGATTTGGCGTGTTGGTGGTCGATAACCGAGGCATGGCAGGCCGTGGGAAACAGTTCAATGGCTGGCTGAAGAAGAAGCTCGGCGAAATCGAGTTGGCGGATCAGTTGGCGGCACTCGATCAAGTGATTAAGCACGTCCCGATGCTGGATCCCAAAAAGGTGGGGTGGTTTGGCGCGAGCTATGGCGGATACATGACGTTATACGCCATGACGCACTCGGACCGGATCAGTGCGGGAGTTTCCATCGCACCGGTGAGCGACTGGCGTTTGTACGACTCGATCTATACGGAACGCTATCTGGGATTGCCGCAGGACAACGAAGAAGGTTACAAGGTGAGCTCGCCGACCAACGATGCGGCCAAGTTGCGTGGCGCGCTGGTAATCGCACATGGCACCAGCGATGACAACGTGCATATCCAGAACACCATCGCGATGACCCAGGCGCTGATCAAGGCAGGCAAGCAGTTCGACATCATGCTGTATCCGGGCAAGACGCACGGCATTTCGGGACCGGACGCGACGGCTCATCTGTTTCACCTGATCGAAGATCATTTCACCCGAGAGCTGAAAACTGCTCCGGCGGATGGAGGGCAGGGTCAGTGAAGGTTGCCGTTGCCGGCGCGACCGGCGTGCTAGGTCGGGCGATGATTCCCAAGCTGATTGCGGCGGGACATCAGCCAGTTTTGCTAGTAAGAAATGTCGCCAAGGCCAGCAGACTGTTTTGCGGTTTGCCTGTCGAGGTAAAAGAGTGCGATCTGTTGGCGGTGACTTCGACTGAGCAGCGCGTGGCGGAATTGATCTCGGGATGTGAGGGGTTGATCCACGCGGCGACAGCGATTCCCTCCGATATGTCGGCATCGGAGGCGTGGACGAACAACACGATGCTGCGCATTCGCGGCACCGGCAAACTGCAACGTGCGGCACTCGATGTCGGTGTGGAGGTGATGCTCTGCCAGAGTATCGTCATGGCATATCCGGATGGCGGAGACCAATGGCTCGACGAGAGCACGCACATCGACAACTCACCGGAACGGCAGCCGGTGGCAATCATGGAGTCGATGATGTGGTTACTGCGAAAGCTTCCGCGACAGATGCGTTGGGCAATCCTGAAGGGTGGAATCTTCGTGGGGCCGGGAACGTTCCAGGATCGGACGGTCGAAGAAATCCGGCGCGGTGAGTTGGTGGTCCCTGGTGACGGTTCGCACTGGGTGTCGCTAGTACACGTGGATGACGTGGCAGATGCTTACGTGTCCGCGCTGGAGCGCGCACCGGCACAGTCGGTGTTCAACATCTGCGCGGAGCCGATTCGTTATGGCGAGTACGTGGATGAATTGGCGGATCGACTAGGCGTGGCTCGACCGAGAAGGGATGCGTCGATGAGGAGGCCAGTTTCGCACCGAGTATCGAACCAGGCAGCGCGCGAAAAACTGGGATGGGAACCGAAGCGATCGATCTGGCCTGAAGTGCTGGCGGTTACACACGGTTCTGGAAAGTAAGCATGGCGAAGTGCAGTAGCTGCGGGCGCAATCTCGGCGCATTCACCTTCGGCAAGAAGCTGTGCCGGTGGTGTGTCGAGTACGAAGCTCAGAAGCGCGGCGAAGGAAAAGAAGAAGAGTATCAGCGGGTGATGCCGTCGCCATGGAAGCGCGCCGATGCGCTGAGCGGAGTGACCTTCAACCATCTCTTCGTCGGAATCAACCTGCTGGTTTTCCTGGCGATGGTGGGTTCGGGCATTTCGCTGATGGGGCCGAACTCGCAGCAGATGATTCACTGGGGAGGCAACTTCGGACCGCTGACGCTCGGCGATCAGCCATGGCGAATCATCACCTACATGTTCCTGCATTACGGGATTATCCACTTCGGCTTCAACATGTGGTGCCTGTGGGACCTGGGTGCGCTGGCGGAATCGCTTTATGGCGATTGGACGTTCGCGATGGTGTATCTGCTGTCGGGGATTGGCGGCGGAGTCGCCAGCCTCTGGTGGCATCCAGGTAGCGTGAGTGCGGGAGCGTCGGGTGCGATTTTCGGTATTGCCGGAGCACTGATCGCATCACTGAAGCTGGGCGAGTTTAGTCTGCCCCGCAACATGATTTCCGGCACGCTGCGAAGCGTGGTGATGTTCGCCGGCTACAACCTGGTGTTTGGCGCAATGACTGGGCGAACCGACAACGCCTGTCACATCGGCGGGCTACTGACAGGGCTCATGCTCGGCGCGTTGATTGCTGTTGTGTCACCAGATCGGGATGCGATCTTTCGGCGGATTGCGGTTTGTCTCACGGCCGCCGTGGTTGTACTCGGAGCGGGCCGATGGGTGCAGACGTCGCGGGGCTTCATCGTTGCGGCAACACGCGGATCGGACCTGCTGACACAGGGCAAGGTCGATGAGGCAATTTCCCAGTTTCAGCGTGCTATCAAGCTTCGTCCTGACTACGCGGAAGCGCACTTCGAGCTTGCCCATGCCTATCTGCAGAAGGGCGATACAGAGAAAGTACGAGCGGAACTAAAGCGGGTGCTCGAGCTTGATCCGAAGAGCGAGGCGGCGCGGTACAACCTGGGGCTGTCATATCTCTACACGAACGAGCTAACACAAGCGCGTGAAGTGTTCTCGCAGATGATTGCCATGAACTTCCGCAGCGCCGATGGTCACGTGGGACTCGGACTGGTAGCGGCAGCCGAGCACAACGACGAAGCAGCCGTGAAGGAATTCGATACAGCGACTAGGATTGACCAGGATACTGACGCTTATTACGAATTGGGATCGGCTTACTTGCGAATGAAGCAGTATGACAAGGCGATCACTGCACTCAAGACGCATCAGGACATGAGCGGTGCCGATGACTACGATACCGAGATCGCGCTGGCGGAAGCGTATCGAGGCAAAGGGCTCGAGAAAGAAGCCTCCGAGGCACAGCAGAAAGCCGCTCCGCTCAAACAGCCGTAGCGCTCACCATTTATCATTTTCAACCATGCATCGCACAGCACTCGGTAACTTTGAGCTCACTATTCTTTCCGACGGCGAATACTACCTCGATGGCGGGGCTTTCTTCGGAGTCGTGCCAAAGATTATGTGGCAACGCAGGTGGGAACCGGATGAGATGAATCGCCTGCGCGCGGGATTGAACTCAGTCCTGGTTCGCGGCGGCGAAAAGACCGTGCTCATTGAGACAGGAATCGGCAACAAGCTCAACGACAAGATGCAGAAGATCTACGGCAACGAGGAGAAGCTGCTGAACTCGTTTGAGGCAGCGGGTGTGTCTCCGGAAGAGATCGACGTCGTGATCAACACGCATCTGCACTTCGACCATTGCGGGTGGAACACGGTGTATCGGGATGGGAAGCCGGTTCCGACGTTTCCGAAGGCTCACTACTACGTGCAGGAAGGCGAGTGGCGCCACGGACAATTGCAGACGGAACGCGACCGCATCAGCTACATCAGCGACAACTACAATCCGCTGATCGAATCGGGACAGATGACGTTGTTGAAAGGCGACCAGGAACTGCTGCCCGGAATTTCAGTGCGTATCTTCAAGGGTCACACCGAGTACATGCAGGCGGTAATCATCGAGAGCCAGGGCAAGAAGGCCTGCTACATCTCGGACCTGATTCCAACCACGCAACATCTGGATGTCGCGTGGGGAATGGGGTTCGATCTTTATCCGCTGGACACGCTGTACAGCAAAAAGAAGTTCTACGCGGAAGCCGTGAAAGAGAACTGGCTGGTACTGTTCACCCACGAGCCCAAACTACCGATGGCGTACATCGAGCTGGGCGAGGACGGAAAGTATTCGGCGCGTCCGGCATGACTTCTAGAGTGCTTTGGTCATGATGATGCCGTGGCACTCGAAACCTGGCTTGAGTTGACGCGAAGGGTGGAATTCCTTGGTGCCAATTTCAATGAAGCCCAGTTTGCGATAGAGCGGCAGCAGATCGGGCCGAAGGCTGAGCACCACGATTTCGATATATTTGCAGGCTTGCTTTCGGCAGTAAGCTTCAGCGGCTTCGGTCATCTGGCGTGCGAGCCCAGTTCCCTGCCGCGAGGGATCAATGGCAAGCATGCCCAGATAGGCGTGGTCCCCTCGATTTTCGACATAAACCGAAGCAATAACGTGGCCGGTTTCGTCTTCGCCGACGAAAAATATTCCTTTCTGCATCGTTTCCGAGATGACCTGCTCGTTAGTGCGCTTTCCTTCGAGGAAGGACTCGATAGAAAACGCTGTATTCACAACAGAAACGATGGCGGCAATATCGGCGGCATTCGCAGGGCGGATTTTCATTTCCGGTCGAGTGCTTGTGGGCTGGCCCATACCAGAATTGTATCTGCTGGTACTTTGATCGCCGTCGCTGAACGGAGTGCGCGATAGTAGAATCGTGCTTCTCCCATGATTGCGCATCTACGTGGCAAGCTCATCGCAAAGCATCCGAACCAGGCCATTGTTGAAGCTGGCGGTGTCGGATACGACGTCACCATCAGTGTTCCTACGTTCAGCGATCTCGGCAGTACTGGCACTGAAGTTGCGCTGCACATACATACGCATGTCCGTGAAGACGCGATCGCCCTGTTTGGATTTGTTCATCCGGAAGAGAAACAGTTATTCGAAAAGCTGCTAAGCGTGAGCGGAATAGGCCCGAAGTTGGCGATCACGATCCTGAGCGGCATGGCAGCGGCCGATATGGTGTCGGCAATCAAGGGCAACGACGTTGCCAAACTGACCAAGATTCCGGGAATCGGCAAGAAGACCGCGGAACGCATGGTGCTGGAACTTCGCGACAAACTGAAGGATTTCGGATTGGAAGCGGCGGCACCGCCGACATCGCCGATGGAAGAAGATATTCTTTCGGCGCTAACAAACCTTGGATATCAACGTCCGCTCGCGGAGAAGGCTGTAGCAACGGTGATGCGCAACGGAGGATCGAAGGAGTTCGATGCCATGTTCCGTGAAGCACTCGGGTTGTTATCGAAGTAATCCTCTTCGCGATGATAAGCTGCGCCTGATGAAACGAGTTGTCCCTCTTCTGCTGCTGTTTTCGATTCCTCTCTGGGCGGGCAAGAAGCCGCTGCCAACCCTGGTGAAGCAGCCTCCGAAAACGGCGGAAATCGCTGATCTAAAAGTGCCAGCGCTGAAGCAGGCATGTCCAAACTGGGCATGGGCAGCAGCAGTTGAACTGATGCTCGAGAAGCAGAACGTCACTGATTACAAGCAAAGCTACTGGATTCTGAAATCAGCCGGGGGAGAACTTTGTATCGAGACGCCGATCGATCTCGATCAACTGAAGCATTGGGTTGATGGCGATTACACACTCATGGACGGAAGGAAGCTCCACTTCGAAGGAACCGTCATATCCGGAGCTCCGCAGGATGTGGGTTATCTCATTCGCCTGCTGCAGGACGGTGTTCCAGCGCTGGTGCTGTGGCGGGGACACCCGTACGTGCTGCAAGGAGTGGAGTACGACGAGTACATCTATCCCAATAACCAGCGGATGTACGAGGCACGGAAGCTGATGATGCTCGATCCGATGGGCAAAGAACCAGTGGTTTTCGAAAAACTGAAAGATGATCTGTCGGATCTCGGCGGTGTATTTGCGGTAAAGGTGGGGCCAATCGAGCATTGGCGGTAATCGACGGCTGGAATGCACTCAATATGAACAGTAACAATAGCTATCTTCTTAAGCGTTATGCGCTGCCATTGCTTGGACTCGCGATATCGACCATCGCCTTGATTCAAGTGATCAAGCGCGGCGAATACATCGTTCCTGTTGTCATGGGATCTGCTTTCGCGGCTCTAATGGTTCTAATGTGGTTTGTACGGCGAAAAACTAGACGATTTTTCCAGGACCAAACTCCCGATCGCGCAGTAGCGTACTATCATCGCACGATGCCTCAGGTGAAGGATGGCCCAGCTCTTTGTGCTTACATGTGCGCCCTTGTCTACTCGCTTTACGGCGAGTATGACAAGGCGCGGGACGAATTGGGTGAAATCTCCTGGGCCAGCTATCCTCCTATGTATGATGGCTTCAGAACATACGTGCTATCCATCATTGCTCTCTTAGAAAAGAGGGATACGGGAAAGGCTCTTGATCTTGCTGTCGAAGCACGCGACCTTTGCGAAGTCGCGCAAGGCATGCCAGGTGCTGGTACCGCGAAGAGAACGCTAGATGCCCATATCCATTGCTGCGAACTTCTCGCCGGCTCCGCCAGCGAAACTCTAGTCAGCACTCTCGAAAGCACTATCACGAAGCTGCCGAGTATTGCCTCTTTCATTCCGATCTGGAGCTTGATGATTTACTACAGCTCCGTGGGAAACAAAGAAGCGTCTGAAATTAAAACGCTAAAGTTGCGCCGAATGGCTCCGCACTGCAAGCCACTATTGGGTGAAGCGACCGCCCCATCGCAAGGAGTGTGAGTGCGAATGCAGTGGTGGGCGATTGCGCCACCACTGGCACCTGCTTTTCCTTACTTCATTTCCTTGGACGTATGTGTGTGGTGATGGATGTTGCCGTCTTTGTCGCGGTATTCGCGTTCTTTCAGGTCACGAGAGTCGCTTCCGCTCGCTTCGTGGCGCTCGTGTTGGCCAGTCGGGCCAGCATGCTTTTGACCTGACGCGCGACGGTGCGGGTGAGGGTCTTCGGTGCTTTTATGTGGATGTTTGCCCGTGCCTTGATGATCGGCCATATTTTTCCTCTCCTATGGATTTTTGCGTGACAACCTATGCGATGAAACGCCACGGAGGGGCCGTTGGCCATCGTTTGCGCGATTCGCAAGCCGGCCAATGAACAGGCTGGGTTGACGCGGGTTTGCCGGATGGTTTATCCAATAGGATTCAGCTTACTCAAGGGAGTACACATGACAACACCCAGCCGTGCAGCAGAAATCCGACGCCGTTGGGCGCGCTCTCGCAAGATCAGCACGCTTCGCCGCCAATATCAATCCGCCAAGTCCGAAGGCGACAAGCGCTCCGTTCTGGAAAAGCTCAACCGCCTGGTCCCGCCGATGAGCGCCGACGATTTCCTGCGCCCGCTGGAAGCCAAGAAGTAGATTCCCTACTTTTCCCGGGAAAGGGCCTCAAAAGCAACAGGCAGCCGCATGGGCTGCCTTGGGGATTCTTTTGGCCAGGGTCAGAGGTTCGGACTGCTTTCGGTGCCAGTCGGACGATTGGCGCTGCCAGTCATGCGCTCGGTAGCGTTGCGGATGGCGCTGACGCCGCGCTGCATCTGGTCGCGTCCGTGCTCAACTGAGTGCCGCGCTGAATCGGCAAGATCGCTGGCGGTTTCGGTCAATCGGCCGCGGGCCTCTTCGCCGCTCATAGGAGCGAACAGCACACCCAGCCCAACGCCAACTCCAAGACCCAGTAAGAATGACTTCATTGTGCCTCCTTGAATTTTCGGATTTGCGGAGGAGCCTGTCGCTCGGAGCGCCGACCCCAGATGAACTTTTCCTTACCGCTGTAAATGATGCGAGTAGTTCGGCAAAGGTGGCCGTTGGAAAATCTCGGATCAGGTAAGCTGGACGTCATGGTTTCTGGACATGCCACC
>CAYWSM010000041.1:0-1769 GCA_964460935.1 uncultured Terriglobales bacterium | reverse complement strand
CCATGGCTTCGATTACCGGCAGGCCGAATCCCTCTGCTTCCGACGGCTGAAGGAGAACCGAGGCACGGCGATAGCAAGCTGCGAGGACTCGCGTGTCGATGCGCTCAAGATGATCGATGTAGTCACGCACTCCAAGCGCATTGGCCAGCGCCTCCTGGTGAGGAGTGAATGCCGCACCGACGCGGATGAGCCGCACATCCGGCCTCTGCTTGCGGACTTGGGCGAACACGTGAAGAAGCACGTCGATTCGTTTGCGAGGCGCGGTGCTGCCAACGTGAAGAATCTCGGTACAGGTTCCGGGTAGGCGTCCGATTTTGCGTGACAGGTCGTCATCCGCCAATGGATCAGGATGAGGGGAAAGGCCCGGGTGAACGCCGTTGTGTACCACCGATAGGCGATGTTCTGGGACCAGATCGTGACGAAGAATTGCGTCGCGAGTCGCCGCAGTGCTGCAGGTTACATGTGCCGCCGTTTGTAAACCGGTCAGGATCCGCCGTGTCATCGAGCGAAATGCAAACGATCGAGGTTCGCGGTTGGGATAGAGCAGACACCGGAATGCGTCGAGATCGTGACAGGTGACAACTGTCCGATTCGCAGGCAGTTCGTGCGCCAGATGCGCATAGCTGTGATCGACGATGTGGAACAGGTCGAACTCAGAAGCTAGGCGGTGAACCAGTCTGGGATATTGCACGAATCGGGCATAAAAGCGGGCCGATTTGCTCGGTCGCTGACCGCGGAACTTCATCGTCGGACGGATACATTCGGCATCGGTATCGTCGCGGTGAGTCAATTCGTCGAATAGCATGTTGCCGGTTAGGTCCATGCTCGGCCAGTTCTCTTCGAGGAAATCACAGAGGACGGCGACGCGAATCTGCTTCACTGGCGCCTGTCGATTGGCGAATGCCATGGCCGAATTGGTTTGCACGTTCATTTGGTGGCCATCACGAATGAATTGAGTCCTAACCAACGCGTGAGCCAGCGTGGACGGTCAAGCCAGTTTGCTTCGGTCCATGGACGGCCGGGGATGGGCAGATACATCCCTCGGGATTCGGCGTGAACGATGTCTAGTCCAACTGAACGCAGCCACCGTAACGTTCTCGGGAGCATGACGAAGTTATTGATGGGCTGTCCGGTTTCAGTGAACGGCGTGCCTTTCAGCCTCATATATCCGCGGTAGAGGCCTATTGCATTCATGTAGTTGGGAGTGGTCAGAAACAAAGTTCCGCCGGGTTTGAGAACTCGTGCCAGTTCGCGCAGAGCAAGCCTGGGATCGGGAACGTGCTCGACGGTTTCGCAGGAGAAGATGACGTCGAAGCTTGCATCCGGATATGCGATCTGCTCGATGTCCATTACCTGCCAATCAATCGCGAGGTTGAGCGAACGCGCGTACTCGCGTGCTTTGCTGATGGCGGTGCAAGAAAAGTCTGCGGCGACAAGATTAGCTGAGCCATTCAATTGCAGGGAGAGCCAGCAGGAAAAGTCGCCACGACCGCAGCCGATCTCGAGGATGCGTCGGCCCTTCAGAGACTCGACAGGCAGATGCGAGCGCACGAGACGATGCCATGGCGTGTCATTCTCAGCATCGATGCCCAATCCGGCATGCCAATGGTCATAGGCATCGCGGGATTGTTGTAGCGAGTTGGGCAATCAGTCTCCTTCCGTTGGCCTGGGGATAGCGATCTCGCGATGACCTTGATCTTCGCGTTGCAGAAGTTGCTTGATGCAAGCCGAGTAGTCGCGCCAAACATATTCGGGCCGCAGCTTCTCAG
>CAYWSM010000040.1:0-2806 GCA_964460935.1 uncultured Terriglobales bacterium | reverse complement strand
TTGTGACAGTAAGCATGAAACGTGGACGCCTGGATAGTATTCGCCCACAACGGCCCGATCTTCGCCGCCACCCGCTCGCGCAACTCGGCTGCCGCATTGATCGTGAACGTAACCGCCAGCACCTCGTCCGGCCGTGCGTGCCCCTTCTCGATCAGATGGACAACGCGCTCGACAAGCACCGTCGTCTTGCCGGTCCCCGCGCCCGCCACGACGAGCATCGGCCCATGCACATGCTCGATCGCTTTCTTCTGTTGCGGATCTGGCGCGAAACCCAAACTGTCCCCCAGTTACGTTTCGCATTATCTTCGCTGAAACTGTGGAGATACAAGGACGAAAGAACCTTAACTCACTGTGGCACTGTAGTGGGGTGGTTATTTGAAGACTTACAATTGGCGATCATGAACGAGCTACGCTCCATGATTCTCGCCTTTCTACTGAGTTTAACAACTCTCTCCGCAGCGGAAAAACTCCCTCAACCATTGCTGACCTACTCGAAATTGCCTCAATATCCGGGACTTGCAATCGCCACTCACACAGAAGGCACGGTAAAGCTTTCATTTCTATTAGACGAAAAGGGCGAGGTCATCGAGGTTCGAGTAATTTCCGGCCCCAAACTGCTGGCCGATGCGGCGATCGAAGATGTGAAATCGTGGCGATTCTCGCTTCCACATGATTTATTTAGAACGGAATGGCGATACGAGACGGAATTCGTATATCGGTTCTCGGGAAAGGAGGTTGGTACCTACGAAGCCCCGAAGCTTACGGTGTCGCTGACGTCGTTCGACCGAATCGAAGTTGTTAGCGATGCTGTCGCGCCCGTGCGTCAAGTGGATTGATCTTTTTTCGCTTCAGCAGAATGTCGCTGCAGTTATTGCCACTCCTGCCACCACCGCTGTTTCAGCCCGCAAAATCGTCGGACCCAACGTCACCGATACCCATCCGTTCTGGACGAACAACTGAAGCTCATCTTCCGTCCACCCACCCTCCGGCCCCACCGCCAGCGCCACGGAAGAATGTGGCACAGCCATTCCTGGCTGTGCCAGAACATCTCGCAACATCCTCTCCTGCTCCGTCTCCGCCAGCAGAATCTTCAACCCTGCCTCCATCCACACCGTATCCTTCAACTTCACCGGATTATCAATCTCCGGCTCCGCCACCCTCCGCGACTGTTGCGATGCCTCATGTGCAATCCGCCTCCACCGTTCCACCCGTTTCGCCGCCGACGGTGCCAGATGCGCATCCGTCCTGCGCGCGATCACAGGCACAATCCTTGCGACTCCCAACTCCGTCGCTTTCTCCACCGCCCACTCGAAGCGGTCAAACTTGAACACCGCCACCACTAACGTCATCGGTACAACGATGGGTGCCCGGTCCTTTACCTCTTCTGGAAAGGACCGGCCGATCCCTGCCAAAGGCTCGACCTCCGCACCTAACTCGAACTCAACCCGATTATCCGTAACGGATTTAACCGTTCCTAACCGCACCACTCCATCTACAACGACTTCGTACTCCTGTCCTACCCGCGCCCGCAACACGCGCCCCAAATGCGCAGCGTTCTGCCCAACTAGAGCTGCGGTCGCGCCATGCACCTCGTCTGCAATGAATCTGCGTCTCGCCACAACCTCAATAGTCAATAGCCAACCGGCAATAGTCAATAAAAAGGGCGCAGCCGAAGCCGCGCCCGATCTTCATCTCAAGATCTCGAATCTTAGTTGAAGAACTCCTTCACCTTGCTCATGAAGTTCTCATCCTTCTCCGGCTTATTATCGATCACCGTGGTCTGGGCCAACTCCCCCAGCAATTCCTTCTGACGTTTCGTCAGCTTGGTTGGCACCTGAACCTTCACTTCCACCAGCAGATCGCCTTTGCCGTGCCCATTCAGCACCGGAATCCCTTTACCGCGGACTTTGAACACTGTTCCGCTCTGCGTGCCTTCCGGAACCTTCAGCTTGTGTGTGCCGTCGAGCGTTGGCACATCGATCTCAGCCCCGAGCGCTGCCTGCGGGAACGAAATCGGAATCGAGCAATGCAGATGATGTCCATCGCGCTGGAAGAACGCATGCTCCTTCACGTGCAACACGACATAAAGATCGCCCGCCGGACCGCCAAAATACCCAGGCTCTCCCTGGCCGGCATAGCGCATCCGCATCCCATCTTCCACCCCCGCCGGAACTTTCACCTCCAACTGGCGTGTATTCAGTACGCGGCCTTCGCCCTTGCACTTTGGGCACGGATCGGTGATCACCTGCCCCGCACCGCCGCACGTGGTGCACGTCCGCGCAATCGAGAAGAACCCCTGCTGATACCGCATCTGTCCGCGACCGCCGCACGTCCTGCATGTCTGTGCCGACTTCCCCGGTGCGATCCCCGACCCCACACAGTTCTCGCAGGTCTCGTGCTTTTGCACATCGATGTTCGTGGTAACGCCGAACACTGCCTCTTCAAACTCCAGCGTTACATCTTCGCGCAGGTCGGCGCCACGCTGCGCCCGGGAGCGTCGCCCGCCGCGGCCGCCACCGAACAGATCGCCAATCCCGAACAGGTCGCCGAAGATGTCGGAGAAATCCGTGAAGATGGCGGAATTGAAATCCACTCCGCCCCCGCCCATTCCGGAGCCCACGCCGGCGTGCCCGAACTGATCGTAACGGGCGCGCTGTTGTGTGTCGGCCAACACGCTGTATGCCTCCGAACACTCCTTGAACTTCTCTTCCGCGTCAGGATTATTCGGATTGCGGTCTGGATGATATTGCAGCGCCATCTTGCGGTAGGCACTCTTGATCTCCTGGTCGGTCGCCGTTCGTGTAAT
>CAYWSM010000039.1:0-33700 GCA_964460935.1 uncultured Terriglobales bacterium | reverse complement strand
GGATTTCAAGCCGGTTGGAATTCAGTTGCCCAGTATCAATCGCTACGCGGATTTCCTCGGAAAGTCAGGAGAGAAGGCGTACTACAAGGTAGCGGCGGTGGACCGAAATTATCACGAGTCGGCGCAGTCACCAGTGGTGACCGCAGAGACGCGGAAGTTAAGCGATGAAGAACTGCTGACCATGGTGCAGGAAGCGTGTTTCCGCTACTACTGGGAAGGCGGGCATCCGGTGGCGGGCATGGCGCTGGAGAACATTCCGGGTGACGATCGCATTGTTGCGCTGGGTGCGAGCGGCTTCGGGATCATGTCGCTACTGGTGGGCGTGGATCGCGGATTCATCACGCGCGAGCAGGGCGTCGCCCGCATGACGAAGATCGTCACCTTCCTTGAGAAGGCGCCGAAGTATCACGGCGCGTGGGCGCACTTCATCAATGGCTACACAGGAGAGACGATTCCGCTATTCAGTTTGTACGACGACGGCGCAGACATCCTGGAAACGTCGTTCCTGGTACAGGGATTGCTTGCGGCTCGGCAGTATTTTGGTCCCGAAACAGATGTCGGGAAGCGGATCACGAAACTGTGGGAAGGCGTTGAGTGGGACTGGTACAAGATGAAGCCGGACAACGACGCGATGTACTGGCATTGGTCGCCGGATCACACATGGCACATCCGTCACCGGCTGACGGGGTGGAATGAGACGATGATCACCTACCTGCTGGCGATTGCGTCTCCGACGCATGGGATTTCTCCGGAGATGTACTACACCGGTTGGGCGGGGCAGTCGCAGGATGCGATCAATTATCGTGCGGGGTGGTCGGGTTCGCATGATGGCGACCACTACTACAACGGAAACACCTACTATGGCATTAAGCAGGACGTAGGCACATTCCGTGGCGGGCCGCTGTTCTTTACGCATTATTCATTCATGGGGTTCGATCCACATGCGTTTACGGATCGTTGGACGAACTACTTCGAGAACAATCGCAATATTGCGCTGATCAACCGCGCGTACTGCATCGAGAATCCGCTGAAGCATAAAGGATATGGTCCCGACGCGTGGGGACTGACGGCGAGCGATAGTCCGTGGGGATACAACGCGCATGAGCCGAACGGCCGCGCTGAAGATGATGGCACCATCACGCCGACGGGCGCCCTGGCTTCGTTCCCATACACTCCGGAAGCCTCGATGGCAGCGTTGAAACATTACTATCGCGATCGCGGCGCAGAGTTGTGGGGCGAGTACGGCTTCCGCGATGCATACAACGACGACCAGCACTGGGTGCTGCCCATCTACATGGGTCTGAACCAGGCGCCGATCGTGGTGATGATCGAAAACTACCGCACCGGGCTGGTGTGGAAGAACTTCATGAAGAACCCGGAGATCAAGACGATGCTGGAGAAACTGGAGAGCGTGAAGAACGAGAAGTAACCATTGGAATGGCGCCAGCACATAGAGGCGCTGGCGCCATTCTTTGCTTCATTTGAATCCTGCCGCCGCCATTCCTGCCTGCACTTCCGGCGCAGTATTGAACACCTGCCATACCATTCCTGTTCGCTGGTTTTCGCACATCAGCATGGAGATGCCCTGGTCAATGCCGAGCACATCGGTGTCGTACCAGCCACTCAGGGGATTGAGCGCGTCAACAAAACCATAGCGCTTCCAGGAGTTCGGATATGTACCGCGAATGTTACGCAACACGGCGATGCAATCGGTGAAGTCGAAGGGAAGGGAACCGGCCGGCGCGCAGGGAACGATGGTGCCGTCGATCGGACCTTGGGCGGGAGGACCGCCCCAGGCGGTATATCCGCTGACGTAGTCCGACGCGCTAATGCCCCAGAGGTTATCGGAGTAGTCCTTGAACCGGCTGCTCAATGACAGGCAGAAGAGCTTGTGAGCTTTGGTGGCGTCGACCGAGTTCTGAAAGTAATCGATGCCGAGCGTGTCTTTCTTGTTTCGGAAGTCGAAGTACGCGTGCGAATACTGATGTACGAATAATGGCGAGTCGCCGTAGATGAAGTTGTATCCCTGGTAGGAGATCGGCGGGCGCGACCACGCGGTCCAGCTTGCGGCGGGAATCGGATGGGTCGATGAGCCGAGGCCGAAGAGGTACATCATCATCAGCTCGCAGTAGTGGTCCCAGCGCGTGGACCCGAAGCCCGTTTCGGGTTTCCATTCCATGGCATAGGTAGTTCCGCCGTTGAGGAACCAGTCCCACTCGGCGCGGTTGAGGATCGTGTTGGCGAGGGTGGTGATCTGCGGATCGTTGTAGTACTGGCGAGCAAACAGTACGCCGCAGAACAGAAGAGCGGAGTCGATGTCGGAAAGCTCGACGTTCGTGTTGTAACGCTGGCCGGTATTGATATCGACGAAGTGGTAGTAGAAGCCGTGGACGTTCGGCATCACGTTGGCGATGAAGGTGAGCGTTGTCACCACTCGTGACTTGATCTGCGCCGAATCGCCATAGCCACGTTTGTCGCCAATGCAGAGCGCGGTGAGGCCGTATCCGGTCGAAGCGATGCTGGCGAATGTATTGTCGCCGCCGCCAACGGCAGGCGCGCGGTCGCGGATCTGGCCGGTTGTAGGCGAAGCTTCGTTCCAGAAGAAGTCGAATGCGGCGCGCTGGATGTCGTCCATGAGCTGGTCGTCGGTTCCCGTGTATCCGCCACCACCCGGGGGAGGTGGGGCGGTGCCGCCTCCGCCACCGCTGCTGCCGCTCCCTCCGCAGGACAACATCGTAAGGCTCATGTTGAAGATGGGATATGCCGCGGCAGTTTTGGCGGCGCGAAGTAGCCATTCACGGCGAGTACTCTTCTGGGAGTTATCCATTGGCATTGTTTAGTAAATCGATTTACTACGTGAGGAGAGTATTGGGGCCTAGCGCGTGTGTCAAGTGAGCAAGGAAGATAAAAGCGTGTCGCCCGAACGGGATATCCGCATTCGGGCGATACGAGCAGCAACACGGCGAATCACGAGGTTGTTACGAGCTGAATTTGCGACGAAGACCAGCGCCCAGCGCGAGAAGGCCAGTTCCTAACAGGGCGAAAGTGCCCGGTTCGGGCGTGGCCTGGTTCGCTAAAACCTCGAACGCATAGAGCGTCGAACCAAACGCTTGATTCCAGGTGGCGCCACCATCGGTGCTGAAATCCACCAGCCCGACAGCGCCGGTGCTGTTCCAGTTCCACGCGTCCCAGGTATCGTTCGGCGTGGAGGCCATGAGGAAATATGTTTGGCCTGCCGTGACGTTGATTCCTGAGATGCCGGTGATCGTGGAGTGATCCGGCGGATTGGTACCGAAATTGGGCAGTGGGCCGATGTCCCAGGATCCAAGCTGGACTCCCGGAATTCCGCCATTATCCGTCCAGAGACTGACGGTTGCGCCATTGGTTCCGGTTACCCAACCGATGGCAACATCGATTTCAGAGACGCTGCCGGAGACCCCTGCGGTGAACTGGTTGGCCTGGATCACCCAGCCGACCGGGCTATTGGGTCCACCGAGCGTGCCGCCGACGCAGCATTGATAATCCCAGTTGTTTCCAAAATTGTTGTAGACAATATCGCTGGCGTTAGCTGCCGAGGCGATGCATAGGGCGAGAACTACGAGCAACCCAGTGAGTCGAAGCTTCGTCATGTTGCTCCTCCTGTTGAGCGAAGTCGGTTGTGCGTTGTCACCGATGGATTCGGCCCGATTGGAAGGACCCGAGAAGCTAGACCGGGGAAAGTACGGTACTACTGAATGCAGACTGTTTCAACGGCTTAGTCGCGACAGAACGAGCTTTGGAGCATCGTCGCTGTGAATGGAAATTCGATACCAATGTTGCAAGACATTGCAACTGCAAGGTGAAATACTTTGCATCATCTTTGGACCGGTATCGTTTATTTGTCTTATCATCCGAATTCATCATTAGTAGCAGAGAGATGAGGCGCGGATTTCTATATACGATCTGTTTTCTGTGGTTTGCGGCGAGCTACGCGCTGGCTCAGGCGAACCCTAAACTCGCGAC
This sequence comes from uncultured Terriglobales bacterium, assembly GCA_964460935.1. Classification (GTDB taxonomy): domain Bacteria; phylum Acidobacteriota; class Terriglobia; order Terriglobales; family Acidobacteriaceae; genus DATMXP01. The sequence goes on along the minus strand of CAYWSM010000039.1, from coordinate 29,698 downwards.
AGCCGATACGATTTTGACCTTTCGGGCGGATCCTCACGCCCCACAGCTCGTGTCTCTGCGGAACGCGGCGAGCGCCGAGTGGACCAACAGCTTGCCGGAAACGCTGATCGAGTTTGCCGAAGTGGACGACCAGCGGCAGCAGTTGTCGTGGGAATTCAATCCCGCGGCAAGCACACAGACGGACCGGCAAGTCGAGTTTGTTTACGACGCCAGTTCGCCGCGTTTACGACTGATCTGGCGCTGGACGGCTCCGGCGTCGTTTGGGCCGATCGAGCATTCCATTGAGATACAGAACCTTTCGGGGCGAGAACTGTGGCTGCCGCTACAAGATAGTTTTCGTTACCAATGGCAGGCCAGTCCTAACGAGAGCATTACGCATGTCTATGTCGAAAAAGGAGCAGACACGCCGTCTTCAGCCGGCACGCACGAGGTCACTGTAGGAGAACGATACTCATGGACAGGATTTTCCAGCACGTACGCGCATCGTCATGACGATGATCCACGAGAGATCATTCCATGGTCGCTATTAGAGCGTCACGACGCGGCTCGGAGCGGATGGTATGTGGGCATAGAGTTCAGCGGGCGCACGCGAATTTCGGTATATCGGTCGGGAGAGACCATCGATGGCGCTGTCGGTCTGAACCCCGACCCCGGGCCGTTCCGCACGCGCCTGCTGGCGAAAGAAAGCTTTGTAACGCCAACGGTGTTCGTCGGCGCCAGTCGCGGGGGGACCGATGGCGCCGGAAACGTCCTGCGCCGCTGGATAAGAGAAGTGCTGGGTAACCCGAATACCTGGAAAGACGAAAAATATCCCTTTACGGTGAACAACAGTTGGGGAAGCGGAATGGCGGTGGACGAGACACTTGCTCGCCGGATGATCGCCGATTCCGCTGAGCTTGGCCTGGAGATGTTCCACCTCGATGCCGGATGGTTTCGCGGAGTGGGTGACTGGTATCCCGATCAGAAAAAGTTTCCGCACGGCCTTGCGCCGATCGCCGACGAAGCGCACAAGCACGGCTTGAAATTTGGGCTGTGGGTGGACTGGACTCAGGCTGGGGCCAGCCTCGAACCGGGCGCGCTGAACGCAAACGATCCAAAGGTACACAACTGGTTGACGACCGATCTTCCGTCCGGATGGAAACCAGAAGAGTTTAAGGGTGAGACCACCGATATCGGTTATCCCCCGGCGAAGCAGTGGGCTCAGAGTCAACTTGAGAGAATGGTGAACGACTTTCATCTCGACATGCTCGAGCACGACGGATATCTGGTGGCACAGGGTTGCGTTCGTTCCGATCATCCGCATGCGCCGCCAGATACGGAGAATCTATCGATCTACATGGACTCCGGTTTCCGGTTCGCGCTCAGTTCCAACTCGACCGACGTTAGCTATCACGCAACGCGAGCGTATTACGGCATCTATCGGCAATTGCGAGCGGAACATCCGGGTTTGTTACTGGAAGTCTGTAACGATGGTGGTCGTATGGTGGATTTCGGGAGTGCGGCTCACGCCGATTACTTTTCTATTACCGATACCTACGATCCTCTTTCGAACCGGCGAGCGTTCTACGATGCAAGCCACGTTCTGCCGCCGGCGATGCTGGAAAGTTACGTCGAGAGATGGCCGGCGCCGAAGGTCGAAAACTTCCGTTACATGCTGCGCAGCGGCATGATGGGATGGATGTCGATCATGCAGGACACCACGGCGTGGAATGAGGAGCAACACCGCGCCGCCAAAGAGGAGATTGCACTTTACAGGTCCCAGTTGCGTCCACTCATCCGGCACGCCGACCTGTATCACATCTCGAAGCGTCCTGACGGCAAGCACTGGGACGGAATCGAGTATTTCGACCCGCAGAAGCGCAAAGGAGTTGTGCTAGCTTTCCGGGGTTCGACGCCGAACTTGATATCGCACATATTTCCATTGCGTGGTTTACGCCCCACAGCACGCTATCGAGTGCGGTATCACGATCACACGTTTCCAGATACAACGGTTTCCGGCCGTGATTTGATGACGAAAGGGCTTACCGTGAGCCTCACCGTACCCTACAGCTCAGAGATCGTGTTTGTGGAAGAGATCTCACGGTGAAGACTGCCCGCCGATTTCAGCTCTTCAGGTGGACAAAAACAGGGTGATCGATAGCCGTTTCCTTAACCTTGCTCCCGGGAATGCTTCGATTTATCCGAAATCCAACCGAAGGTGTAACGGGCAGCATTGTCCAAACATACGGTAACCAATACTTTCCACCGTTACTTTGCCTGATCTTGATTTGTGACTAGAGTGTCTCATTGTAAGAAACCTGACTAGAGGAATTGTGCGTTCGAAGTGGATTCTTAAGGACTTAAGACAGGCTTTCACTGGAAGGGGAATTGCACGGTAATTAATGGGAGAACTCTATACCTGGAGTCAGGGCCATTCTGGCGATGGCCCGAAATCCATTTTGGCGCATTGGATTACTAAAGTTCGTCAGTTGGGCTTAAAGGTATGGTGAGCAGGGAAAATGGCGCTCATCATGACAAGAGGGATGGAGCAGTTCTTGATTGGCGGTCCTTGGGCAGAGCATTCAAGAGAACACTTATAGGCGAAGTTAATGAGTTATTCACGGAAATCCCGAGGCGGTCGTACAGCGGGTTTTACCCTGCTTGAATTGCTAATCGTGCTGGTGATAGGCACTATCCTCACGATCATAGCCATTCCCAGCTATTCCGCACTGACTAAAACGTATCGCATACGGAAAGATGCGGACAGCATCGCCAGTTTGGCAAACATGGCCCGCATGCGCGCGGCGTCAGACTTCGCCCGGGCACAAATGTCATGTAGCTCGACAACCTCCATGTGCACTCTGCTTGTCTGGCCGTATGGAGCTTCGTCAGGCACAACGGAAACGGCACAAACGGTGGTTCTCTCAGCCGGAGTTTCTTTCGGCATTCCGACAGGAATAACCGCAGGAGCAGGTGGACAAAGCGCAGAGGCCCCGTATCAGGGTTCTAGGGTGCAGACAATTGCAAACAGCATTTTCTTTAATTCGCGCGGTCAGCCTATCGCAAACGACAGCATCGGCACAGCGGTTACGGACTATGCCATTTATCTTGTCGGCAGTGACGGTTCATCGATGGCAGTAGGTGTTGACGCGAGCGGAAGGCCCATAGTTTACCGCTTAGTCGGCACCAAGTGGGTTATAGCTACTAATTAGCAGGCTTGGAGTCAGCAATGAAGTTGGCGAGAAAACGGAAGACCAACACGGGATTCACACTGCTTGAGGTATTAATTGCCTCTACGATCCTGGCGGTGGTTGCCGTGGGAGTCCTTGGATTATTTAGCGTGTCGGTATTGCGGAACGCAAGCGCTGGGGATCATGGCACGCGCGTTACCGAGTACGCGCAGGACAAGATGGAACAACTGATGGCTCTCACTTTTTCTGATATCGCCAGTGATGTCACAAAGTCTCCAACCTATCCCACTGGTGGAATTGGGCTAACTGCAGGTGGAGGAGTAAATCCAACCTCGCCTGTAACCAACTATGTTGACTACGTCATGAACGATGGGACGCCGTCACAGACAAACACCGGCGCTGCCTACATACGCGAGTGGAAGATCACAGATGATGTTTCCGGGGCTGCCACACTTAAAACAATAACGGTTCGAGTGCAGAAGATCAAAGAGACAAAGGGCGAGGTTGTGCCATACACCCTGCTGGTGAGTCAGAAGAGCAGCAACTGAGGGCAATCACGTGAAACTCAAGAAGCGCGCTAAAAATCAATGTGGTTTCACCTTGCTGGAAATGCTGGTTGCCCTGGCTGTGTTTCTCATAGTTGCGGGCGCAGTGATTGGTGCGCTTATGAACTCCCAGAAAACCCAGCGCCGCTCCGAAATCTCAGTATCACTGGAACAAAACATGCGAGCGGCTCTGGAACTGATGGCACAGGAGATAAGTCAGGCCGGACTTCAACCTTCGGGAGTCGATTCAGATGGGCTTGCATTGCCACTCTCATCGGTTGTTGCTACCTCTTGTACAGGATCGCCCGCGAAGTGTATCGCCAAGGGAACATTGGTGCAGGTGCCTGTGACCACGGTGGCCGGGCTTTACGTGAATGAGACAGTGCGCGTCGATGCGGATCCAGGCCCCGACTGCTACACGGTTAGTCTGAATTGCGAGCGTCTAGTAATAACGGACATCGATGCCACCACGAATCCGCCGAAAGTGACGTTCCAGACCGTCTCGCAAGATCACTATGCAGAAACGGTTGGCGGTGTCGTTTATGGGACCCCAATTTACGGTATGGGAACGTACCCGCAAGGAATTCTTCCCGCGGGAACCACTGCTTCAGGCGGTTCCACCGCTTCGCAATTGGAAATCTTTGGCGACCTAAACGGAGCAGGAAACAGTTTCTACCTGGTGAAGTACAACTGTCCAGATAACTCCGGCGGAGCATTTACCCGTGCCGTTTACAACATCGGCAACAAGGCGGTTACTCAAGTCGGACAAACCACAAATCTGATCGATAACGTCGTCAATTGCCAGTTTACTTATCCCACTACCACGACTAACGTCGGGGTTACGGCTTGCGACGGCAGCAATTCAGAACCCGTGATCACCAGTGTGGCAATCAGCGTTACCGCACAATCGAAAATGCCGGATCCCGCAACCGGGCAATACATAAAGATCACGAAATCCTATTTGAACATTCAGCCGCGCAATATTCTGGCGGCCCTGAGCGTCGCCAGTCTCGATGCAGGGGAAATCAAAACAAGCGCGAACGAACTCCAACCAAATCCAAATCCAAGCAGTAACCCGAATGCATGTCAGGGGTTGCCATGAAAATAAAGTTTCAGATCCGTGGATCAAAATCTTCGAAACATGATCGTCGCAGTGAGCGAGGCGTGGCTTTGATCATCGCCTTGCTCTGCATGATCGTAATTTCCATATTGGCGGCGGCCATCATCTTCTCGACGCAGACAGAACTGCGTACGTCCGCCAATTATCGCTATACGACACAGGCAAGATACGTTGCCGAGTCTGGAGCGCAACAGACGATCCAATGGATTAAACAGAATTGGACTCCGCCCGCAAATTTCACGAATACGACGCAGTTCAATCTGAGTACGTTCCCGGCGATGTATGTCGGCAAAAACCCTCCAGAAAAGATTGTTTTCGCGGCCAACAGTGGCTTGGGTGCCATCAGCGACACGTACACTGACATCGACAGTACGATGGATACGAATTTCAAGAACAGCCTCGTGAACGTTAGCAGTCCTTTCAGTTCGATTAATGGAAGTGCGAGCTTCAATGTGGCTGCGCAACTACTCTCGGCGACACAGGTGACGGTCGGTGGCGGCAGCCAATGGCTCACCAAATGGAAGATTATTTCGCAAGGGACGGTTGGCCCGGGCTATAACAACGGCAATGGATTGGCCAAGGTACAGGTAGTGGAAATCGTCGCCGATGTCCCGAAAACGACAAGTAGCAGCACTACGGTACCGAATTTCAACTACGGGGTATTTGCTACGGGTACAGGCTGCAACGTCGTCCAGATGACTGGCGGATCAAGCCCGACCAACGCCTACAACTCGCAAGCTTCAGGCAATGTTGGGAACAGTAATCCCACGCTTCTCGGAACTGGCGGAACCGTGGCGTCCTTTGGAAATATTTCCGTGCATAATGGTGCTCACATTAACGGCACAGTTTATTCGCCGTTCTACAATGCCGGAACCGCAGGTACAAATGGCATTTCTTGTCCATCATGGACGAGCGTTTGTGGCAGCAATAAGAATGGTTGGAACAGTGGATCGGCATGCTCGACGCCATCCAATATCTGGTCGGTGAACGAAGATAATAGCGGCTCAGCCGTGGGCTGCAATAATGGCTCGAGCTGTACACAGTCGGTGCAAAACATGCCGCCAGGTATGACGAGTCCGTCTTCGATGCCAGCTCCGACCATGCCTACGGTTAATCCGAACACAAATGCCTGCTCTGCTTTGCCGGGAGGTCTTTGTAGCGGCGGTAACGGTGGTGGCGGCGGCTGCGCTGCGACTATGTCGCCGAGCCCAGTCGGAACGAGCTATGGACAGGTGAATTTCGGGTCATGTGCGGTCATCACCCTGCAGCCGGGAATTTACAATTTCGACACGCTGCTGATTTCCAATGGCGCCCAAATCATCCTCCCCACAGGCGGGGCGGTGGTGATCAACATAATGAACAATTCCGCTTCCAGTCCGTTTACCTCGAATGGCGGAACGATTATCAATGGTGGTGGCGATCCCAACAACCTGACGTTCGTCTATGCTGGCTCCAATACAATCAACCTAGCTAATGGGGCCGCAATGTTCGCCACTATCTATGCCCCGAATGCCCCCATTAATGTCAGTGGCAATGGTGGTTTGTTTGGCGCAGTAGTGGGGAAGTCGTTCAACTTCACCGGCAGCGGCCACGTCGTTTATGACACGCATCTAGCACTTGAGTCGCCGCACGTCTACTACGGTGGAACTGCTGTACAGAACGAATCGCACCTCGATGAATTCAGTTGGAGTGCGTACTAAGTAAGGGATTTTGGAGTTTTGCGGTTGATGATGTCCTGGTTCAGTATCGCGACGACATTTGCGCTCGGCCTTTCATTCTGGCCCCGCACGCGTGATCTCGACGACACGGAGGTGACTCCGGCTGTCCGGAAGCTGCGGCAGCTTCTCAATGCCCGGATTCATGGAAATGAGGAGCACCTCCGAATTGAAGGGACTTACGCGGATACCGATGTTGCCGTGGTTGTGGATGCAGGGCGTGGCCAGTCGCAATTAACCGTGGAAGTTCCGTCCCCACGTGGAGTTTCGCTGAGCATTGCACCGCGGTTCAACTCCCACAAAAAAGAGGCGCAGTACCTTTCAACTTGGCAGCACCCGACGAAGGCGCTTTATTCCGACGATCTGGTGCTCGCCAGCAAACTTGTCGCCGATGCTTCGATCTCGCGAACGCTTTCCCGGCTCGCTGCTGAGCCTCGTTTTTCAGTCGTATTAAGAGATGGATTCCTGAAGGTCACAGGGAAAGTAGAGCCCGACCGGTTGTCTGATCAGTTTGTTCCTGAATTGGTCAAAGAGATGACCCGGTTGGTTCGTAATCTCGACTCCGAACCGGAGATTAAGCGTCGGGTGGCCGATGACGCGCTTCGAACAAAGCGGCTGCGGAAGTTGCAGATCGGTGCCGGCGTTTTCGTCTGTTTGATCCTATGCAGTGTGGTTGCTTACTCGCAGTACCGATCACACCAGCCTTCTGCCTGGTTACATCCGGTAGCGATCGAAGGCTGGCGGCCTATTCAAACCGGTGATATCGATAAGGAATCACGAGCGATCTTGCAGCAGCACGGTCAAACGTTTACAGACCGAATTGCCGGTGATTTCTCGGGAAATGGGTCGGAGAGCGGTGAAGCAGCCTTTCTGGTGCGCCAGGACTCGGATGATACGGACGCTCCGAAGTACAGGCTAGTCATTCAAACGGATCCACCGACGCATTTCGATCATAGTTATTCCGCGTTTGCTTTTGCGTTGAAAGTGTCGAATCGAAATCTGCACAAGATGGGATGGATCGGAGAGAAGCCTCCCGCATTGTCGAAACGCGATGCAGTTCTTATCGTGCAACAACGGAGTGATGTCCGTTCAGCACAACTGTTGCTGTTCGATGGCAAAGAAATTCAGACCTATCACCCAGAAGATTACCGCCTGTTCTAGGTTCCGGCGGTTTTTCATTGACCTGCGTGTTCGCGATTTTCAGCCGACAAAAGAAATGGTGGAGGCGGCGGGAGTTGAACCCGCGTCCGAAGGTGTAGTCAGCATCGAGCCTACATACGTAGTCGCATTCACGCCGGGCAGTTGCCCAACTTTCGCCGCTCGCGCTGAGAACGCGACAAGAAACGCGAGCCGCTAGTCCGCAAATCTCGGTTCCTCCCTTGGACCTCGGTTGGAACCCAGCCTACTGTGCGACGCCCGCTCTCAGCCCGTAGACAAAGCCGAGGAAGGCGGCAACCTAACTAATTAGGCTGCGTATGCCAGATTCTGATTGGCAATTATCATTTTTGCCACATTTACGGGAGTGTGCACCCCGGTATGCCTCGCTGCCGCAAGCATCTCCGTCGAAGCCGTGGCGCCCCCACGTGGTGTTGCGGTTCGGCCCCCGGTGCAGGTTCGCACCGGGAAACCTTACTCCATTCACTCTAGGACTAGAGCTAGTAAGAGTCAATTATTTAGATGCGCACGAAAGTCATTGGATTCAAAGTACATAGCGGAGGACTGGCGGATTTGTCGGAGCGTCTGTACTGCGCTCTCTCTTGAGCTCTTGGGAGAAGCAAAAGGCGGCAGCGATGGTGTGCCTCCTGGATGAGTGCGCGTAAAGCGCTACACCATCGTATGCCGCCTGACCGGAGGAGACAGGACGAGAGAGGAGAACCGCCCATCACTACGCAACTGGCGCGTGTGTCTTCAACTCCGGGGAAGTTGTCCTATCCTTACTTTGTCTGAGCCTTGTGCGCCTGTTTAACTTCGCAGTACGTCGCGTAGAACAGGAGCAGCCCCATGCCGACGAAAACGCCTAATGCGACCAGCGCCATAAAGAGGATAGGCATAATGCACCTCTGAGGCCTAGTTTGAAGCCCTCAGGTACCGGCGGCGGTGATGGCGGTCACCGGGCAATGTGAAGCTTTTTAGTAACTACTGATCTGACGAATCACACGGATTTATATAGAGAGAAATTCCAAAACAAAAACCCAATAGAAATCCGCGAGATCCGTTATATCCGTCAGATCCGTCGTGAATCTTTTGCTGGTCTATTCGACGAACACTGTTCTGGGCCGATAAAATGCTCAGTGGGAACTACCTTGAGCCGCCGTGTCCTCTCCGTACTGTTTTTGATTGGGATTGCCGCCAGCCTGTTGACTTGGTACGGCGCAAGTGAACAGCCTGTTTCGGCCCATCCGATCGGCAAGCCGTTGGCTATCATGACGCCGCTCGGACTGCCGCCGGTTCCTGTTCCTTCCGACAATCCTCCAACGGCAGAGACGATCGAACTTGGGCGTCAACTTTATTTCGATCCTATGCTCTCGGCGGATGGCACCGTTTCCTGTTCTACCTGCCATAGTCCCGCCTCGGGAATGGCAGACCCGAAGCCGGTGTCAGTAGGTGTCGGCAAGAAGCTTGGGACGCGCAATTCGCCCACTGTCTTAAATTCCGTTTATTACACTTCGCAGTTCTGGGATGGCCGTGCCGCTTCGCTGGAGGAACAGTCGAAGTTGCCAATGCAGAACCCTGTCGAAATGGCGCACACGCTGCGCGGCGTCGAGCAGAAGCTTTCTGCCGATCCCGAATACGTTGCGGAATTTCAGAAGGCTTTCGGGCCGGGGCCTATCACGATTCACCGTGTAGTGAACGCAATCGCCGGCTTCGAACGCATGATGGTCAGCGGGAACTCGCCCTTCGATCGCTGGTATTACGGCCACGACGAAAACGCAGTCAGCGAATCCGTGAAGCGCGGCTTCGAGGTTTTTCGCGATCCCAAGAAAGGCAATTGCGTCACGTGCCACACAGTCAATGAGCACTACGCTCTATTCACGGACAATAAGTTTCACAACATCGGTGTCGGCACATCGGAAGATAAGATTACCGATGAAGGCCGTTATGTGGTTACTCATCGCGAATCCGACATCGGCGCTTTCAAAACGCCGAGCCTACGCAATGTTGCGCTCACCGCACCCTACTTCCATGACGGGAGCCGCAAAACCCTGAAGGATGTCGTTGACTTTTACGTGGGCGGTGGAAACTCTAATCCACATCTCGATAATGAAGTGCACGCACTCGAATTTCTTACTGGACAGGAACGCGCCGACCTGGTCGCGTTCATGGAATCGCTCACGGGAGAGCAACCGAAACTAGTTAGCCTAAGCGCTGGCCAATAAGTAATCAGCCGCGTCGTCTGCTTCTTTCTTTCCTCATATGTTTACCCGCCATTAATAAAGCACCGATCAGTAATTCATTCCCGACTAACACAAGCCTGTTTTGATACGTTCGCCTCTCTGGATGGGAGGGGACACAAAGAAAGCAAGGAGAGAAATATGCGGATCTCTGGTACCCCATTTCTGCGTGCGTCATGGGTGAGACGCAACGTGTTTCAGTATTCCATCATGCTAACCCTGATCGCTCTGATCATTGCGGTTCCGGTCAGTGGCTTTGCCGGTGACGACGGGCATGATCATGACAAGGACAAAGGCCAAAACGACCGCTACGCATTCGGACTCTGGGGCGATATGCCTTATAGCACGGAGCAGTCAACAATTGGAGTTCCCAATCTCATCGCCGATATGAACTCACAGGATCTCGCCTTCACCGCTCACGATGGTGACTTGAAGAGTGGATCGGGTCCGTGCCCCGACTCTATCTATCAACAGGCCCTTAAGTACTTCAACTCCCTGAACTCTCCAGCTATTTTCACACCCGGCGATAACGACTGGACCGACTGCGATCGCTCCTCAGGTTACAACTCGCTACAGCAGTTGGATAAGGAGCGTGCGCTGTTTTTCAGTACTCCTTTCACCATGGGCCGGCACAAACTACGTCAGGACGTACAGTCAACGCCCCTCTGCCTTGGGTATGGCGGTGGCATGGTTCCTTGCGTAGAAAACCGCCGCTGGACCGTCAACAGAGTTACTTACGCGACTCTGAATATTCAGGGTTCCTGCAATAACCGGTGCGACGTTGCACCCGATGATGCCGAGTGGGCGGCACGGAACGCAGCCAATATCGCCTGGATGCAAGAGACGTTTTCGGAGGCGAAAAAGCATCACTCTGTTGCAGTCATGCTCATCTCCCAAGCCGATCCGGGATTCGATCTGACCGACGGAACTCGTGCGCCGCTGCGCGATCCTCAAACGCTCGCCGAGACCGATGGACTGCCGGATGGCTTCCAATCGTTCCTGCTCGCGCTTCGCGACGCGGTAGTTGATTTCAGGAGGCCGGTGGCTTATGTCCACGGCGATTCTCACTACTTCCGCCTGGACAAGCCCTTCCTGAACGCGCTTGGACAACGACTGGAGAACTTTACGCGCGTGGAAACTTTCGGCGATCACCAGGAGAACGGTAACAACGATGTGAACTGGTTGAAAGTTTATGTCGACCCGAACAGCCGGGAGGTATTTTCGTATCAGCAACAGATCGTTCCCAGGAATCGTGTTGCGGTTCCCGCGCCGTAGTCACACTACACGACCCAAAATTATGCCCGCCAGTTATATGGCGGGCTTTTTGCGTCTGGGGATGCGAATGTTGACGGGAAGGAACTTGCGCTCAGTGGACGTCTTTGTGGATTTCAGTAATTGCCAGCGCAAGCTGTTCTACAGCCCACGCAATTTCTGCCGGCGTGATGATTGCTGGAGGCGCGAGCAACAGGTGATCTCCGCGTTCTCCATCGACGCAGCCCTGCATCGGGTACGCCATTACACCACGACGTACGGCAGCGGCGGCAACACGGTTGGCAAACTGCACAGATGTCGCATAGGGTGACTTTGTATTCTTGTTGGAGACGAACTCGACTCCCCATAGGAGACCAATTCCACGAACATCACCAACAACCGGGGAATCGAGCAGCCGATGGAACGAGGTCTTCATCGCCGTTCCCGCCTCACCTTCGTTTGAATCAGCGCGGCACACGAGCTGCTGGTCACGAATGATCTTGAGCACGGCACTTCCGGCCGTTAACGACACCGGGTGTGCATTGTAGGTGAAGCCATGGACGAGCGCGCCGGAGCCGTGAGAGATGGCATCCACAACTTTCTTATTCACGATGACAGCGCCCAGGGGAGCATATCCGCTGGCAATTCCCTTGGCGCAGGTGATGATATCGGGTCCGGCATTCAACGGTAGATCAGTCCAATGCCCAATCGCGAAGTTGCGGCCGGTGCGCCCGAAGCCGGTCATGACTTCATCGGCGATGACGAGAACGCCACGGTCGTGACATGTCTTTACGATCTTTTGCACATAACCATCAGGAGGGACGGCGGCCCCGATCGTAGCACCGCTGACGGGCTCGAAGATAAATGCCGCAGTTTCCTTTCCGCGATATTCGAGGATATCTTCCACCTCTTGTGCGTAGCGTGTCGCACAGTTGCTACAGCCGTAACGGCAGCGGTAGCAGTACGGCGTATTCACCTGCTCGTATTGGAGTAGCAGCGGTTCGTAGATCTGCTTGCGCTTGCGATTACCGGAAACAGACATGGCTCCAAACGTCGCGCCGTGATAGCTCTGCTTGCGGCTAAGGAAGGTCGTCCGCTGCGACTGGACAACTTCCACCTGATATTGACGCGCAAGTTTTAGTGCTGTTTCGACAGCTTCTGATCCGCCGCTGACGAAGAAAACGGCGCCTCCGGCGAAGTTCGGCCCAGCAAACGCCAGCACTTCATCAGCAAATCGCTGTGCGATGGGCGTGACGAACTGCGAGCTGTGAACGAACTCGAGTTCCTTCAATTGTTCGGCGACAGCCTCAGCGATGGCCGGCACACCGTGTCCGATGAAGTTGACAGCGGCACTGCCGCAGAAATCGAGATAGCGGTTGCCGCTTTCATCGAAAATCCATGGTCCTTCCCCGCGAACGGCAATGGGATACTGCTTGTTAAGCGAGCGGGTCAGGAGTCCAAGGTGTCTCATTAGGTCTGGGGAATATTACACCTGCCAATCGGCAAATCGCCTTACGATTTCATTGTGAGTTCTTTCACAGCGCGGAAAGCCTGATCGATGGCGCCATCGGTGTAGGCATACGCTCCTGCATCGGCATTAGCGATGGCGATGCGGCCAAACGGCTTACGTGCGATTTCGCAAGGCGTAACTCCATCGTTCAGCCAGAAATCGTCCCAGAGAGAGTTGTACTGATACGCATAACCGTGTGGCCAGCGATTTACGGCCACCGCAGCAATGTCGCGGGCCGGATCGAACCCGCCAGGACCAAGCATGCGCGCAAGTTGATCGCGAGTTGTGTGCTCAAGCGTTTCCTACAGTAGCGGTGTCCAATTCTGTAAGACAACACCTCAAAGTTGAGGCGTTCTTTCCAGGAGATTCCAATTCGGAACAGTTCTGTGGCTACAGTGCTCCTCTCAATTCACGCCGCAGGATCTTGCCGGATGGATTTCGTGGAATTGCGCTGACGAAGCGAATATCGCGCGGCATCTTGTGATGCGATAGGCGTTCGGAAACAAACTCGCAGATGTCGCGGCGCATCTTTTCGACATTTGTGAATTCATCGCGGAGAACGACGAACGCGCAGGGAATTTCTCCGGCTTCGTCGTCCGGTCTGCCGATTACGCCACAATCACGAACGGCAGGATGCTCCAACAAAACGGCCTCGACCTCGGCGGGAGCCACGGGCAATCCCTTGTACTTGATCATTTCCTTGCGGCGATCGACGATGCGGTAGAAGCCATGGTTGTCACGAATGGTGACATCGCCAGACCAGTACCAGCCATCGCGCAGCACGTCGGCTGTTGCCTGCGGAGATCTCCAGTAGCCGAGCATAAACTGCGGTCCGCGCATCACAAGCTCGCCGGGTTCGCCGTCCTGTGCGTCGCGTTCATTGCCGCCGTCGAAAGCAATTACGCGGCAGTCGGTCGCGTAGAGCGGTGCGCCAATGCTTTCGATGGGACACGGATCGCCCTTTTCGACGCAGCCTATATGAGTGACGGGGGATGCTTCGGTCATACCGTAGCCTTGTGCGACGTGAACTCCAGTCAGTTCGGTCATGCGGCGTGCTAACTCAGGCGCGAGAGGCGCGGCGCCCGACTTGATCCATTCCAGGCAGTGGTTCGTTGGAAACAATCCCTTTTCGGCAGCCTGGCAGAAGGCATTAATGATGGGAGGCACGCTGGGAGCGGCGGTGATTCGTTCTTCTGCGAAGAGGCGTAGCGCGCTTTCTATATTGAAGCGCGGCATGAGAACAAGAGTCATGCCCAACATGAGCGCGGGATTGAGCAGCACGTTCAATCCATAGATGTGGTAGAGCGGCAAATAACAAAGCAGGCGCTGGTCGCTTCGCGAGGGTATAGCTCCTGGTCCGTACGTCTGATACACATTTGCGACCAGGTTGTAATGCGAGAGCATTACGCCCTTCGGTAATCCGGTAGTGCCGCTGGAGTAGGGAAGGGCGGCGATGACTTCCTTCGGATCGCGATCGGGCTTCGGCAGCGAAACGGCTGCGGCGGGACGCAAAAGATCATTGAACAGCTGGACTCCACCTGTCGGAGGAGTGCGCGTGCTGAAAACGGCTCGGAGGTCAGGTAGTCCGGAGAGATCCATGCCGGCGATCAGGGAGGCGTCCGTGATCAGAAGCTTGGCACCGGAGTTTTCAAGTTGATAGCGAACTTCGCGCTCGCGGTAGCTGGGGTTCAGCAGCGTGGGCGCGGCACCGGCAAGAGTCGTGGCGTGATAGACGGCGGCGAACTCCCATGAGTTGGGAAGAAAAATGGCGACGAAATCTCCGGGGCGAATGCCGGCAGCAATCAGACGGCGCGCGACGCGATGGATCAATTCGCCATATTGCGCGTAGGAGATGCACAGCGGCGTCTCGGGAGTGGAGGTGTCAACGATGGCGATCTTTTCGGAGAAGCGGGCACAGGCGTCGAGAACTGCATTGTGGAGGAAGACGCCGTCGGGATTCGCCAGGAATTGCGTTCGTTTCATCGTGCCTGGAGCTTGCGAAGGAATTCTCGTTCGTCCATGCGGTACTTGAAAGCTTTTCGTCCGTTGATGAACACCACGGGGACTTCGTCACTGTACTTGCGGCGGAGATCGGGAGAGGAGTCAACGTCGATATCCTGCCACTGGAACTGAGCATGACGTGATAGTTTCGTCAGCGATTCCTTGACGATCTCACACAGATGACAGCCCTTGCGCGAATACACGATGACGTCGTGGTGGCCATCCATTGCGGGGAGTTTATCACGGGCACAGAAAAACCCGCATGGATGCGTGGATTCAGCTCTTGGCGCGCTTGAGGCCAGCGATTTCACGCTTGAGGTTGGCTTCGAGATCGGAGTACCAGTCGGCGGACCAGGCGTTGTGACGCTGGAGGTATCCGCGGAAAGCGAGCAGGGGATCGCGCTGGTCGCGGCCGCGACTTCCAGGGGCGAGGAAGTTGATGAAATCGACGAGTGTGGGGCCCTGCCCTCGGCGGGCGGCGTTGATAGCTTCTTTAGTGACGCGGTAAACAGCAATCACGTCGCGACCATCGACAGCAATCGTCGGGAACGGCCAGTGCGAGAGCGCGGCGCCGTCGTGATTGCGGGAAGATGAGCGAGATGCGGTCCAGTCGGCAACAATCACCATCGGCACACGATGCTCGGCAGCATATTGCGTCGCCTGTTGGAAAACGGAGCTGCGAGTCTTTTGTCCCTGCGTGAAGACGATGACAGCGGCATCGGAAGGAGTGCGCTGGATGGCGAGTGCCAGCCCGGCGGAAAAGCTGGCAACGGCGTCCTCAGGGGGAACGATCACGTTAGATGTCGTCGGCTCGGAATTCTTATTACGCACAAGGGAGGGGAGGTCCGATCCGCGCAAGACTTCCAGAATTGCATTTGGGGTCGCTGATACGACGAGATCGCGGTCACTGACATTGTGCAAGGCGCCGGCAAGAATGGATTCGCTGGTCGGATGGGCGATCCGGAGCCGTTTCGCGAGCAAGCGCGCCTTGAGCATGGTGGCAAAGAGTTCGTTGAGGACCTCACGCGATAGAGGAACCTCAAGGGCTGGCGCATCGGCCGGAGCGGAATTAGGTTGGGTTGACATTAGGGTCAAGGTCGGATTGTAAATGAATCACTAGAATTCGAAATGACACGAGGGTTGAAAGACGGCGTTGGAAGCAGCAGTCGATGATTTTGAATGCCAAACAGTGTTAAGGGATTTCAACACCGTTGTTGATATCGCTGTGGATAACTGGCATTAATCGTAAGTAACTACTGCAAGTCTCTGAACTTGTACAGTTTGCACTTCTAAGAGTGCGCTAGGGTGCGGTGGATTGCGTTTTGGAAAACTTTTCATCGGCCACTAACAGTTGGTCGCAGGACTAGAGTGATGCTGGTCGCTAGTTCCGGGGTTGAGGAGTTTTGAAGCTGCGCATTGACAAACTGATGGTCGAACGTGGCCTAGTGCCGTCGCGCGAGCGGGCGCAGGCGCTCATCATTGCCGGGCGCGTGCTGGTTGACGATCAGAAGGTCGAAAAGCCCGGGACGAGCGTCGATTCTGAGAGCGTGATCCGGCTGCTAGGTGAGGATCTGCGCTACGTCAGCCGGGGCGGGCTGAAACTCGAACGCGCGCTGGAGCACTGGAAGATTGATGTGTCGGGAAAGACCTGTATGGACGTTGGCGCTTCAACCGGGGGCTTCACGGACTGTATGTTGCAGCACGGAGCCGCGAAGGTAATCGCGGTCGATACAGGCTACGGGCAGATCTATATGAAGCTGCGCAATGACCCGCGCGTGATGCTGCTGGAGAAGACTAACGCACGTTACCTCCAGCCGGCCGATGTGGAGCCGGTACAGTTCGTGGCGATGGATGTGTCGTTTATCTCGGCGACATTGGTTTTGCCGGCAGTGGTTGAGTCGGCCAAGCCGGAAGGAATTGTCGTGCTGGTGAAGCCGCAGTTTGAAGCAGGACGGGAGCACGTGGGGAAAGGCGGAATCGTACGCGACGAGAATGCGCAGAAGATGGCGATCCAGAAGGTTAGGGAAGCGCTGGTACAGCTTGGGTTCTCCGTTGCTGAGGCGATTGATTCACCGATTCTCGGTGCTGAGGGGAACCGGGAATTCCTTCTGTATGGCACTCGTACGCCCGTGTGAGGCACAGCACGGTGGCGATTCGGTACAATCTGCATTCACACTCGATCGATGAAAACTGTTGCAATTGTCTCGAAACCGGAAAAGCCAGAGCTGACACAGATCGTTCCGGAAGTGCTGCGTTGGCTTGATCAGCATGGTTATTCCGTGGTGGTGGACACGGAAACCTCAAGTTACGTTACTGGCGACGTGCGCGTCGCAACGCGCGAGGAACTGGCGTCGCTGAAGCCTGATCTGCTGATTGTGCTGGGCGGAGATGGCACATTGCTTTCAGGCGCCCGCGCGGTTGCTCCGCTGGAAACGCGCATCCTGGGGATTAACCTCGGGTCACTAGGTTTTCTGACCGAAGTTCCGCTGGCTGAGCTCTATCCGGCATTGGAGGCAGTTCATGCCGGACAGGGGCAGCGCGACGACCGCTCGATGATCCATGCCAAGCTGGTTCGTGGCGACAAAGTGCTGTCGGAGTTCCACTCACTTAACGATGTCATTCTCAGCAAAAGCACCATCGCACGTTTGGTAAGTTTCGAGATTCTCATTAACAGGCAATTTATGAGTTCGTATCGCGGCGATGGGTTGATCGTCGCCACCCCGACAGGTTCAACGGCGTACTCGCTGGCGACCGGAGGGCCGATCCTTACTCCTTCGGCGCAAGCATTGGTGATTTCGCCGATTTGTCCGCACGCTCTCACGCACCGTCCGGTGGTTGTGCCTGACTCGGTCGAGATTGAGATTGTGGTGCAAAGCGCGGATGACGAGGCTTATCTCAGCATCGATGGGCAGATAGGCATCCCCGTACAGCGGGGAGATCGACTGGTCTGTCGCAAGTCGCCTTATGTCACTCATCTGCTGCGACTCCATACGACATTCTTTGAGGTTCTACGCACAAAGCTGAAGTGGGGAGAAAAGTAACGGGTGAACCGGAGTAGTCGGCCGCGCGCGCAAGCGATACACTAGCGCGGCTTATGATCCGTGCCCTCCTGCTGTTTGGCCTCGTCGTCGCTGTTATTGTTCACGCCCAGAATCGCCCTTCCGCCGAACTCATCATCACCAATGCGAACGTTTACACGGTGGATAATAACCAGCCGCACGCGGAAGCGGTAGCGATCATTGGCGATCGAATTGCGGCCGTCGGCAACGCGGCTGACATCGATCAATGGCGGGGGTCATCGACGAAGATCATCGATGCGGGCGGAAAGCTGCTGTTGCCGGGTTTCAACGATGCCCACGTGCACTTTATCGATGGTGGCCTGCAACTCGACAGTGTAGATCTGCGGTATTCCGACAGTCCGGAGGAGTTTGCGCGGAAAATCGGGGAGCGCGCCAAGATTACACCCCAGGGCGAGTGGATCAGCGGCGGAGATTGGGACGAGGAGAGGTGGAATCCACCACATCTGCCGACAAAGGATTTGATCGATCCGGTTACTCCGAATACGCCGGTGTTCGTAACCAGATATGACGGCCACGAGGCTCTAGCAAACTCGCTGGCGCTGAAACTGGCTGGAGTGACAAGGGAAACGAAAAGTCCTCCGGGCGGCGAGATCGTGCGCGACGCACAGGGAAACCTGACTGGCGTACTGAAGGATGCGGCCCAGTCGCTGGTGTCGAAGGCGATGCCGCCGCTTTCGCACGAACGGCGCGTGCGAGCTGCGAAGCGGGCGCTGGCCTATGCTGCACGACTGGGCGTAACAAGTGTGCAGACGATGAGCGCGGATTATGAAGACATCCGCGTCTATAGCGAACTCCTGGAACAAAACGAGCTGACGGCAAGGATCTACGTGGCTCCTCCACTTGCGACCTTGGAGCAGGAGGCGAGCGTTGGGATCCGGCACGCGTGGGGCTCGCCATACCTCCGAATCGGCGCAATGAAAGCCTTCGCGGACGGCTCGCTGGGATCAGCGACGGCGTATTTCTTTGATCCCTACACGGATGCGCCGAACACTCGTGGTTTGCTGAGTGACGAGATGCAACCGCTCAGCAAAATGCGCGACCACATGATGAAGGCCGATGATGCAGGACTTCAGCTATGTATCCATGCGATCGGAGATCAGGCGATCTCGCTGGTGCTCGACCTTTTCTCGGACGTCGAGAAGGCGCACGGTCCGGCCGACCGCCGCTTGCGAATTGAACATGCGCAGCACATCGCCGCTAAAGATTTCGATCGCTTCGCCAGCCTGAAAGTGATTGCCAGCGTCCAGCCGTACCATGCCATCGATGACGGCCGCTGGGCCGAACGGCGCATTGGCCCGGAACGAATTAAAACAACTTATGCCTTCCGAACGTTGCTCGATAAAGGTGTAACGTTAGCGTTTGGAACGGACTGGACCGTAGCTCCTCTGAATCCGATGAAAACTCTTTATGCGGCGGTCACACGGGCGACGCTGGAAGGAAAGAATCCGAACGGCTGGTTGCCTGAGCAGAAAATCAAATTGAGCGAAGCCGTGGAAGCCTACACCATGGGCTCGGCATACGCGGAGTTCCAGGAGAAGGAAAAGGGATCGGTCACGCCCGGGAAATTGGCCGATATGGTCCTGTTGAGCGACGACATCTTCCAGATGGATCCTGCGAAAATTGGAGATGTCGAAGTCGAAATGACAATGGTGGGCGGACGAATCGTCTGGCAGCGGAAAGCGGAGAAGTAGTTAGCGTCTTCTCTTGGCTGTCGCGCGAGGTTTCGCTTTCACCTTGCGAGATCGCGCAGGCCCGCTGATCGGCTTGACGGTCACGCCCTGAAGGCAGGCGGCAAACAATCGCTTGCAGTCTTCGTCGCTATATTCAGCAGCGAGTTCGCCGCGACGGCGAGAAAGAACCTGATCGCGCAGCATCCCCTCTGTCATGCCCATGATCGCAGACCTTACCGCATCAGGCGCCACGCCGGGCTTCAGTATCCCGGCTTCCGCCATTTGTTTCAGGACATCTTCAACGGTTCGCACGAATGCGATATAGCCAGGACTCAATACCACATGGCGGCCTTCGCGACGAATCCGGCGTCCCTCCAGGAGATATAACTCTTTCAAGTCCGGATCACCATTCAGGGTCTGGAGGACGATTCCGAGCATCGCCATGAGCTTGGAGGCGTCAGCGGGCATGGATTCGATTCCCTTTAGCTCACCGCTCATGCTCTTCCAGCCTTGGTCGAGGATGGCTTCAAGCAGGCCTTCCTTGCTGCCGAAGTGTTTCATCATCTGCGATTCGCTGGTTCCGGCAAAACGGGCAATCGCCATGGTGCTGGTCGCCTCGTATCCCTGGCTGGCAAACAATCGCTTGGCGGCGGCAAGGATTCGGTCGTGTGATGATGCCGCGGGAATCAGAGGCTCAACAGGAATAGTTATTTCTGCCATAAGGCACCCAGAAGTAGTAACACTTTGGCCGGATTCTACACCGATTTGGGACTTCGAACACAGAAGCTGGGAATTCGCGAAGCGAGGATTCCCATTTCTGATACGCTTGCCCCATGCCTGCGGAACGGACTGAACCAAACTATCTGTTCACTGAAAAGCAAGTTGCCGAGAAGAGCGAGATTGCCCGCCGGTTTCTGGATACGCGCACGCGGTTGAACACGATCGTGAATGGCGCTGACAACTACCTCGTTAAGCGCTTTTACAACATTGACCACAATACGTATCTCGAGGGGTCTGTCCCGGCCAAGTACAAGGAACTGATGGGACTATCGGTTTCGGCGGCGTTGCGTTGCGACGACTGTATCAACTACCACATCATCCAGTCATACCGGCTCGGAGCAACTCGTGTCGAGCAGGAAGAGTCTTTGAATGTGGCGCTCGTGGTTGGGGGCAGCATTGTGATTCCGCACCTGCGGCGTGCTTACGAATTGCTGCACGAACTCTATTCATAGTCCTGACCAAAATGCTGACGCGAAAAACGTTCCGGGGAAGTGCCGTCTCACTGAACTACATGGAAGGCCCGGCAGGCGGGCCAGCGCTATTGCTATTGCATGGCCTCACCCAACGATGGCAGGCATTTCTCCAACTGCTGCCGCAGTTAACGCAAACCCATCATGTCTTCGTGCCTGATCTGCGAGGCCACGGCGAATCGGGCCACATGAAAGGCGGTTATCGAGGCGAGGGCTATGGCCAGGATATTCTTGAGTTTCTGGACCAGGTGGTGAAGGAGCCAGTCATTATCTTTGGGCATTCACTCGGTGGGTTGGTTGGAATCTGGGTCTCCGGATACCGAAAAGAGCAAGTGCGCGCGTTGATCGTCGGCGACAGTAAGTTGTTCCTGCGCGATCTGAACGGTTCCATGTACGGCGAGATGTTTGGAAAGACTTTGGCTTTATTGCGAGAGAGCAGGGAATTCGAGTTTCTACGACGGGGTGTTTCCGAAATGCTCTTGCACTCGCCGGTTTATGGCGAAGTTCCGATGAAGATGCTGCCGGTCTGCGACGAAGCTTATATCGCCGCCTGGGCTCGAAGCCTGTCGCACATGGATCCGGAAACGATCGAGATGACTCTCGATGGCCGAGCCGCCGAAAATTGGCGTCCGGAGGAGTACTTGCCGAAGGTGAAGTGTCCCACGTTGCTGCTGCAGGCCGATCCGAAGATGGGCGGCCTCATGACTGATGAGGATGTGCGGCGGGCCAGGACTTTATTTCCCGATTACTATCATGTGCAGGTCAAGGGAATCGGACATTCTCTGCATATGTCCGAAGTAGCGCCAGTAGTCCGAGCGGTGACAAACTTCCTGAGTTCGCTGACGTGAGAGAGTTCACCAGTCGTCGGATGAGGTTCTCGCGAAACTGCGGCTTCCAACGTGCTTTTTGAATCAAACTAATAGCTTCATTTAAAATGGTTTCCTCATGATTGAAGGCATCGGCGAAACTCGTTTTGAAAATCTCTTCGGTGAGCATACTCACTCCAAGGTCACGGAAATTCGTGAGGTCGAATGGGGAGAGAAGACCCCCGAGGGCATCATCATGACCTCGCTCGACACGGTTGTGAACTGGGTGCGTAAGAGCTCGATTTGGCCGATGACATTCGGCCTGGCCTGCTGCGCGATTGAGATGATGTCGATGGGCGCTTCGCGTTTCGACATCGCGCGCTTTGGAGCCGAGGTGTTCCGTCCGTCGCCTCGCCAGTCCGACCTGATGATCATCGCCGGCCGCGTCTCACAGAAGATGGCTCCGGTGATTCGCCAGCTCTACGAGCAGATGCCTGAGCCCAAATGGGTGATCTCGATGGGCGCATGCGCGACTTCGGGCGGCGTGTTCAACAATTACGCACTGGTTCAGGGTGTGAACCAGGTGATCCCGGTCGATGTGTACGTCCCCGGATGCCCCCCACGCCCCGAGCAGTTGATCTATGCCATCACGCTGCTGCAGGAAAAAATCATGAAGGAGCGCGGCAGTTTCAAAGAGGCACTGAATCTAGCGTAGCTTATCTTCGACTTTGTAAAAAACTTTCGGGCCGCTGCGAGTAACCGCATGCGGCCCGAAACTGTTTGGTACTACCTACCTACTGACTGAGGCGATCCAACTTGTAGATGACGCCATTGAAAGAGCTGTCGTACCCGGCGCACCAGATCTGGACCGAGGACGATGCGATTGTCGGGGTGGCACAGGCATCCATCTCGTGACCATTCGTGTCCATGTCAAGCGACCACGTTTGTCCACCATCGCGGCTGAAATAAATGACGCCGTCACCGCTGTAGATATTGCCGCCTACCGCCCAACCTACTTTCGGAGAGATGAAATAGATCTCGCGGATAGGCGCCGTAACATCGAGCGTGCGATCGCTCCATGTCTGTCCGCCGTCGGTGGTGCGGTGTACCCAGCCTTCCACGCTGGGAGAAATTGTTCCGCCGCCGACCCAGCCGTTGTCCTCATCCTGGAAGAACACCGGGCCGTCAAAAACGGAATCAACTGGAGCCTTACAGCTCCAGTCAGCGCCGCCATCAAGGCTGTCGCAGTAGCTGATGCCCGACATGCGAGCATGCAGGCTCGGCAGGAAGCTGAACTGATTGCCGAACCAACCTCCGTTGGGGTCGGGTACTACCTGCGTCCAATCAGCTCCGTCATGGCCGCCGTCAGTGGTGTAGTGTGCGGCATTGGGTGCAGTCAGGTTGAGCAAGTCGGTAACCAGTCCATCCTGAGGACTCGCAAATCGAACACGGTTCGCCCATCCCTGCGTATTGACCACGATGTCGTCGCTCCAGGTCGTGCCGCCATCATGGCTCCAGCGAACGATACCCTGAAAGTTCGAGTTATTGAAACCAGAGATGACGACGTCATTGGTATTGAGCGCCTTGACTCCGTACCAGTAATAAGGGAAGCCAAGGTTCATGATTTCGGTCCAATGCGAACCGCCATCGGAGGTTTTCCATACCTGTCCCAGTTCAGCGGCTGCAAAACCGACCTGCGGAGTAGGAAAGGAAAGATCGTGAATAACGGCGCTTGGCAGAGTTGCTTGCAATATCCAGGGGTTGGCGTTGGCACTGACCAGGCCCGACTTGCTGAGATGCCGACCCTCAGTTTGCCGGGTTGCGCTCAGTGAGCGTGTTGGCTGTTGTACTGGAACTCTTGCGGACTGATACGTTGTAGTAGGCACAGATGAACTTGCAATTTGTGCAACGGTTTGGGGAGCGCCTATTCCGAGCAAGGTCGCGGCTGAAACAATCGAGGTGAGTAGGCGGGGAAACTTCATCGATTACACTGGCCTCCGGGGTTTATTTGAGGCGGCGGAGTTTAGCACTTTAAGCAGGTATATCGCAATCGTTAATCTCGGATTTCAGCCACAGAAGGGCTTAACTGTCGCGTTGTTGGGACAAATGTCAGTGTCTATCCGGAATGGGAAGACAGTTTCGATCACGTGGCAACGCAGAGACATCGAAATGCATCTTTGTAAGCTGGATTTCAGCAACTCGGCAATTCTACGACGCTCTTAGCTCATTCTGACTGAGCGGCCCTTCCAGAAATTCCTGGCTACTCATTTGCTAATGTCCTTCTGGGCAGCGCTCATCTTCTCCTCTGCATCCCAATCCCGTGTAGCCGTATGCGCCTTCTACGCCTGATATTCGCCTTCGTCTTGCTTACGACTTTCGCTTCCGCTGATCGGTTGCGTCAGGTTGCAATGATTGATCTCGCCGGTTTACCGGGATTCGATGCCGTCGGAATCGCCAACGGTGCGTTGCTCATGGCACATTCGGCAGCCAATTCCGTTGACATCTTCGATCTTGCAAAACGGCGTGTCGTCGCGCGCGTTGAGCACGTACGCGGCGCCGCAGGGATAGCGGTAGACGAGGCTGGTGGGCGCGTATTCCTGAGCAGCCCGGATCGCGAGAGCATTGTGGTGATCTCGACGGAATCGTGGAATGTCGAGAAGGTGATTCCCGTCAAAGTTCCGGTGGAGAGCATTCTATATGTCCCGGTGAATGACCGGCTGTATCTGGCGAATTCGCGGGACCGGTCGATTGGGTATGTTGATTTCAAGAGTAACAACAAAGTTAAAGCCGTCGATGCGGGCGGGCTGCCAGATCGTATGGTGTTCGATCCGGCGAAGAGGTTGATCTATGCAACCCTGCAAGACAAGAGGCAGGTCGGTGTGTACGACCTCGACCTGAACCCGCAGGCTTACTGGTCCATAAAAGGCTCGCAGCCCACCGGACTTGCGCTGAATCCGGACGCGCGCAGGCTCTACGTCGCCGTACGATATGCGGTTGTGGCGTTGAACGCAGATACTGGTGCGGAACTGAATCGTGTAGGTGCGCCGGCGGGAGTGGATTCCCTTTGGCTCGATGCCGCCGACAATAAGCTGCTGGCTGCGTCCGCCGGCGCTGTGTGCATCATGGGAGTGCACGTGAACGGCCTCGCGCGCGGCGATGAGTTGAACATCGACGTTCGCGGACGTTCACTGGCATATGATCCGAAGACGAAGCTCATCTACGTGCCGGGCGGGCGCGATGGACGTTCGAAACTCCTGATTTTGAAGCCGCTACCCGGTAATGCGCCGGCCTTCGCCGACAGCAAGCACCCGAAGCAGCAAGGCTTCGGAGAGTAACCAGCGGGCTTGGCCGAATTACCTGCCTGAAAATGAAGGCTCTTCGGGTAGAATGAACCCATGCCGCTGCGAACCCCTAATTCCAATAGCAATCATAAAAAGCCGAAAGCGCCGCCGCCGGAAGACACCTTCGAAGAGGCGTTGTATTTAAAGATGCTGGGCGAGAAGCAGAAGACTGTTTCTGTCCGGCTGATGGACGGCGAAGTTGTCCGTGGATGGATCGAATACTACGATCGGAACATGATCCGCCTGACGCGCGAGGGCGAGCCCAACCTGTTCATCTTTAAGCACGAGATCATGTACATCGCGGAAGAAGGCACCGCGCGAAAAAGATAGCTCCAAAGGATTGGATATTGAAGATTGTTTATTGACGATTGAAAGCAAAGTCTTGCTTTTGAGTATTCAATAGACAATACACAATATCCAATTTGTGTTTCTGGACTGCAACGATCACCGATGACGGCAAAGACCAATTACGTTCCTTCCATGGAGAGCATGGCCCGCGAGGCGGGTGCTTTGCTGCTCGAGAAATTCAAGCAGCGGATTGGATTCACGTATAAAGGCGACGCGGATCTGGTGACAGCGGCGGATCGGGCATCGGAAAAGATGATCACCGACCGCATTCAGCAGGAATTTCCGGGGCACGACTTGTTCGGAGAGGAAGGAACGCGCACAAACACCGGCAGCGACTATCGGTGGTACATCGATCCCCTCGATGGCACTACGAACTTCGCACACGGCTTTCCGGTGTTTTGTGTATCCCTCGGCCTGGAGGTTCGCGGAGAGCTCATTGCAGGAGTAGTTTACGATCCGACACGCAATGAGTTATTCGCCGCGGAGAAGGGCGCTGGAGCGTATCTGAACGGTGAGCGCATTCACGTTTCGAAGCTCAACAATCTTGCGGAGTCTCTGACGGGAACAGGATTCCCGAGTCACAAGCGGCATAAGAATCCGAACATCTACTTCTACCATGTAATCACGTTGCGGACGCATGGTGTTCGACGCGCCGGATCGGCGGCTCTCGACCTCGCCAGCGTGGCGAGCGGACGCCTGGATGCCTTCTGGGAGTTCAACCTCAATCCATGGGACACGGCGGCAGGCGTGGTGCTCGTTAGGGAAGCTGGCGGTAACGTGACACGCTTTGACGGCAACAATTGGACGCTTGACTCCAAGGAGACTCTGGCGAGTAATGGCTTGGTTCACGAAGACATGACACGGGTGATGGCCGACATCATTGAAGGCCGCGACCTGCCTGAGTTGCCGAACCCGCTAGAGTACAGTCGAGGCCGCGGTTAAATCTTCTACGACTTTCCCCATATCCCAGGGTTTGTGGATTACTATTAGTCCAAACTTGCCCGTCCGCGAATCTCGCACCAGGGGTTCAGCAGTATGTCGATAAACAAGCCTTTCGTCGCCCTTGTTTTTGGGCTGGGTCTCAGTGTCATCTCTCATGCCGAAGATCGCGTTAACACCATTCAGGTTCAACCTGGCGAGACTCTCGCTGTACAGGTGGAACACGATACCCACATGAAGGTGGGAGAAGCGGTGCGAGCGCGAACCGTCTACCCCTTCTATGTTGATAATCAATTGGTTATACCGGCTGGTTCTGAATTGATTGGGAAGATTACAGCCCTGAAGCCGGCGCCGAAAAACATACGCACGAATGCAAAGTTGAGTGGCGATTTCACGCCTCTGCATCAACCGGAAATCGCTTTCGATGACCTGCTACTGGCCGGAAAGAACGAGATGGCGATTCAGATGAAGCCAGCGTCGAACGGGATGGAGGTGGTGAGATTTCAAGCGACCGGCGCAGGGCATCAGTCCATGGTGAAGAAGCTGTGGTCAGACGCTGTCGGTCGTGAGAAGGAAACGGTTCACCAGTTCACGGCTCCGGGGAAGAAGGATCGCGCCCGACGAATGCTGTATTCGGAACTGCCGTACCATCCTGAATTGTTAACCGAAGGTACCGAGTTCTCGGTGGAGACAGCGGCGCCAATCGAGTTGCCGGTTGTCGCCGGCGAGGAGAAACCGGTACAGCCAACGAAAGGCGTAGAGTCGACGGTGACCCTCGCGGCGGAGTTGGTGCAGCAGGTGAGTTCAGGGGATGCCATTCGGGGCACAAAAGTTGAAGGGGTGGTCACGCAGCCGCTGTTCGGCAAGGATCAGCAACTGAAGGTTCCTGAGGGTTCGCGATTGCTTGGCGAAATCACGCAGGTGCACGCGGCAGGCAAGTGGGGAAAGGGTGGCGTGTTGCGCTTTTCATTCCGCGAATTGCAATTCCCGGCAGGATTTGTGCAGAAGGTTCAGGGTACGCCGGTTTCGGTCGATTCCGACCAGCATGGAAATCTGCAGATCGACGCCGAAGGTGGCGTGAAACCGGGGTCTAGAGGTATGGCCGCGCCACTAATAATGGGTTTATTGGCTGCTTCCGCAGTCCACGAAAACGAGGCATCCGTGATGCACACAGGTGGCGCGAGCAATGGATTCGCGCTAATTGGGCGTGCCACAGCACTGGCGGTCAAGTCGCCATACGTGGGAGCTGCGTTCGGTTTCTACGGGACTGGGCGGGCGATCTACAGCCGGTTCATCGCTCACGGTCAGGATGTCACTTTCCCCAAACATACTCGCATTGAAGTGGCGCT
The DNA here is from genome assembly GCA_964460935.1 of uncultured Terriglobales bacterium. Taxonomy (GTDB): domain Bacteria; phylum Acidobacteriota; class Terriglobia; order Terriglobales; family Acidobacteriaceae; genus DATMXP01. The sequence goes on along the minus strand of CAYWSM010000039.1, from coordinate 2,211 downwards.
CGATCCTCAACGTATGAATGACTTGAAGCCGGTGAGATAGGCGTGTATAAACTCAACCCACTTTGCTGAAGGCGGTATCCGCCACACTCGGCGCTCGTCGTTGCAGCGCACGATGGTCTGTCGGCTAGTCAAGTCTGTCTTGCATTACGCTGGACCCAGCATCTAACTTGTTGTGGCCTTCTGACGTTAACCCCAGCTCAAGGAAACGCTTGTGATTGAATCGTTGCTCCAACGGAAAATTGAAAAGCGTCCGGCGACGGTAAAGCTGCAAGGGCGCATCCTGTTCCTTACCGAAGATCCCGAACTCATCCGAAAACAACTGAATGGTTGGGACATGCCATGGGACACGGCGAATCCAGCAAACAATCCCAAACTGCGTGATGACATTTCGACCGACGAAATCACCCCGGCGCATGTGTGTTTCTACTTCGACGAAACCTTGGGCGAGTTCCCATATGTCGGATTGAAAGCGGGAAACGAAGTGCCGATCAAGCGCAGCGACGTAAAGCGCGGAGGATTTGTTGCGTGCGTGAGCGGCAAACGGCGCGGCAAAGGATCGAGCCGTGAGCATTCGCCCTATGCCGAACTCAAGGCTGGGATTCAGTTGGTGATCGCCGAAAATATCGAGCGAATTTATAAACAGAACTGCCAGAACCTGGGTCTGCTGACATCGACAGATTTCAGCATGATCGACAAAATCCGGCGCGGGGAAGACATTCCTCTAGCAGCATTCACGCAGGGAGAAGATGAGATAACGCAGCAGGTGATCGAGTACGGAGGACTGTTCCAGTTCAACATTGCTCGCATGCAGAAGAAGGTATCGCTGCCTGCAATCGAGACCAGTCCACGCCCGATGACCTTGGCGGAAAAGATCTTTGCCCGGCACATGGTGAACGCGGACGGAATAATCGGTGTAGCGGCAGTTAAGCCCGGCGATACGGGCTTCGCGAAGACAGACCTGCGCTTCTCTCACGAATACGTTACGCCGATGGCGGCGATCTTCTACGACCATCTGATCGGGAAAGACGTTCCGGTAAACGATCCGGCAACCATCAAGTGTTTTCGCGATCACCTGACGTTTCTCGATGACGTAATGTCCGAAGATAAGAGAAAGATGGGTCTGCTTGACCTTGCGACACAACTGAAGATCAAACAACAGGAGTTTGCGCGGGAGAAGGGAGTTCAACTTCATGGCGAACTGCGCGACCGGAAGGGAGCGGAAGGGATTTGCCATTCGGTCATGCTGGAGACCTACGCTCTTCCGGGACAGCTAAACGTCGGCTCGGACTCGCACACGCCACACGTTGGCGCAATGGGCTGTATAGCCTTCGGCATCGGAACGACAGACGTTTTCAACGCCTGGTTCACTAAAGACATCCGTGTGAGCGTGCCGGAGTCGGTGAAGATCGTCGTGCATGGAAAACGTAAGCCGAACGTTACAGCGAAGGACTTCATCCTGAAGATTCTTTCTCTTGACTATGTTCGCTGGGGCAAAGCGCTGGCCAAGGTGATCGAATACGCCGGAGATGCGATCGAGGAGCTCGGTGTCGATGAGCGCGCAACCATGACGAACATGGCAGCGGAGATTGGCGGATTCACCGGTATCGTTGCGCCGGATGAAAAAGTGGTGGAGTTCCTCGTAGAACGTCGCAGCATGGATCGCGGCGAAGCAGACAAACTGATCCACGGTTTGTACAGCGATCCCGGTGCGCAGTACGCGCATGTGATCGAACTTGATGCGGATGAGATCTACCCGATGATTGCGACACCGGGCGATCCGGGAAACGGCAAGTACATCCGCGACCTGAATACGCCGGTACCGGTGGAAATAGCGTATGGCGGCACCTGCACCGCAGGTAAGAACGAAGACATGGACATGTACGCGCAGGTGCTGGCGGATGCATTGAAGCACGGCAAGCACGTGGCGGACTCGGTGAAGTTCTACATCCAGTTCGGCTCGCAGGAGACGCGCGAGTACTGTTTGCATCGAGGATATCTGGACATCTTTGCGCAGGCAGGGGCGCAGGTTATCGAGCCGAGTTGTGGCGCCTGCATCAACGCAGGTCCGGGTGTCTCGACGCGGCCGGATCAGATCGTCATCAGCGCCCAGAACCGAAATTTTCCGGGTCGCAGCGGGCCAGGGCAGATGTATCTTGCATCTCCGTTGACGGTAGCGGCGAGCGCGGTTGCCGGGTACATCGTCGAATATCA